>NZ_CP161920.1:737500-1110000 GCF_040819555.1 Nitratireductor sp. GISD-1A_MAKvit
CGCCGGCCGCCCGGATGTGATGTTCGTCATCCAGCGCGTTCTGGAATCATCCGGCCGCCTGACCCTGCTCGACCAGAGCCGCGTCATCCGCCCGCATCCCGCCTTCCGCCTGTTTGCCACCGCCAACACGGTCGGCCTCGGCGACACGACCGGCCTCTACCACGGCACGCAGCAGATCAACCAGGCGCAGATGGACCGCTGGTCCATCGTCACCACGCTCAACTATCTGCCGCACGATGATGAAGTCGCCATCGTTCAGGCCAAGAACAAGCACTTCCAGACCGAGAAGGGCCGCGAGACCATTTCGCGCATGGTCCGCGTTGCCGATCTCACGCGTTCAGCCTTCATGAATGGCGACCTGTCGACGGTCATGAGCCCGCGCACGGTGATCATGTGGGCCGAAAATGCCGAGATCTTCGGCGATGTCGGTTTCGCTTTCCGCCTCACCTTCCTCAACAAATGCGATGAGCTGGAGCGGGCGCTGGTCGCCGAGTTCTACCAGCGTGCTTTCGGCGAGGAACTGCCGGAATCGGCTGCGAATGTCGCGCTGAGCTAGGCACGCGAACAAGCCCGAGAAAAGACGCCCCGTGAGCCAGACCAACCGAAAGCCCGGACAACCCGCCGAAGCGCCGCTCGACCCGTTCAAGCGGGCGACCACCGCGTGCATGCGCGCCGTTGCCGGCGATCACGAGCTTGAGGTCTCCTTCTCCAAGGACAAGCCCTCGCTCACGGGCAGCCGCGCCCGGCTTCCGGACCTGCCCAAGAAGGTAAACGCCGAAGCGCTCACCATTACCCGGGGCATCAGCGATTCCATGGCGCTGCGCCGCGCCTGCCACGACATCGATCTGCACCGCCGTCTTGCGCCGGAAGGCAATGAAGCGCGCGCCATTTATGACGCTGTCGAGCAGGCCCGTGTCGAGGCGATCGGTTCGCGCGCCATGCAGGGCATGGGCGACAACATCGCCGCCATGCTGCAGGACAAATATGAGCGCGCCAATCTGGCCGAGGTTTCCGAAAAGGCCGATGCGCCGCTTGAGGAAGCCATCGCGTTGATGGTGCGCGAAAGGCTGACCGGCCGTCCTGCTCCGAAGAGTGGCGAAAAGCTCGTGTCGCTCTGGCGCGACTGGGTCGAGGACAAGGCGTCAGCCGACATCGACGCACTTGCCAGCCAGATCGACGATCAGAACGGCTTTGCCCGCGCCGTGCGCGATCTCCTTTCCTCCATCGACCTTGGCGAGGACCTTGCCGAGGAAGAGCAGACCGAGGAAAGCGAGGAAGATAGCGACGCGCCTGAAGCGCAGGAACAGGCCGAGCAGAGCGAAGAGGACGAATCCGGCGGCGAAGAGAGCGAGGGCGAGGAGTCCAGCGGCGAGAGCGAGGACACCGAGACCGGCGAGAGCGAAGCCGGCGACACCACTGCCGACGATGTTTCCGAGGATGACGAGCTCGATTCGGAGACGCCGGGTGAGGCGCGCCGTCCCGACAGCCCGTTCGACCAGGCCGCCCGCGACATCGACTACAAGGTCTTCACCACCGAATTCGACGAGACCATCGGGGCCGAAGAGCTTTGCGACGAGGAAGAGCTCGACCGTCTGCGCGCTTTCCTCGACAAGCAGCTTGCCAATCTTCAGGGCGTGGTTGGGCGTCTGGCCAACCGCCTGCAGCGCCGTCTGATGGCGCAGCAGAACCGCTCCTGGGATTTCGATCTGGAAGAGGGCGTGCTCGACACGGCGCGTCTGGTGCGCCTCGTGATCGATCCCATGCAGCCGCTCTCCTTCAAGCAGGAGCGCGACACCAATTTCCGCGACACGGTGGTGACGCTGGTGCTCGACAATTCGGGCTCCATGCGCGGCCGGCCGATCACGGTGGCCGCCACCTGCGCCGATATCCTGGCCCGCACGCTGGAGCGCTGCGGTGTGCGCGTCGAAATCCTCGGCTTCACCACGCGTGCGTGGAAGGGCGGGCAGGCACGCGAGAAATGGCTGAAGGATGGCAAGCCCGCCAATCCCGGCCGTTTGAACGATCTGCGCCACATCATCTACAAGAGCGCCGATGCGCCCTGGCGTCGTGCACGGCGCAATCTCGGCCTGATGATGCGCGAGGGGCTCCTGAAGGAAAACATCGACGGTGAGGCGCTTCTGTGGGCGCATCAGCGCCTGATGGCGCGGCCCGAGCAGCGCAAGATCATGATGATGATTTCCGATGGCGCTCCGGTCGACGATTCGACCTTATCGGTCAATCCCGGCAATTATCTGGAGCGGCATCTGCGCGGCGTTATCGACCTGATCGAAACCCGCTCGCCGGTCGAGCTTCTGGCCATCGGCATTGGCCATGATGTCACGCGTTACTATCGTCGCGCCGTCACCATTGTCGATGCAGAGGAACTGGCTGGCGCCATGACCGAGCAGCTGGCCTCGCTGTTCGAGGAAGAGGGCGCGCGCCGCGGCGGCGGCGCGATGCGACGTGCAGGCTAGTCTGCGCCCTTTGGCCCTGCGCCTGCTGCTTGCCGCGCTGGTCTTTTCGGTGGCAAGCCCGGTAAAGGCGCAGGAACCGTCCATTCCCATGACGGTCAATGCGGTGCCCATCCGACATTTCGCCATTGGTTCTCACGACACGCGTTTTGGGCCGCTGGAGTTTGTCGGGGGTCTTTCCATGACCTCGCCGGTGGATCATTTCGGGGCGTTTTCGTCTTTTCGCTTTGTCTCGCCCGGCGCCGAGTTCATCGGCGTTTCCGACACTGGTTTCTGGTTTTTCGGAACTATGACCCGGGATGCCGAGGAACGTCCCTCCGGCTTCACCGATTTTTCCATGCAGCCCATGGTCGACGGCGATGGCAATTCCACGCGCCAGAAATGGACCACCGATGCCGAAGGCATCGCCGTCAAGGGCGAACTGGCGACGGTGAGCTTCGAACGTGTACAGCGCATCGCCGAGTTCGAAATCGCGCGCGGTGCCATGGGTTCTGCCATCCGCGATCTGGATTATCTCGTTCCGCGTGAGGAGCTGCGCAGCAATCGCGGCTTCGAAACCATCGCCTACGCGCCGCCGGGCGGGCGTCTGGACGGGGCGCGGGTCGTCGTTGCCGAGCGCAGCATCGATGAGGACGGCAATTGCTTTGCCGCCATTCTCGAAGGGCCGATGAAGGGCGTCTTCACCGTTGCACGTTCAGAAGGCTTCGACATCACCGATGGCGCGTTTCTGCCCGATGGCGATCTCCTTCTGCTGGAGCGCCGCTTCACCTTCGCCAACGGCGTGGCCATACGCATACGCCGGATCGACGGCGCAACCATCGCGCCGGGAAGCGTGGCGAATGGTCCGGTGCTGTTCACCGCCGGCATGGATCATCAGATCGACAATATGGAAGCGCTCGATGTCTGGCAGCGCGCCGATGGCGCGACCATGGTCTCGCTCATGTCCGACGACAACCACTCGCTCCTGCAGCGCAATCTCTATCTGGAGTTTCGGCTGCTTGGGGAGTGAGTGGCGACCTATGGCACCAAGCACCCTCGCCCTTCGCCTTTCGACAAGCTCAAGAAGCTCAGGATGAGGGTTACTTGAGCGTCGCCGCACCAAGAAACTTCTGAAACACGCCAGCCTATCAACAGCCCTCATCCTGAGCTTCTTGAGCTTGTCGAAAGGCGAAGGGCGAGGGCGCCTGGCTCAACCCTCTCAGCCGCTGCGTTTCGCCTGCGTTGCCACTTCGTCCACCGCCTGGCCATCCGCGCTCAGCACCACGCCAAACAGCGCCTCGGCCTCCTCCGCTGTGTAGTATCCCAGCGCCACATCGCGCAAAACCTTCTCAGGCGCACGCGCCATCGGATCGCCATAGCCGCCGCCGCCGGGCGTGCCCACACAAACCCGGTCGCCGGCTTTCAGCGGAATATCCTGTTCCTTGGAGAGATGCGGCGGCACATGGGCTTTCCCATCGCGCCACACCGTCACCTCGTTCACCCTGCCGTCCCTGCCGCCAAGCACGCCCTGCGGACCTGTCCGGCCATGGTCCATCACGAAGGAGGCGCGGGCATCGCCACGCAGAAGCTCCACCTCATAGGAAAGGCCGAACCCGCCGCGATGCTCGCCGGCACCGCCGGAGCCCTCGCGCAGCGCATAGCGCCGGTAGAGCACGGGGAAGGGCCTGCTCCATCACCTCCACCGGAGGCGATTTGGAAATGCCGATGGTGGAGCAGCCATTGGTCAGCCCGTCATGGTTGGCATTGCCGCCATAACCGCCGCCGGAGATCTGGTACATCACGAAATCGCGACCCCGCGCCGGGTCATGCCCGCCAAGCGCAAAATTGCCGCTGGAGCCGGCGGGCGCTGCGGTCACCTTGTCCGGCAGGGCCTTCACCATGGCCGCGAACACGGCCTCCGCAATGCGCTGCGAGACCTCCGCCGCGCAGCCTGAAACCGGGCGCGGATAGCGCGCGTCGAGAAATGTGCCTTCCGGTCGCTTGATGATCAGCGGCTCGAACGCGCCGGCGCTCAGCGGCACTTCGGGAAAGATGTGCCGCATCGCCAGATAGACGGAGGAAAGCGTCGTGGCGAGCACACTGTTCATCGGTCCCATGCAGGGCGGGCTTGATCCTTCGAAATCGAAGGTCAGCGTGTCGCCCTTCTTTTCGATGGCAAGCGCGATGGTCAGCGGTTCGTCCACCACGCCGTCCGAATCGACAAAAGCCTCGCCACGATAGATCCCGTCGGGGATCGGCGCGATCAGCGCACGCATTTGTGTCGCCGCGCGGGTGCGCAGCTCGGCAATGGCCTGGCGCACGGTCTCGTCGCCATAGCGGTCGAGCACCTGCGCCAGCCGCTCGGCACCCACTTCCAGCGCCGCGCCCTGCGCCCGAATATCGCCGATGCGCTGGTCGGCAACGCGGATGTTGGAGCAGATGATCGCGTAGATTTCCGGGTCGAGTTCGCCCTTCTTGAAAAGCTTCACCGGCGGCAGGCGCAGCCCTTCCTGTTCCACCGCGGTGGCGGAGGCGGAAAAGCCGCCGGGAACCGCGCCGCCAATGTCGGGCCAGTGGCCGGTGTTGGAGAGCCAGCAGAAGATTTTCCCATCGCGCCACACGGGCATGGCGAAGCGCACATCCATGAGATGCGTGCCGCCGAGATACGGGTCGTTGACGATGTAAATGTCGCCGGGCTCGGGCGCAGCCGTCTCGCCACCCGCGATGCGCTCGATGAGCGTGCGGGTGGAATACTGCATCACGCCGACAAAGACCGGCAGCCCGGCCGAGCCCTGCGCAATCAGCGCGCCATCCTCGGCGGCGTAGATGCCGTCCGAACGGTCGTTGGCTTCCGCTATGACGGGCGAGAAGGCGGCGCGCGAGAAGGTCAGGTCCATCTCGTCGCACACCTGCTGAAGTGCCGCCTGGATCACCGAGAGAGTGATGGCGTCGAGAGAAGAGGTGTTGTTCATCGGCCCGCTCCCACCGTGATGATGATGTTCCCATCGGCATCGGATGCCGCCCGGTCGCCGGGTTCGATCACCGTTGTCGTGTCGAGCTGTTCGAGGATCGCCGGCCCATCGATCACCGCATCGAGCGGCAGTTTTTCGCGGGCATAGACCGGTGTGTCGTGCCAGTCGCCGGCAAACCAGACCTGTCGTCTTTCGTTCAGCGCTTCGGCCAGCGTTGCCACACGTCCCGCCGGGTCGATCAGGCTGGCAAGGTCGATATCCGCGCGCACGCCGATCACCGAGGTGTTGAGATTGACGAGATTGGCGCGGATCTCCGGCAGCCGCACCTTGAAGCGCTTGAAATAGGCGTCCTCGAAGAGCGCCTGCAGCGTGTCGCGGTCGATCTCGGGGCCGGGCAGCGGCACATTGATGAGATGCGTCTGGCCGACAAACTGCATGTCCACCGTGTGCACGCATTCGATGCGCTCTGGCTGCACTGTCTCTTCCGTGATCAGCGCCTCGCCCTCGGCGCGCTGCTCTTCGAGCACGCTTTTGACGAGTGCCACGTCGAGGCTCGCGACAGGCCGGTTCACCGTGCGCACGAAATCGTGCCGCAGATCGGCGACCACGCAGCCGAGCGCATTGGTGATGCCCGGCCGCGCCGGCACCATCACGCGCGGAATGCCCAACTCGCGGGCAAGGGCTGCCGCGTGCAGCGGTCCCGCGCCGCCAAAGGCAAACAGCGCAAAGTCGCGCGGATCGTGCCCCTTGCCGAGCGAAACCATGCGGATCGCGCCCGCCATCTTGATGTTGGCGATCTGCAGCACAGCACCCGCCGCTTCCACGCCGGAAAGCCCGAGACGGCTTCCAAGCCTGTCTGCAAAGATTGCCTCGACATCGGAAACGGAAACCGGGTTGTCGACGGAGAGAAGTTTTTTCGAGTTCAACCGGCCAAGCAGGAGATTGGCATCGGAGATGGTCGGCTCCACGCCGCCACGGCCATAACAGATCGGGCCGGGCTTTGCACCGGCGCTCTGCGGCCCCACTTCCAGGAGCCCCGCATCGTTGACGCGCGCGATCGATCCGCCGCCGGCTCCCACCGTGTGCACGTCGACCATCGGCACATGTATCGGCATGGCATATTCCACCTCGATCTCGTTGGAGACCGCAGGCCGCGCCCCGCGCACAAGCGCCACATCGGTGGATGTGCCGCCCATATCGTAGGTGATGAGATTGTCGACGCCCGCCCGCCGCGCGGTAAAGGCTGCCGCCATCACGCCGGAGGCCGGGCCGGACATTACCGTCTTGGCGGCCTCACGGGCCACATGGGCGGCGGAGATCATGCCGCCATTTCCGTTCATCACCAGAAAGTCGCGCGCATAGCCGAGGCCCTGCAATTCGTTCGAGAGCCGCGCGATGTAGCGCTCCAGGATCGGCTGCACCGAGGCGTTGACGGCGGCGGTCACGCCGCGCTCGAATTCGCGCGCTTCGGAAAGCAGCGCATGTCCAGTGGTGATGTAATTGTTGGGCCAGAGTTCGGCGGCAATTTCAGCAGCGCGCTTTTCATGGGTCGGGTTCGCATAGGCATGCAGGAAGTGGATCACCAGCGAAACGCAGCCCTGATCGAGCAGCGCCTTCACCGCCGCGCGCACGCCATCCTCATCGAGTGGTGTGAGCACGTTTCCGGCGGCGTCCATGCGCTCATCCACCTCGAGCCGCAGATTGCGCGGTACCACCGGAGTGAAGGTTCCTGTCATGCCATAGGCCTGTGGCCGTGTGCGCCGCCCAAGCTCAATAATGTCGCGGAAGCCGGCGGTCGTTATCATCCCGGTTCTGGCAAGCTGCCGCTCAAGCACCGCATTGGTCGTGGTGGTCGTGCCATGCACGATCAGGCCGATCTCGGAGGCCGGAACCTCGGTCTCGCGTATCGCGTTGACCACGCCAAAAGCCTGGTTCTCGATGGTGGTCGGAGTCTTGGCGACCCGCACTCCCCTGTCTGGCCCTTCGCGGGAATCGATCAGGATCAGGTCTGTGAAGGTGCCGCCCACATCGATGCCAACGACCACGGAACCCGAATTGATGCCTTTTTTCTCATTCATGGGTGAAATCCGGAATGTGAAACCTTTGTTGACCCGACCAAATGAAATAGGTGTCGAACGCACGAAACTTGACGTCAAATTCATTTGTATACTAATAATTTCGACAGGCAAGAGCAGCCATTGGTGCCGCGATTTGGATTTGCATCCGAACCGGAAACCGGCTTAGAGACTTCCGACCGAACGAGGACAGTATTCATGGACAGCGCTGCGCTCCGCGAGAACGACGCCGAAAAGACCCCTGAATTCCCGATTCCCGCCGGCTGCTTTGCCGAGCGCGTGACATCGGTGAAACACTACACGGACAATCTCTTTGCCTTCCGCATCACGCGGCCGCAAAGCTTCCGCTTCCGCTCCGGCGAGTTCGTGATGATCGGCCTGCCCAATGCGGAAAAACCGGTGTTTCGCGCCTATTCCATCGCCAGCCCCGCCTGGGATGAGGAGGTGGAGTTCTTTTCCATCAAGGTGCCGGACGGCCCGCTGACCCAGCACCTGCAGAAGATTCAGCCCGGCGACACGGTGCTCATGCGCCAGAAGTCCACGGGCACGCTGGTCAACGATGCGCTGACGCCAGCGAAAAACCTCTACATGATCTCCACCGGCACGGGTATTGCGCCCTTCGCGAGCCTGATCCGCGATCCGGAGACCTATGAGAAGTTCGACAACATCATTCTCACCCACACCTGCCGCGACGTCGCCGAGCTCGATTACGGCAAGGAACTGGTGACCGCTCTCAGGGACGATCCGCTGATCGGCGAACTGGTCGAGGGCCGCCTGACCCATTTCACCTCCACCACGCGCGAAACCTCGCCCGTGATGGGCCGCATCACGACGCTGATAGAGAATGGCGAACTCTTCCAGAAGCTCGGCACCGAGCCATTTGACCGCGAGAATGACCGCGTCATGATTTGCGGCTCCATGGCCATGCTCAAGGATGTGAAGGCGCTGGTCGAGAAGGCGGGGCTCAAGGAAGGCTCCAACGCCGAGCCGGCCGACTTCGTCGTCGAACGCGCTTTCGTCGGCTGAGTCCGCGTTTCCGGTTTTCGCCCGACACGACCATCCGCGCCCACTGCGGACACTGGCTGCACCTCTCATTAGGTCTCGGCTCTCGCTCCGCTCGGCCGGGATGACGAGGGTGGGCAGTTCGCCTCTCCCGTCATCCCGTTCCTTGCCCATGCCCCTCATAAGAACGCAGGCCAACGTCAGACGCCCCCTTCTACCCGCCTGCGAGGAGACGGCGAGGATGAGGGGCAGGCGTCATCATTTGCAATGATACCGACAGAGGTGGAGAAGACCACAAAGCACTGCCCGCCTCTCATCCCCCTGCCGGGATTTTCTTCCGTCAGGACGGCGAGAAGGAGGTCGTCATCCCGGGCTTGACCCGCGACCCATTGGCAGTGCGCGCAGGAGCACGGCCCGGTTTTCATCCAGCCCCTCTCAATCCCTCTTGACGCTATCCCGCAAGCATGCAAAAAACGCTTTAATAAATCCATAAATCCGGATATTTCGATAATGCAGAACGCCGAAGCCATAGAAGCACTGGCCGCGCTCGGGCAGGAGACCCGTCTCGATGTGTTCCGCCTGCTCGTCAAGGCGGGGCCGGAGGGTTTGCCGGCGGGCGAGGTCGCGGCGCGACTGGGCGTTGTTCAGAACACCGCTTCCGCCCACCTCAAGGTTCTTTCGCAGTCGGGCATGATCCGTGCAGAGCGGGAAGGGCGCATCATTCGCTACACCGCCGACATGACCGGCTTCCGCGACCTCCTCGCCTTCCTGATGGAAGATTGCTGCAACGGAAACCCGGATCTCTGCCGTCCCGCCATCGAGGCGGCAACCTGCCACTGCTGAGAGCTTTCACCCGGGGGGCTACCCCTTTCTGCCGCCTTGCCGTTCCCACTGGAAAAATGATGACCGACCATATTCTCAATCGCGATGAAGCCCCGGCGGGCGGCATCGGTTTCTTCGAAAAATACCTGTCCGTCTGGGTGGCGCTGTGCATCATCGCCGGCATCGCCCTTGGCAATCTGATGCCGGGTCTGTTCGGCTTCCTCGCCTCGCTCGAATACGCCTCGGTCAATCTGGTCGTCGCCGTGCTCATCTGGGCCATGGTTTTCCCCATGATGGTCAATGTCGATTTCGCAAGCCTCAGCCATATCGGCGACCGGCCCAAGGGTCTCGTCCTCACGCTTGCCGTCAACTGGCTCATCAAGCCCTTCACCATGGCAGCCCTCGGCGTCCTGTTCTTCGAATATGTCTTCGCACCGTGGATCGAACCCGCCGATGCGCAGCAATACATTGCCGGCCTCATCCTTCTGGGTGCTGCACCCTGCACGGCCATGGTTTTCGTGTGGAGCCAGCTCACCCGGGGTGACGCGACCTACACGCTCGTTCAGGTCTCGCTCAACGATGTGGTGATGATCTTCGCTTTCGCGCCCATCGTCGCGCTTCTGCTCGGCGTGACCGACATCGCCGTTCCGTGGGAAACCCTGCTTCTGGCGACCGGGCTTTATGTGGTGATCCCGCTCGTCGCCGGTTTCCTCACCCGAAAATGGCTGACCGGCCGCGCCTCGGGCGCGGAGGCGCAGAAGGCGGTCGCAGAGTTCACCGCGTCGCTGAAACCCGTTTCCGTCGTCGGCCTTCTGGTCACGGTGGTGCTGCTCTTTGGCTTCCAGGGCCATGTGATTGTCGAACGGCCGGTCCTGATCGTGCTGATTGCCGTGCCGCTCCTGATCCAGTCCTACGGCATTTTCTTCCTGACCTATTTCGCGGCCCGCATCTGGAAAGTGCCGTTCAATGTCGCCGCGCCCTGCGCCCTGATCGGCACGTCGAACTTCTTCGAGCTTGCGGTGGCTGTGGCCATCAGCCTGTTCGGCTTGAATTCGGGCGCTGCCCTTGCCACGGTGGTCGGCGTTCTGGTCGAGGTGCCGGTGATGCTGTCGCTGGTGGCCTTTGCCAATCGCACCCGAGACTGGTTCCCCACAAGCTGAGCGAGACAATCATGACCGTCACCATCTACCACAATCCCAAATGCGGCACCTCGCGCAATGTGCTGGCCATGCTTCGCGAAGCCGGCGAGGATCCGCAGGTGGTCGAATATCTCAAGACCCCACCCGGCCGCGAAAAACTGGTGTCGCTGATTGCCGCCATGGGCGTGTCGCCCCGCGCGATCCTGCGCCAGAAGGGCACGCCCTATGACGAGCTGGGTCTGGGCGAAGACAAATGGAGCGATGACGAGCTGATCGACTTCATGGTCGAGCACCCGATCCTGATGAACCGCCCCATCGTGGAGACCCCGCGCGGTACGAAGCTCTGCCGCCCGTCCGAAACCGTGCTGGAGCTTTTGCCGAAAGACGCGGTGAAGGCCTTCACCAAGGAAGATGGCGAGGTGGTGCGGTAGGCCATAGGAGACCGCATTCACGAAAAGCGGGCTTCCCCGCTGTACATTTGCCTCCGACACGCGTAGTACGGCGCAAAAGCGTTGGCAAAATGGCCGCGCTGCGCGCCTGCCAGGCGATCTGCTCCGCCGATCTCTCGAAGCGCGCTCATTTCCGAAAGAAGATGAATGACCGAGTTCGAAGGCATTGTGCCAGCGCTTGGCCGGGCGTTGGACAAGCGCGGCTATACCGAATTGACCCAGGTTCAGAAGGCTGTTCTGGAACTGGAACCCGAAGGCGCCGATGCGCTCGTTTCCGCCCAGACCGGCTCCGGCAAGACCGTTGCCTTTGGCCTCGCGCTGGCGCCGAGCCTGCTTGACGGCGCGGAAAGCTTTGATCGTGCCGCCGCTCCGCTCGGCCTCGCCGTTGCGCCCACGCGCGAACTGGCGCTTCAGGTCAAGCGCGAGCTGGAATGGCTCTATGCCGAAACCGGTGCCGTCATCGCCTCCTGCGTCGGTGGCATGGACATCCGTACCGAGCGTCGCGCGCTTGAGCGCGGTGCGCATATCGTTGTCGGCACGCCTGGCCGCCTGTGCGACCACATCCGCCGCAATGCGCTCGACATGTCGGATCTGCGCGCTGTCGTGCTGGACGAGGCGGACGAGATGCTCGATCTCGGCTTCCGCGAGGATCTGGAATTCATTCTCGATGCCGCGCCCGCAGAGCGCCGCACGCTGATGTTTTCGGCGACCGTCTCGCGCACCATCGCCAATCTGGCGAAGAACTATCAGCGCGATGCAGTCCGCATCACCACCGCCGCCGAGCAGAAGCAGCATGGCGATATCGAGTATCGTGGCTTCCTTGCCGTGCCGCAGGAGCGTGAAAACGCGATCATCAACGTGCTGCGTTACTATGAAGCACGCAACGCTCTGGTGTTCTGCAACACGCGCGCCACCGTCAATCATCTGACCGCGCGTTTCAACAATCGCGGTTTCTCGGTTGTCGCACTCTCGGGCGAGCTCAGCCAGAGCGAACGCACCCATGCGCTTCAGGCCATGCGCGACGGGCGTGCACGTGTCTGTGTCGCGACGGATGTTGCCGCCCGCGGCATCGATCTGCCCAATCTCGAACTCGTGGTTCATGCAGACCTGCCCACCAACAACGAAACGCTTTTGCACCGCTCGGGTCGTACCGGGCGGGCAGGGCGCAAGGGTGTCAGCGCGCTTATCGCGGCACCCAATGGGCGCCGTCGCGCCGAGCGCCTTCTGCGCGATGCCAAGGTGCGGCTTGAGTGGACAAGCCCACCCTCCGCGGAAGAGGTTCTTCAGCGTGATGACGAACGCCTGTTGGCGGATCCGCATCTGGAAGAAGCGATTCAGGAAAACGAGACCGAATTCGTCAAGGCACTTCTGGAAAAGCATGGCGCCGAACAGGTAGCGGCAGCCTTTGTCCGGCTTCACCGCGCAAAGCTCTCCGCGCCGGAGGATGTCACGGAAGTCACCATTCAGGATGGCGGCGGCATGCGCGAGGAACGCGCGCCGCGCCGCGAGGAATTCGACGCGAGTGTCTGGTTCTCGCTATCGGTTGGCCGCAAGCAGAATGCCGAGCCGCGCTGGCTCATCCCGCTTTTGTGCCGCGCGGGCGATATCACCAAGCGCGAGATCGGCGCGATCAAGATGCAGCAGGACGAGACCTTCGTTCAGCTCGATGCCGCCTGTGTCGACCGTTTTCTCGCGGCTCTGGGGCCGCAGGCCGTTCTGGAGCGCAGCATTCGTGTGGTCCAGCTCGATGGCGTTCCGGAGTTTGCGCACCGCAATGGGCCAAAGCCCTTTGCCGGAAAGCGCAGGCCAGCCGGCAAGCCGCACCGCAAGGGCGGTGAATGGCGCGACGATGCCAAGCCGTGGGCCAAGAAAGACGGCAAACCCGGCAAGCCGAAATTCGGCAAACCGGCCGGGGGCAAGAAAAAGGCGCGCAAGAATTCCGATTGAAGCCGGAGGCTTCGGGAGAGGAACAATATTGCGCCGCAACATCATCCGGGTTAAACACCGCGCATCCGCTTAGGACCCGGTGAAACTCCGGGTGGCTCTGCCGGCCGCTGATCCGCCGGTGCAACCTCGATCGTTTCTGTCTTTCCCGGCCGCAGAAGCCTGTCGGCGGTTGGGAGGTCATGTCTCCTGAAGGTTCCATGTTCTCGCTTTCCCATTACCGTGACGAATGGTTCGGCAATATTCGCGCCGATCTCCTTTCCGGCCTCGTGGTCGCTCTTGCGCTCATCCCCGAAGCCATCGCCTTTTCCATCATTGCCGGTGTCGACCCCAAGGTCGGGCTCTACGCCTCCTTCTCCATCGCGGTCATCACGGCCATCGCCGGTGGCCGGCCGGGCATGATCTCAGCGGCCACCGCCGCCACCGCCGTGCTCATGGTCACGCTGGTCAAGGAGCACGGGCTGCAATATCTGCTCGCCGCCACGGTGCTGGCCGGCCTGTTGCAGATCGGGGCTGGGCTTCTGAGACTTGGCCATCTGATGCGCTTCGTCTCCCGCTCGGTCATGACCGGCTTCGTCAATGCTCTGGCGATCCTGATCTTCATGGCGCAGCTGCCCGAGCTGATCGGCGTGCCGAACCTCACCTATGTGATGGTCGCTGCCGGCCTTGCCATCATCTATCTGTTTCCGCGTCTGACCAAGGCGATCCCATCGCCGCTCATCTGCATCATCGTGCTCACCACGGTGTCCATCGCCTTCGGTCTCGATGTGCGCACGGTGGGTGACATGGGCGAGCTGCCCTCCACCTTCCCGGTCTTCCTCCTTCCCGACATTCCGCTCAATTGGGAAACGCTGCAGATCATCCTGCCCTATTCGGCAGCCGTGGCTGCGGTCGGCCTTCTGGAATCGCTCATGACAGCCTCGCTGGTGGATGAGCTCACCGACACGCAGAGCAACAAGAACCAGGAATGCATCGGACAGGGTCTTGCCAACACCGCCACCGGCTTTATCGGCGGCATGGCTGGCTGCGCCATGATTGGCCAGTCGATGATCAATGTGAAATCCGGCGGTCGCGGGCGCCTTTCCTGTTTCGCGGCTGGCGTCTTCCTCCTGTTCATGATCGTGATCCTGGGCGACTGGGTGCGCCAGATTCCGATGCCCGCACTTGTCGCTATCATGATCATGGTCTCGATCGGCACCTTCTCATGGTCGTCGATCAAGAACCTGCGCGAGCATCCGCTGTCTTCCTCTGTGGTCATGCTGGCCACGGTCGTCTGTGTGGTGGCGACCCACAATCTCGCCATCGGCGTGCTGGTGGGCGTGCTTCTTTCCGGCATCTTCTTCGCCGGCAAGATCGCTCAGATCTTCCGCGTCACCTCCACCCTGTCGGAGGACGGGCGCGAGCGCACCTACCGCGTGGAGGGGCAGCTCTTTTTCGCCTCCGTTGAAGACTTCAACGCCGCCTTCGACTTCAAGGAAGGGCTGGACAAGGTCACCATCGATGTTTCGCGCGCGCATATCTGGGACATTTCCAGTGTTGGCGCGCTGGACATGATCGTGCTCAAATTCCGCCGCGACGGTGCCGAGGTGGAAATCGTCGGCATGAACGAGGCCAGCGAAACCATCGTCGACAAGCTTGGCATTCACGACAAGCCGGGCGCGCTCGAAAAGCTGATGGGCCACTAAGGGGGGCGAAATGTCAAAGATCACCGCATTCATCGACGGTTCCATCTATGCGCAGAGCGTGTGCGAACACGCGGCATGGATCGCCGGCAGGCTTGAGGCTTCCGTCGAGCTTCTCCATGTCCTTGGCCGTCGCGAGACGGGCAGCGCCCCGTCCGACCTCTCCGGAAACATCGCGCTTGGCGCGCGCACTTCGCTCCTGAAGGAGCTTTCCGAGCTTGACGAGCAGCGGGCGCGCCTCGCGATGAAACGCGGCCGTGCCATCCTGGAAGATGGCGAAGCCACCGTGCGCGCCGCCGGCATTGAAGCCGTATCGGGCCGCATTCGTCATGGCGATGTGGTCGAGACGGTGGCCGAAGTGGAGGAGGGTTCCGACCTTCTGGTGATCGGCAAGCGCGGCGAGGCGGCGGATTTTGCGAAGCTGCATCTCGGCTCCAATCTGGAGCGCGTGGTGCGGTCGAGCCATCGTCCGGTCTTCGTCGCCAACCGCGCCTTCAAGCCGATCGACAAGGTGCTCGTCGCCTATGATGGTGGCGCAAGCAGCATGAAGGCAGTGGACGCCATGTCACGCTCGCCGCTGTTTGCCGGCCTTTCCGTCAAGCTTCTCACGGTCGGCAGCGACACGACCGAGGCACGCAACCGCCTTGCCGAGGCCGAGGCCGTGCTGCGCGGCGGTGGCATCGAGGTGGCAAGCGAAGTGCTGCCCGGCCAGCCCGAGACGGTCATCTCCGAGCGCGTCGAGAGCGAGAATTACGGTCTGCTTGTTATGGGTGCCTATGGCCACTCGCGCATTCGCAGCCTGATCATCGGCTCCACGACCGAGGCGATGCTGCGCTCCTGCAAGATTCCGGTCATGCTGTTCCGCTAGGTCTGGTTGCAGGCCCGGTGGCTCTTTCCAGCCCCGCGCCCGCCATGCCATGAATGGCAAACCCGGATTGCAAGAAGAGAGCGCGAACCATGGCCCAAACCTTCGTCATCGCCCAGGGTGGCGGTCCCACCGCCGTCATCAACCAGACCGTTGCCGGTGCTGCGCTGGAGGCCATGAAGCTTTATCCCGGCTGCCGGGTTCTCGGTGCGCTGCATGGCGTGCGCGGCATTCGCGACGGGCGCTTCGTCACCCTTTCTGATCTTTCCGAGGCTGAGCTTCTGCGCATCGCCGCCACGCCGAGTGCGGCGCTCGGCTCCACGCGCGACAAGCCGGATGCGGCCTATTGCGAGGCAATCATGAGGGGGCTGAAGGAAGTCGGTGCGGATGCCTTCATCAACATTGGCGGCAACGATACCTCCGGCACACAGGCCATTCTCCGCGATGCTTCCGGCGGCGGCATGACCTTCATGCACGCGCCAAAAACCATCGACAACGACCTGATGGAAAACGATCATACGCCCGGCTTCATCTCGGCCGGTGAAATGGTGGCCGGTGCCTTTCTGAGCATCGATCTCGATTTCCGCGCCCTGCCGGGCGTTTATGTGGGCATCGTCATGGGCCGCCATGCGGGTTTCCTGACCGCCGCCTCCGCTGCATGGACGCTGGATGAGGAAAGCGGTCCGCATCTCGTCTATGTGCCCGAGCGCGCCTTCGAACGTGCCCGCTTCATCGAGGACGTGAAGGCGACGGTCGCCCGCCACGGGCGCTGCGTCGTGGCCATGTCGGAGGGTGTCTCCGATGCCGATGGCCGCTCGCTCATCGAAACGCTGGTGCCAGCCGAAATGCAGGAGCGCGACGCCCACGGCAATCTCAAGCTTTCCGGCAGCGATCTTGGCCAGGCCATCGAGCGCATTCTGGCCGAGGACCTCGCCGGCCAGCGCGCCCGCGTCGATACGTTCGGCTACCTGCCGCGCGGCAACATCGCCACGACCAGCGATACCGACGCGCGCGAGGCATACGAGGCCGGCGCTTTTGCGGTCCGTTCCGTGGACCAGGGCGACGGGTCTGTCGCGCTTCAGTTCGATGGCGAGAAGACGGTCTGCCGTCTGGTCGATCTCGATGCCGTTGCCGGCAAGACGCGCCACATGCCCGAGACCTATCTCAGACCGGATGAAAACCGTCTGTCAGACGAGGGCCTCGCCTATCTGCACCGCCTCCTGCCACGCCGCTACGATCCGGCGAAGCCGTTTGTGTAAGCTTCGCTTTCCTGGAATGTGTCGCGCTTGCGGTGGTGGGACGTCGACGGTCTAGCGCTTGCGCACGAATTCCGTGCGCAGCACAAGACCCTTGATGCCTTCGTGGCGGCAGTCGATCTCTTCCCTGTTGTCCGTCAGGCGGATTGTCTTGATCACCGTGCCCCGCTTCAGCGTCTGGCCCGCGCCCTTGACCTTCAGATCCTTGATCAGCGTCACGGAATCACCGTCCGCCAGCGCTTGACCTTCTGAATCGACGACCGCGCCGCGCTGCGCCTCAAGCGCTTTCATTTCCGAGGCCGGCATCCATTCGCCGGTGACCTCGTCATACACATAGTCGTCATCGCTGTCGGACATATCGCGCCTTTCTGAATCCGGGGTTCCGGGTTTTGTTCCGGAAGCTCTCAGCCCGGTCCCTTACTCCACGCTTGCGGTCTTGGCCACTCCCATGCACGGGTGAATGGCGAACCCTTCAGCGGCGCTGCGGATCAGTCCTGCTCTTCCAGATCCCTGATCAGGGCCTTCATTTCATCGATTTCGCGCAATTGTGCCTCGATGATCTCGTCAGCCAGTTCCCGCACCCGCGGATCGGAGATGTTCGCGCGCCTGCTGGTCAGGATCGCAATCGAGTGGTGCGGGATCATGGCCTTCATGTAGTCCACGTCATCCACCGTCGCTTGGCTGCGGACCAGCCAGAGCGAGCCTGCAAAGATGATGGCTGCGCCGGCAACGATGCCAAGATTGACAGCGGAGTTCTGATACATCGCCCACATGAAGCCGAGCATGATCACGGCCATGGCCGCCCCCATCAACAGCGCCATCCAGGCCCGGGTTTCACTCCAGAATATGTGATCGACCGCGTAGGTGTTGAGATACATCAACCCGAACATCACGATGGTCGAAGTGCCGATCATCGCGGCAAACCGGCTGTAGGACATCGGTTTGGGCTCCCTTTTCCGAACCAGATGTCCTCTCAACTCGCGTCAGGGATCGAGGTTCCGCTGCCCGGTCTCCCGGACTATCTCCGGACGAAGGCGCCGTCATTGTAGGCGTCGAAATATTCCACCTGCACTGCCTTGGCCAGATCTCCGTCAATCGAGAAGCGAACCGATGAAACGGAACCCGGCATGGCGTTCTCGTTCATCGGGTGAAAGACGAACTCGTCACCTGCCCAGTGCTGGAGCGGGAAGCTGCTTTTCGTGCCTTCCACTTTCATCACCAGGCCGCCATCGGCTTCCTCGACAATCAGATTGCCGAAATAGTCGTTGGCGAACGTGCCGGTATAGTCTTCGAGCTCACGAGCGGGCGTTGCATCTTCCGGCGCCTCCTTGCCGGCCAGCCTGCCGACAGGGTCCAGCATGGGGCCGAAGAGCACCGGATACATCGCCAGCCAGTCGCGCTGGATCTCGCCGAATTGCACGAGATCCATGAAACTCATCGCGATGCCTTCCACGAGACCGATGGGCTGTGCGTTGGACAAGACGACAATGCCGATATCGGCCGATGGGATCATGATGTAGTTGGTGGCCGCACCCAGCGCAAAGGCGCCCGAATGGCTGAGCATAACGCGGCCCGCCGGCGAAACACCAACGCCAAAACCGTAGCCATAGAAGCCGGCGCGTGCGGCCGGCACGGCAGGGCGTCCCGAGACAGACTGAGGGCTGAGGGCCGGAAGGAGTGCTGCCGTCTCCACGATCTGCCGCCCTTCAAAGGCGCCATTGCCCAGCACCATGCGCATCCATTTCGCCATGTCGTTCACGCTGGCGCTCACCCCGCCGGCTGGCGATTGTGCATCGGGGTTGCGCTGGAAACGCACCTGCCAGCCATCGTTCCCGCGCATGTGGCCGTGGGCTCGGTTCTCCCGGGTCACGAAATCGCTCAGTCTTGAGGAGGTGCGGTCCATCCCGAGCGGCTTGTAGATCGCCTCTTCGCTGAGGCTGGCCCAGTCCTTGCCGGCAACGCCGGCCACGGCTTCGGCGGCAGCCGTCAGGCCGAAATTCGTATAGGCGTATTGCAGGCGTAACGGGCCGGTTTTCAGATGCCGGAGCTGTTCGAGAATGACCTTCTGCGGATAACCGAGATCCTCAAGGTCGTCGCCGGCATGGTCGGGCAGGCCGGAGCGATGCGCATAGAGATCGCCAATGGTGAGAAGGGCCGTGGTATGGGGGTTGGAGAGCCTGAACCAGGGCAGGATCTCCGACATCGGCGTGTCCCAGTCGACGACACCTTCACCCACCTGTTGAGCAACCACCGTCGCGCCGACCGACTTGGAAAGCGATGCCAGCTGAAAGACCGTGTCCGCGTCCACCGCGCCTTCCTCGCCTGCCCTGCGCACGCCATAGCCCCTGGCGAAAAGAACCTCGTCGCTGCGCACCACGGCGACAGCAAGGCCCGGAACACCGGTCTCCTCCATGGCCTTCGCAATCAGGTCGTCCAGCGCTTCGACAGCCTTTTCGATCTGCCCCTCGGGGATCGCCACGCCGGCGGTCTGGGCAGGTGGCGGCAGGTCTCTGGCCAGTGCGGCCGACGGGGTGGCCAGCAGGGTCAGCGCGGTTGCGGCTGCGAGAAAGCGGGATGCCATCGCGAAGTCTCCAGTATGAACCGATTGCACCGACCTTTCTGCTGAAAACTCTTTAACGAAAATGAAATGCCGGCTCAGCAGAAGAGGTGGCGCTCTTTCTCCACCAGCTCGGCGATGAAGGCCGAGGCGACCTGAACCCGCCGCATGGGGCGCATGGATTCATGGTAGACCGTCCAGTAGCTGCGGCGGATGGGCTCGACCCAGTCAAGTGCGATGAGGTCGTCATGCGCGCGCGCGATGAAGGTGTGCAGTATGCCGATGCCTGCGCCGGAGCGCACCGCCTCCACCTGGCCCATCGCAGAGGAGACGGCAAAGTCTGCGGCCCAGTTCTCCGAGATTTCGGCGGCGTAGTCGAGGGTGGGGCTGAAGACGAGATCGGGCACATAGCCGACAAGCCGGTGGTGGCGAAGATCGGTGGTGCAACCGGGTAGGTCATTGCTTTGCGCATAGGCTTTCGAGGCATAGAGGCCGAGCGTGTAATCCACCAGCTTGGCGGCCACCAGTCGCCCCTCCGTGGGGCGGTCCACCGTCACGGCAATGTCTGCCTCGCGGCGCGACAGCGAGAGCGAACGCGGAACGGGAACGAGCTGGACGGAAAGGCCGGGGTGGCGTTCCGTCAGCGCACCGAGGCGTGAGGCGAGGAAGGCCACGCCAAATCCGTCCGGCGCGCCGATCCGCACCGTGCCGCTCACATCTTCGCTTTCGCCGGCTATTTCGGCCCGTGCCGCGATCATGTCGGCTTCCATGCGCTCGGCGGTTGCCAGCAGCTGCTCGCCCGCCGTCGTGAGTTCGGTCCCAGTGGTCAACCGGTGAAAGAGCTTCGCTCCGATGGAATCCTCCAGTGCCGCCACCCGGCGCGACACTGTCGCGTGGTTGAGCCCAAGACGCTTCGCGGCACCCAGAATCTGGCCTGCCCGGGCCACGGCAAGAAAAACGCGCACATCGTCCCAGTTCATTCATCGCTCCCGCACTCAACATTTTTGCACGCGACATAATATTTCGACTTTAATTTTTGCACAACGGTTGCTGTTCGCGTCGCGTTGCAAAACCCCGTATGAGTGGTGACAATGACGCCGACTTCATAATCAGGGAGAAGCCTCATGGAGGATTTCGGTCATTTCATCGGCGGCAGGCATGTCGCCGGAACGAGCGGGCGCAGCCAGGATGTCATGCAGCCCATGGATGGTTCAGTGCGCTGCAAGGTTGCGCTTGCCAGCGCTGCCGAAGTGCGCGCCGCAGTCGAGAATGCAAAGGCGGCACAGCCCGGATGGGCAAAGACCAATCCGCAACGCCGTGTGCGCGTTCTCATGAAGTTTCTTGAGCTTGTCCATCGCGATTATGATGAGCTTGCCGAGCTTCTCGCCCGCGAGCACGGCAAGACCATTCCCGACGCAAAGGGCGACATTCAGCGCGGGCTCGAAGTGGTCGAGGTCTGCATCGGTGCGCCGCACATGATGAAGGGTGAGTACACCGAGGGTGCGGGCCCGGGCATCGATGTCTATTCCATGCGCCAGCCGCTCGGCGTCGTGGCCGGCATCACGCCGTTCAACTTCCCGGCCATGATCCCGCTCTGGAAGATCGCGCCGGCGATCGCCTGCGGCAATGCCTATGTGCTGAAACCTTCCGAGCGCGATCCCGGCGTGCCGATGCGCATTGCCGAACTGTTCCTTGAGGCCGGCCTGCCCGAGGGCGTGCTCAACGTTGTCAATGGCGACAAGGAAGCGGTCGATGCGCTTCTCGACGATCCGGATATCAAGGCCGTCGGTTTCGTCGGCTCCACGCCGATTGCGCAGTACATCTACAGCCGCGCCACGGCCAATGGTAAGCGCGCCCAGTGTTTCGGCGGTGCGAAAAACCATCTCATCATCATGCCCGATGCCGATATGGACCAGACGGTCGATGCTCTGATCGGAGCGGGCTATGGTTCCGCCGGCGAGCGCTGCATGGCGGTCTCCGTCGCGGTGCCGGTCGGCAAGGAAACGGCCGACAGGCTGGTCGAGAAGCTCATTCCGCGCGTAGAAAGCCTGAAAGTGGGCCCCTCGACCGACGCCTCCGCCGATTTCGGTCCGCTGGTCACCCAGCAGGCGCTGGAGCGGGTAAAAGGCTATGTCGATCTTGGTGTCAAGGAAGGGGCAAAGCTCCTGGTCGACGGCCGCGATTTCAGGATGCAGGGCTATGAGAACGGCTACTATATGGGCGGCTGTCTCTTCGACAATGTCACGAAAGACATGCGCATCTACAAGGAAGAGATTTTCGGTCCCGTTCTCTCGGTCGTGCGCGCCAACACCTATGAAGAAGCGCTCGCTCTGCCCAATGACCACGAGTATGGCAACGGCGTTTCCATCTTCACCCGCGACGGTGATGCCGCGCGTGATTTCGCCGCCCGCGTCGATGTCGGCATGGTGGGGGTGAATGTCCCCATTCCGGTGCCGATCGCGTATTATACTTTCGGAGGGTGGAAGGCATCTGCGTTTGGTGATCTGAACCAGCATGGGCCGGATGCATTCCGGTTCTACACCAAAACGAAAACGGTTACTTCGCGCTGGCCATCCGGTGTGAAGGACGGTGCGGAATTCGTCATTCCGACAATGAAATAGGCGAAAAACGCAGCGTTTTTGCGATTTTTCGGAAGAACCCGCACCGGTCACCGGTGCGGGTTCTTTCGTTCGGGCGGAGTGTGGCCCGTTCCATCTTGTTTTGCCGGAATTATGCAAAATTGATGCGCGATTACCGTAAATTTTGAGGAAACTCGCTGGAAATCCTCATAAATCTCCTGCCAATGCAATGACATTGCAGTGGTCTGGTGCTAGCTTCCCGCGTCAACAAGAGCCGGAGAAACCGGCCTTCGGTCAGGAGCCGGTCGTGGGAAGTTTGCCGTTGCAATCGGGCGTCATTCCTCTACGACTATCAAGGGGAAAAAATAAGAAATGCGCTTGAGAGGCGACATTTCAGGGGAGTTGCATATCACATGGAATATTTCGTCCAGCAGCTTATCAACGGGCTGACGCTGGGTTCCATCTATGGGCTGATCGCCATTGGCTACACCATGGTCTATGGCATCATCGGAATGATCAATTTCGCGCATGGCGACGTCTTCATGATCGGTGCGTTCATCGCTCTGGCGATGTTCCTGATCCTGACGACCGTGCTCGGCTTTGCCTTCCTGCCCGTGGTGTTGCTCATCGTGCTCATCGTGTCCATGATCTTCACCTCGGCCTGGGGGTGGACGGTCGAGCGGCTCGCTTACCGGCCCCTGCGTGGGTCCTTCCGCCTCGCTCCGTTGATCACGGCAATTGGCATGTCGATCGTTCTGCAAAATTTCGTGCAGATCACGCAGGGCGCGCGCGTCAAGCCGCTGCCACCGCAGATCCAGGGCGGCATAACACTGATGGAGGGAAGCGCGACCGGAATTTCGGTCCAGCTTTCCTACATGCAGATCATCATCATTCTGACGACCATTGCACTGATGGCGGGCTTCACGCTCCTCATCACCCGCACACCGCTCGGTCGGGCGCAGCGCGCCTGTGAGCAGGACCGCAAAATGGCTGCACTTCTCGGGATCAATGTCGACCGCACCATTTCGCTGACCTTCGTGATGGGAGCGGCGCTTGCCGCCGTGGCCGGCCTGATGTTCGTGCTGCTCTATGGCGTCATCGATTTCTACATCGGCTTCCTCGCCGGCGTTAAGGCGTTCACCGCAGCGGTGCTCGGCGGCATCGGCTCGCTTCCAGGCGCCATGCTGGGTGGCCTTCTGATCGGTCTCATCGAGGTGTTCTGGTCGGGTTATTTCTCGGTCGAGTACAAGGACGTTGCGGCGTTCTCGATCCTGGCAATCGTGCTGATCTTCCTGCCTTCCGGTCTTCTCGGGCAGCCTGAAGTGGAGAAGGTCTGATGGCGATGAACGGTTCGAACAGGGCGGTCGCTGCACAGCAGAACGACCCCAATTCCTTTGCCGCTTCGGTCAAGGATGCCGCCATGGCCGGCTTCCTGGTCGCTGTGCTCGGCTTCTTCTTCATCGGTATCCGCACCGACATCGCTCCCGGTGGTCTTGATCTCAAGATGCGCTGGGGCGCGTGGATCATCTCGATCCTCGTCGTGTTCGCGGGCCGGCTTCTGCTCAATCTCTTCGTGCTCAAGACTGACAGTCCCGTCACGCGGAAACTGGCAGACGCGATGCCCAGCGGTTCGCGCTTTGCCGGAACGGGCAAATGGCTCATGCGGGCGCTCTTCGCCTTTGCACTGGTCCTGCCCTTCTTCTTCACGACCTTCTTTCCCGGCAAGGATCGCCAGTTTATCGATCTGGCCATCCTGATCATGACCTACATCATGCTCGGCTGGGGGCTGAACATCGTGGTGGGGCTCGCAGGGCCTGCTCGATCTGGGTTACGTCGCCTTCTACGCCGTCGGCGCATACTCCTTCGCGCTTCTGGCGCAGTATCTCGATATCGGCTTCTGGTTCGCCCTGCCGCTCGCCGGCATCCTGGCGGCCTGCTGGGGCGTCGTGCTCGGCTTTCCGGTGCTCAGACTGCGCGGTGATTATCTCGCGATCGTGACGCTCGCCTTTGGTGAGATCATTCGTGTGGTCCTCTTGAACTGGTACGAGTTCACGAATGGTCCCGATGGCATTTCCGGCATTCCGAAGCCGACTTTCTTCGGCCTGCCACTGAAGCGGGGCGAGGGCGGTTTTGCCGATTTCTTCGGCATTGCCTACGACCCGATCCAGCGCTTCATCTTCCTCTACTACATCATTTTCGTTCTGGCGCTGATCACCAATTTCGTGACCATGCGCCTGCGCCGTCTGCCCATCGGGCGTGCGTGGGAAGCGCTGCGTGAGGATGAAATCGCCTGCCGTTCGCTCGGCATCAACACGCGCAACACCAAGCTTACGGCCTTCTCCATTGGCGCCATGTTTGGCGGCTTTGCAGGCTCGTTCTTTGCCACAAGGCAGGGCTTCATCTCGCCGGAGAGCTTCACCTTCCTGGAATCGGCGATCATTCTCGCCATTGTGGTTCTGGGTGGTCTTGGCTCGCAGGTGGGCGTGGTGATCGCGTCGATCGTGATGATCGGCGGCATCGAGATGCTGCGCAATCTCGGCTTCCTTCAGCAGGTTTTCGGCTCCGGCTTCGATCCGGTTCAGTATCGCATGCTGATCTTCGGCCTCGCCATGGTTCTCATCATGGTGTGGAAGCCGCGTGGACTGATTTCGACCCGGGAACCATCCGTGGTCCTGAAGGAAAAGAAACGCATCGGCGCCGATATGGTGGCTCAGGGTGAGGGACACTGATGGACGCGGCAACGACCATGAAAAACACTGATCAGTCGACGCCCGGCTGGGACCGGGATCCGGTCCTGAGCGTCGAACATCTGACCATGCGCTTCGGCGGCCTCGTGGCCGTCGGAGACCTCTCCTTCAATGTTGGTCGGGGCGACATCACCGCCCTGATCGGGCCCAATGGCGCGGGCAAGACCACGGTCTTCAACTGCGTCACCGGCTTCTACAAACCGACCGAAGGCCGCATCGTGATGCGTCACGGGCCGGGCCGGCAGCAGGAAGACGTGGAAACGTTGACCGATAGCGGCCAGCGCTGGAAGACCACCGGAAACGGTGCCGTCTACCTGCTTGAACGCATGCCCGATCACGAGATCTCGCACAAGGCCAGGGTGGCGCGCACCTTCCAGAACATCCGCCTGTTTGGCGGCATGACCGTTCTGGAAAACCTGCTGGTTGCCCAGCACAACCCGCTCATGGTGGCCTCCGGCTTTTCCATCGGTGGCATTCTGGGTCTGCCAGGCTTCAAGAAGGCGCAGCAGGAGGCGGTCGACAGGGCGGTTTACTGGCTCGAACACACAAACCTCATCGATCGTGCCGACGATCCGGCGGCTGATCTGCCCTATGGTGCGCAGCGTCGCCTGGAGATCGCACGCGCCATGTGCACCAAGCCGCAGCTTCTGTGTCTGGATGAGCCGGCAGCGGGCCTGAACCCGCGCGAATCCGCCGAGCTCAACGGGTTGCTGAAGTATATCCGCGACGAGCACAAGGTGTCCGTGCTTCTGATCGAGCACGACATGGGCGTGGTGATGGAAATCTCCGATCATGTGATCGTGCTGGATTACGGTGTGAAAATCTCCGACGGCCCCGCCGAAGCGGTCAAGAACGACCCCAAGGTCATCGCGGCCTATCTGGGTGTCGACGACGAGGCCGAGATCGACATGCCGGAGGTGCGTGAGGATCTGGCCAGGGTCTCCCGGAAAAAACCGGCAAAGAAGGCAGCGGCGTCCAAACCCGCTTCAACCTCTGGAAAGAAGACAGGTGCGGCAGCGAAGAAGCCCGCCGCAACGACAAGGTCTTCAACAAAGGCAGCGAGCACGAAGACGCCGGCTGCCAGGGCTTCGAAACCGCGCACGGCAAAGTCGACCGCGTCGAAGCCTGCTTCCGCAAAGCCCGCCGCGACAAAAACCACCGCGATAAAGCCCACTTCGGCAAAGGCTGCGGCTTCCGCTTCCCCCGCGTCCCAAACCGCCGCAAAGCCCAAAGCCGCCGCAAAGCCCAAAGCCGCGACAAAGCCGAAGGCCGCTCCGGCCGCCAGCGAGGTCAAGGTTGCCAATGCCGGCGATTATCCCGGCAGCCAGCCGCACGGCACGAAGAAGCCGCGCGCAGGCGGGGCCAACAACCTCACCCGCGTCAAGGGCATCGGCCCGGCCAGCGAAAAGAAGCTGAACGCTCTCGGTGTCTGGCATTTCGATCAGATCGCTGCCTGGAAGAAAGCCGAAGTGCAGTGGGTCGGCTCCTACCTCGCCTTCCCCGGCCGCATCGAGCGTGAGGAATGGGTCAAGCAGGCAAAGGTGCTCGCAAAGGGCGGAGAGACCGAGTTCTCCAAACGCGTCGACAAGGGCCAGGTCGCGTCCAGCGTGCCCGGCAAACGCGGCGCACAGCCCAAGAAGAAGACCACCGCTAAGGGAGGCAAGGCATGAGCTCTCAGAACGAACCCTTGCTCTCGGTGCGCGGCGTCGAGACCTATTACGGCAACATCGTCGCCCTGCGTGGCGTCGACATGGATGTCCATCGCGGCGAGATCGTCACCATGATCGGGGCCAATGGCGCCGGCAAGTCGACACTGATGATGACCATCTGCGGCGATCCGCGTGCCCGCAACGGCCAGATCGTCTATGATGGCATCGACATCACAAACATGCCGACGCACGACATTGTCAGCCTCGGCATCGCGCAGTCGCCGGAAGGGCGCCGCATTTTCCCGCGCATGACGGTGATGGAAAACCTGCAGATGGGTGCCGCACTCGTCGATCCGGAGTATTTCGACGAGGATCTTGCCAAGGTCTTCGAGCTGTTCCCCCGCCTCAAGGAGCGGGTCAGCCAGCGTGGCGGCACGCTTTCGGGCGGCGAGCAGCAGATGCTGGCCATCGCCCGGGCTCTCATGAGCAGGCCCAAGCTTCTGCTTCTCGACGAGCCGTCGCTCGGTCTTGCGCCACTCATCGTGAAGCAGATCTTCGATGCCATTCGCGAGTTGAACGAAACCGAGGGCCTCACGGTCTTCCTGGTGGAGCAGAATGCGTTCCATGCGCTGAAGCTCGCCCATCGCGGCTATGTCATGGTCAATGGCAACGTCACCATGAGCGGCACCGGCGCGGAACTTCTCAAGAAAGAAGAAGTGCGCGCGGCATATCTGGAAGGCGGGAGGCACTGATGGAACACGCAAACGGGCCGATCTGGGAAGTTTCCTTCTGGGAGTTCTTCTTCGTTACGGTGCTTCTGGCCGGCAGCGCTGCCTATCTTACCGGGCGTGCCATGGCGCGCACCTGGCAGGGCGATGGGCATCTCGCCTTCTATATCGTGCTTCTGGCACTGGCCACGCGCTTCATTCACTACGCGCTGTTCAGCGGCACTCTCCTGTCGCTGCACTACTACATTGTCGATCTGATCGTGCTGCTCATAATCGCCTTTATCGGCAAGCGTATTACGCGCGCCGGTCAGATGGCGACACAGTATAGCTTTGAGTATCGGCGTAGTGGACCGCTTGGCTGGGAGCGTTCGGGCCGAACGGATTCATGATTAACCGGTGTGAAGCCTTTATTTCTTTTTTGATTTGAGGTTTCATGCCGATTAAGCGGGCCGTCTCGGCCCGCACAGGCCAAACCGGAAAGCCAAACACCATTTCCGGAAAGCCAAGGGAACTTCTGGTGTTTTTAAAGGGAGAAGTCATGAAAAAGGCACTTATGGCTGGCGCAGCACTCAGCCTGATGATGACCGGTTCCGCCTGGGCGGACATCACGATTGCAGTTGCTGGCCCCATGACGGGTCAATACGCTTCCTTCGGCGAGCAGATGAAGGCGGGCGCTGAACAGGCTGTCGCAGACATCAATGAAGCCGGCGGTGTCAACGGCGAAATGCTGAAGCTGGAAGTGGGCGATGATGCCTGCGATCCCAAGCAGGCTGTCGCGGTTGCAAACCAGTTTGCCGGTTCCGGCGTTGCCTTCGTAGCAGGTCACTTCTGCTCGGGTTCCTCCATCCCGGCATCTTCGGTCTACGCCGAGGAAGGCATCATCCAGATTTCGCCAGCCTCCACCAATCCGGCATTCACCGACAACCGCCCGGGCCCCGGCGTCTACCGCGTCTGCGGCCGTGACGACCAGCAGGGCGATGTCGCAGGCAAGTTCCTCGTCGAAAACTTCGGCGACAAGAAAGTTGCCTTCGTCCACGACAAGACCGCTTATGGCAAGGGTCTGGCAGATGCCACGAAGGCGGGCCTATGAGGCAGCTGGCGGTGAGGCGGCTCTCTACGAAGCCTATACCGCCGGTGAAAAGGACTACACCGCGCTTGTCTCCAAGCTGAAACAGGAAGGCATTGGCGTCCTTTATGTCGGTGGCTATCACACCGAAGCCGGCCTCATGGCACGCCAGATGCGCGAGCAGGGCATGGACACGCTTCTTGTTTCGGGCGATGCGCTTGTCACCGACGAGTACTGGGCCATCACCGGCGATGCCGGCGAGGGCACGTTGATGACCTTCTCGCCGGACCCGCGCAAGAACGAGGTCGCCAAGCCTGTCGTCGACAAGCTGCTTGCTGCCGGCAAGACGGCTGAGGGCTACGCGCTCTACACCTACGCCGCCATTCAGGCATGGAAGGATGCCGTGGAGGCAGCCGGTTCCACCGATTACGATCCGGTCGTTGCCGCACTCAATGACGGCAATTTCTCCACCGTCCTCGGCGACCTGTCCTTCGACGACAAGGGCGACGTCACGCTGCCCGGCTATGTCTTCTACGAATGGAAAGACGGTCAGTACGATTACCTCGAGCAGTAAGCCACTGGCTTGATTGAGGTTCGACGGCCCGGCAGCGATGCCGGGCCGTTTCCTTTTGGTGAAGCGGCTGGCGCGCCGCTCTCTTCGTGATCCTCGGACCTGATCCGAGGATCCATGCCGCAACACCGGGGATAAACTCCGGCCTTCAAGAAACTGCCCCACTTTTTCTCCCGCGCACCCCGTCACCACCGCAAAGGCATGGATCCTATGGTCAAGCCATAGGATGACGAGAGCGTTGAAGTGCTCATCCCATTCACTATTCACCATTTACCATTCACTCCTTTTCCCCCACCCCCAAAACCTCCGCTACACTCCCCCCATCGCCCCTGTCGGGAACCGGGTCCGGAGCCGGGGATCAGGAGGGGCGACGGCAGCCTCCCCCTCGGGTTCGGTGACCCGAGGCCTGTGAGGGCCCGCAAAAGGCCGGCGGCCGGCATCATGTCGGTTGCGGAAAAGCCGCTAGGGCAAAGTTTGCCCGAGTGACCGGTCGGCAGTCGGGACAGCGGCCGGCGGGGCGCGCTTTTCGCGCCACTTATTTCCCAACAGAGAGGCACGAAAAACGCGCCCCGTTTCCCGAACGATCCAGACCCCGGCGGCAAACCCCGCGCGGCAACGATGGAGCCTGCCCGAAATGTCCACTCCCCACCACCCCGTCATCCCGGGCTTGACCCGGGACCCATTGGCAGAGCGCGCAGGAGCACGGCCCGGTTCTCACCCCGGCACCACGGGCCGCACCCTCTGCGGCACCCGGCCACGCCTCTCAATGGGTCCCGGCTCTCGCTCCGCTCGGCCGGGATGACGACGATGAAGCGCTCACCCCATCCCGTCATCCCGGGCTTGACCCGGGACCCATTGGAAGAATGTGCAAGAGCACGGCCCGGTTCTCACCCCGGCACCACGGGCCGCACCCTCTGCGGCACCCGGCCACGCCTCTCAATGGGTCCCGGCTCTCGCTTCGCTCGGCCGGGATGACGAGGGTGGATAGGTCACGCCACACCGTCATCCCGGAAGCCGCAGGCTATCCGGGACCCATTGGAAGAGCGTGCAGGAGCACGGCCCGGTTCTCGCCATGCTCCGTTTGAAGAATGCCCGCCAACGCCAAACGCCCCTTCTCCCCGCAGGCGGGGAGAAGGTGAGGATGAGGGGCGAGCGCCATCACTTGCCACAGTGAGGAAGGCGGGAGCGGCCATCGGGCGGAAGCGACCCTCGCCGAAACGCGTGAAATGAAAAAGCCGGCTTCAAAACATGCAAAGCTGACTTCGCGTCAAGAAAGTTTGCACCGCAGCATCGTCCACGCTAATCATACCGCGTCATTCGGCGCGGGAGGGGAGTTTCGCGCCGGGCAATCCCGCACAAACCTTCTCTTCCCGGAGTTTTTGCCAGTGCAGATTAAGAAGATCCTCGTCGCAAACCGTTCTGAAATCGCCATCCGCGTGTTCCGCGCAGCCAATGAACTCGACATCCGAACGGTGGCCATCTGGGCCGAAGAGGACAAATATTCACTGCACCGGTTCAAGGCAGATGAATCCTATCAGGTCGGGCGCGGACCGCATCTGGAACGTGATCTCGGTCCCATCGAGAGTTATCTGTCGATCGACGAGGTGATCCGCGTCGCCAAACTTTCGGGGGCCGACGCTATCCATCCCGGTTACGGCCTCCTGTCGGAGAGCCCGGAGTTTGCCGAAGCCTGCGCCGAGAACGGCATTGTCTTCATTGGCCCGAAGCCAGAGACCATGCGCCGCCTCGGCAACAAGGTGGCCGCGCGCAATCTCGCCGTCGAGGTCGGCGTGCCGGTGGTTCCGGCAACGGAGCCCTTGCCCGACGATATGGAAGAGGTTGCACGGATGGCGGAGGAAGTGGGCTTCCCCGTCATGCTGAAGGCCTCCTGGGGCGGTGGCGGACGCGGCATGCGTGTCATTCGCAGCCGCGAGGATCTGGAGCACGAAGTCACCGAGGCCAAGCGCGAGGCCAAGGCCGCCTTCGGCAAGGACGAGGTCTATCTCGAAAAGCTGGTCGAGCGCGCGCGCCATGTGGAAGTGCAGGTTCTGGGCGACACGCATGGCAATGCCGTTCACCTGTTCGAGCGCGACTGCTCCATCCAGCGCCGCAACCAGAAAGTCGTGGAGCGTGCGCCGGCGCCTTACCTGAACGACGAGAAGCGTGCCGAGCTTTGCGGCTACGCGCTGAAGATCGCCGAGGCGACAAACTACATTGGGGCCGGCACGGTCGAGTTCCTCATGGATGCCGACACGGGTGCCTTCTACTTCATCGAGGTCAATCCCCGCATTCAGGTGGAGCACACGGTCACCGAGGAGGTGACCGGCGTCGATATCGTGAAGGCGCAGATCCATATTCTCGAAGGCAACAAGATCGGCGACAAGGCGTCGGGCGTGCCGGCACAGGCTGACATTCATTTGAATGGCGATGCCCTCCAGTGCCGCATCACCACCGAAGATCCGGAGCAGAATTTCATTCCCGACTACGGCCGCATCACCGCCTATCGCGGTGCGACCGGTTTCGGTATCCGTCTCGACGGTGGCACAGCCTATTCCGGTGCGGTCATCACCCGGTTTTACGATCCGCTTCTGGAAAAGGTCACCGCCTGGGCTCCGACGCCGGAAGAGGCAATCGCCCGCATGGACCGCGCGCTGCGCGAGTTCCGCATTCGCGGCGTGGCGACCAATCTGACCTTCCTTGAAGCGATCATCAGCCATCCGAATTTCCGCAACGCGACCTACACGACCCGGTTTATTGACGAGACGCCCGAGCTCTTCACGCAGGTCAAGCGGCGGGATCGGGCCACCAAGCTTCTGAATTATCTGGCTGACGTCACGGTGAACGGCCATCCCGAGGCGCGCGGCCGGGCGCTGCCCAATGCCGAGGCAGCGGCCCCGCATGTGCCCTATGTCGACATGCCGGTGCCCGATGGCACCAAGCAGTCGTTCGACAGGCTTGGAGCCGAAGGCTTCTCAAAATGGATGCGCGAGCAGGAGCGCGTTCTGGTCACCGACACCACCATGCGCGACGCGCACCAGTCGCTGCTTGCCACCCGCATGCGCACATTCGACATGGCGCGCATTGCCGGCGTCTATGCCCGCGCGCTGCCAGAGCTTCTGTCGCTGGAGTGCTGGGGCGGGGCAACCTTCGATGTTGCCATGCGCTTTCTTACGGAAGATCCGTGGGAGCGTCTTTCACGCATTCGCGAGGGCGCGCCCAACCTGCTTCTGCAGATGCTGCTGCGCGGCGCCAATGGCGTCGGCTACACCAATTATCCCGACAATGTCGTGCAGCATTTCGTCAAACAGGCGGCGGAAGGCGGCATCGATCTCTTCCGCGTGTTCGACTGCCTCAACTGGGTGGAGAACATGCGCGTGGCGATGGACGCGGTTCGCTCGGAAGGCAAGCTCTGCGAGGCGACCATCTGCTATACCGGCGATCTGCTCGATCCGGACCGCGCCAAATACGACCTGAAATACTATGTCGGTCTTGCAGGCGAGCTTGAGGCTGCCGGCGCGAACATCATCGCCATCAAGGATATGGCCGGCCTCCTGAAACCGGCTGCTGCGCGCGTGCTGTTCAAGGCGCTGCGTGAGGCAACCGATCTGCCATTGCACTTTCACACGCACGACACATCCGGCATTTCCGCCGCCACGGTGCTTGCCGCCGTCGAAAGCGGTGTCGACGCCGTGGACGCAGCCATGGATGCGCTCTCCGGAAATACGTCCCAGCCCTGTCTTGGCTCCATCGTCGAGGCGCTCAAGGGCGATGCCCGCGATACCGGGCTCGACCGCGAATGGGTGCGCCGCATCTCCTTCTACTGGGAGGCTGTGCGCAACCAGTATGCCGCTTTCGAAAGCGATCTGAAGGGGCCGGCCTCCGAGGTCTATCTGCACGAAATGCCCGGCGGCCAGTTCACCAATCTGAAGGAGCAGGCGCGTTCGTTAGGGCTGGAGACCCGCTGGCACGAGGTGGCGCGCGCCTATCACGACGTCAACATGATGTTCGGCGACATCGTCAAGGTCACGCCCTCTTCCAAGGTGGTTGGCGACATGGCGCTGATGATGGTTTCGCAGGATCTGACCGTCGCCGATGTCGAGAACCCGGAAAAGGACATCGCTTTCCCGGACTCCGTCGTTTCCATGCTGCATGGCGACCTTGGTCAGCCACCGGCCGGCTGGCCAGCTGCCCTTCAGAAAAAGGTCCTGAAAGGCGAGAAGCCGATCACCGTACGCCCCGGCTCGCTGCTCGAACCGGCCGACCTTGAGGCAGATCGCAAGGCGCTGGAAGAGAAGCTCGGCCGCAAGGTCAGCGAGTTCGAGTTTTCCTCCTGGTTGATGTACCCGAAGGTCTTCACGGATTTCGTTGCTGCATCGGAAAGCTACGGTCCGGTAAGCGTGTTGCCGACGCCCGTTTACTTCTACGGCATGCAGCCGGAAGACGAGATTTTCGTCGAGATCGAGCGCGGCAAGACGCTGGTAATCCGCTGCCTTGCCGTTGGCGATGTTGATGAGAAAGGCATGGTCACCGTGTTCTTCGAGCTCAACGGGCAGCCACGCAGGGTCAAGGTTCCAGACCGGGTGCATGGTGCAACGGCCGCTGCTGCACGCCGCAAGGCGGAGGCCGGAAATGAAGCGCATGTGGGCGCACCAATGCCCGGCGTCGTTTCCACGCTCGCGGTCAAGCCGGGACAGAGCGTGCAGTCTGGCGATGTGCTTCTGTCCATCGAGGCCATGAAGATGGAAACCGCACTTCATGCCGAGCGTGATGGCACGATTGCCGAGGTTCTGGTGGGTGCGGGCGATCAGATCGACGCCAAGGATCTGCTGGTCGTGTTCGAAAACGGCGATTGACGATCTCGGTTAAACCGATTTAAATGCGGCGCGGTCAGGTAATTTCTGACGCGCCGTTTTCTTGTGGAGCCCGTCATGTCTTCCCGCAATGCGTCCATCGGGCGGTGGGCCGTAGCGGCCTGCTTCTTTGTCAATGGTTTCATGATCGGAAGCTGGGCACCCCAGATTCCCGTCGTGGCGTCTCGCTTTGCGCTGAGTGAGACGACACTTGGTCTTCTGATCCTCGTGTTTGGTTGTGGCGCGGTTTCCGTCATGCCGCTGTGCGGCTATCTCATCGGGCGGTTCGGCTCCCGGGTCGTGCTGCGTGTTTCGGCGCTCATATGCACGCTGTCCTTCGCGGGCCTCGTGGCTGCAACACAGGTCTGGCAGATGGTGGCTGCGCTTGTGTTCTTCGGTGCGTTTCTCGGCGCGATGGACATATCCATGAATTCCAATGCCGTAGCGGTAGAGCGTTCGCTCGGGCGGGCGGTCATGTCGTCCTCCCACGGGTTCTGGAGCCTTGGCGGTTTCGTCGGTGCGGGAGTGGGTGGTTTTCTTCTGGAGCGATATGGCTTTCTGGCCCATGCGGGTGTGGTGATGGCGTTCTCGTTCCTGTTGGCGCTCGGCACGCTTCCATTCCTTCTCGTCGAGGCGAGGCCTGTTCGGCAACAGGACGGGCAGAAGCGTAGCAGACTGCCGCGCAATCCCATGGTGTATGTCACGGGTCTGGTTGCACTGGTGTGCATGCTGCCGGAAGGTGCGGTGCTCGACTGGGCCGCGCTCTACCTGCGACAGGAACTGGGGGCCGGGCTCGCCGAGGCGAGCCTCGCCTTCACGGCTTTTTCGGGTGCCATGGCAACCATGCGCTTTGCCGGTGACCGGCTGCGCAACCGCTTCGGAGCTGTCCGCACGCTGCGCTATTCGGGTATTGTCGCAACGGTGGGAATGTTGGGTGCGGGCCTTGCGCCATCACCGGGACTGGCGGTCATCGCTTTTGCGCTGAGCGGCATGGGCATCGCCAACATGGTTCCGATCGTCTTCTCCGCTGCGGGCAATCAACCGGGAATTTCACCGGGCGTGGGGATGAGCGTGGCGACGACGATCGGCTATTCCGGCATGCTGGTTGCCCCGTCCCTGGTGGGCTTCATCGCCGAGCGTACCGGATTTGCGCCGATCTTCATCGCGTTCTCGCTCTTGCTGGCCTGCGTGCTGGTGCTCGCAGATCTCGTGAGTTCGGCCGATACGATCACCGTCGAGACGGCCCGGCAGCTCTAGATGCTTCCCATCAGCATCAGAATCAGAACGACCACCAGAATCAGACCAAGAATGCCTGACGGTCCGTAACCCCAGCCCCGCGAATAGGGCCATGCTGGGACGGCACCGATCAGGACCAGAATGAGAACAATGATGAGGATTGTCCCGAGCGACATGGCATGTTCCTCGCTTTTTTTGAAATCGTTCTGCTGAACGTTCGCGCCGCCGTGAGGTTCCACGGAACGGAAAAAAACCGGCAGATCACACGGATCTGCCGGCCATCGTGTCGGGATCGTGATTTCCAGTTATTCGGCAGCGCTTGGCAGGGAGCCACCGGGAACATCCGTATTGTCGGCCGTCTTGATTTCCTTCCGCTTTCGGCGGAACAGACGCGCCAGCAGACCGCGCCTTTTTTCCCCGGCTGGCAACGTTTCGCGTGTGAAAACCATCAGCGCTGAGGGCGTAACGATCAGGGTCAGGATTGTCGCAAATGTCAGGCCATAGACAATGGCTCCGGAAAGTGAAACCCACCATTGGGTGGAAGGTGCACCGATGGTGACTTCCTGATGGAACAGCTCCAGCCCCAGCCCGAAGGCGATTGGCAGAACGCCAAGAACGGCAGAGATGGCTGTAAGCATGACGGGACGGGCGCGCTCACGGCAGGTCTGCAGAATGGCTTCCCGCTTTTTCCAGCCTTCCCGGCGCAGCCGGTCGTAGGTGTCGATCAGAACGATGTTGTTGTTCACGACGACGCCGGCGAGCGCAATGACCCCGATACCCGACATGACGATGCCGAAGGGCTGTCCGGTTATGAGAAGACCAAGGAAGACACCGATCGTCGCCATCACCACGGTCATCAGCACGAGGAAGACGCTGGTGAACTTGTTGAACTGGGCAAGCAGAACCACGAAGATCAGGAAGATTGCCGCGCCGAATGCCTTGGAGAGAAAGGCGCTGGCTTCTGCGCTTTCCTCGTTGGAACCCGCCAATTTCCAGCGGGTTGCACCAAGATCAAGCTCACCAAGCACCTTCGTGACCTCGGCCTGTACGGTGGCGACCTGGAAGCCGCTTGCCACATTGGCACTCACGACAATGGTGCGCTGGCCATCAATGCGGTTGAGAATTCCGGTGGAGCGTTCGGGCTCGCGCGTGACGAAGTTGGAAATCGGCACGGCACCCTGAGACGTCTGAACGCGCAGCTGGTCGAGCGATGAAAGCGTGCGGCGGTCTTCGGGAAGCCGCAGGCGGATATCCACCGCATCGTCGACACCGGCAGGGCGGTATTCGGAGAGTTTGAGGCCATTGGTCACCAGTTGAACCACGGTGCCCACCGATGCAGGGCTGATTCCGTATTGGGCAGCCTTTGCCCTGTCCACCTTGATCGCCCAGTCGATGCCCGGAGGCGGAAGCCCGTCGCCGATATCGATTACGCCGGGCACGTTCGCGATTGCCTGTGCAACTTCCGCGGCCTGCTCATTGAGAGGAGCAGGGTCAGCCGCCGAAAGCCTGATCTGGATTGGCTGGCCTGTTGGCGGGCCGGCATCGGGAACCCGCACCTCGATCTCCACGCCGGGCGTTCCTGCGAGTTCTGTGCGCAGATCGTCGAGGATCCTGCTTGCCGGTTCCCGCTCACGCCAATCGATGAACTCATACTGTATAACGCCGATAACATCCTCATCAATGTCCTGTCCGCCGCCGCGTGTCTTGCCGACGCGGGTGTAGACGGATTCGATGCCAGGCCAATTGAGCAGTTTTTCCTCGGCAGGCCTTGTCAGCCTGTCCATCTCCTCAAGGGAAAGATTGCCGCGGGCATGCACGTACATCAGGCCATATTCGGGTTCGACATTGGGGAAGAACTCCACACCCGCACCATACTGGGAGTAGGAGTAGATGATGCCGGCGAGAAGCCCCACGGTCAGGAGCAGGACGGTTTTGGGAAAGCGAACGGCCTGCTTGACCAGCCCCATATACCAGCCGTCGGGCTTCGGTTCTTCCTCCACATGCGCCTTTGCAAACATGGCGCCCAGCGTTGGCGTGAAGATGAGGGCATAGATCATCGATGCGCTGAGCGTCACGATCAGCGTGATCGGCAGGTATTTCATGAACTCGCCGACAATGCCCGGCCAGAACAGCAGCGGTGAAAAGGCAGCGATGCGGGTCATGGTAGCCGCAATGACGGGGCCGGCCATTCGCTTGGCAGCCAGCTCGAAGGCCTGCGCCCTGTCCATGCCTTCGGTCATGCGCCTTTCGGCAAATTCCGTTACGATGATGGCATCATCGACCAGCATGCCCACCGCCAGGATGAGGCTGAACAGCACCACCATGTTGACGGTGAAGCCGCCTAGCGACAGGGCATAGATGCCCATCAGGAAGGACGCCGGTACCGCCAGCCCAATCAGCAGCGAGGCGCGTCCGGAAAGCGTGTAAAGCACAACGATGAAGACGAGAATGACGGCAATCAGGACGTGGTTTTGCAGATCGCTCAGCATGTCGCGGATCATCACCGATTTGTCCTGGCTATAGGAGACGGTGATGTTTCCGTCGGTGACCTCCTCGAACGCTGCGGCAGCGGTTTTGACCGCATCCACCGTGTCGACGAGATTGGCGCCCACGCGCTTCTTCACTTCGATGGCAATCGCGTTCTGGCCGTTCAGCCGGGTAATGGTCTCGGCGTCCTTGAAGGTGGAGCGGATCTCGGCAAGATCGCGCGCACGCACCACGGCGTCGGGGCTTGAGACGATCGGCAGGTTGGCGACATCTTCGACCGTTTCGATCAGTGATGGTACCTTCACGGCATAACGCCCGGCTTCACCTTCCAGCGAACCGGCTGCAACCAGACTGTTGGAGGCGGCAACGCCGTTGATCATCTGGTCGAGCTGTAGGCCATAAGACGACAGCTTCACCGGATCGATGAGAACCTCCACAAGCTCGTCGCGGGAGCCCTGCAGCGTGCCCTCCAGAACGCCTGGAATCTCTTCGATCCTGTCCCGTAGCTCGCGGGCTGCGGTTGAAAGGACCCGCTCAGGCACATTGCCGGCCAACGTCACGACGAGGATCGGGAATTCGGAAACATTGACTTCGTGAACCGACGGCTCGTCGGCGCCTTGCGGCAGTTCCCGTCGGGCATCGGCGACCTTGGCACGCACATCCTCGATGGCATTGGAGAAGTCGTAGCCTGCCTGGAACTCGACGAGGACGTAGCCACCGCTTTGATAGGCGGACGAGCGCATTTCCTTGACGCCTTCCAGGCTTTTCAGCCGCGTCTCTATGGGACGCAGGAGCAGCCGCTCCGAATCCTCGGGAGAAATGCCCTGATAGGACAGGCTCACATAGATGATCGGGATCGGTACATCCGGCTCGGCTTCCTTGGGAATGCTGACATAGGACAGCGCACCGGCGATCACGAAGAACAGCAGGATCGATAAGGTCAGTCTGGCATTCTGGATGGCGATGCGGACGATATCCATCGTGGAGTGTCCTGTCCTTGTCCCATGGGCCCCTGCCACCGGCGTTCTGACGATGGAGGCGCCCTGTTATATGTGTTGCAGCCTCCCTTGGCGGATGGTGATCCCGCGCTTGTCGGCTGCTGTTAATGGCCGGTTGTCTCGGCGGCGAGAAGTCCTGTGAGGTCCTTTATCAGTTTCTCGTCAGCCAGCTCGGCTTTCACCTTATCGCCTTGCCTGACCAGATCCTGTCCCGAAACGATGATACGGGGCCTCCGCTGGAATGCCGGCAAGGAAGAGTGCGCGCGGCGTATCGTCCACCAGATCGATGGGATAGAAAACAACCCTGCTATCGTCGTCCACGGCCCGAACCCCAAGCTGGCCGCGCCCGTTGAGGGTTACCACGGAACGGGGCAGTGCCACCGCCTCGACCGCCTCGGAGCGAACGGCGATTTCCGCGGTCATGCCGGCGGGAATGGTGCTTTCGGGATTGGGTATGGCGACTTCGATGCGGAATGTCCGCGTCTGGTCCGACGCTTCGCGGCTAATGAAGCGAACCTTGCCCCTGACGCTGTTGCCGTTGACCAGGCGTATCAGGGCCTCGTCTCCAACATTGACAGCACCCAGGTCGTGCTCACTCACTTCTCCTACCGCGATGACGGGATCCAGCTTGATGAGCGTGACGATCTCCTGGCCCTGCATCGCCGAGGATCCAAGTTCGATGTCCACCTTGTCTATGATGCCGTCGAATGGAGCGCTGACCGTGATGCGCGAGAGCTCCGCCTCGGCGGCTTCCAACTGGGAGCGGGCCGATGCCAGGGCAGAGCGTGCGCTGTCGAGTTGCAGGCGGGCCAGATTCCCGGACTTGGCGAGGCGTTCGGCAGCTTTTGCCTCGGCTTCACGCTGGACCAGAACCTGCCGCGCTGTTTCAACGGCGGCTTCCTTGCCCTCGGTTTCAAGGCGCAGAATGAGGTCTCCCGCGCGGACCTGCTGGCCTTTGGAAACCGGCAGTTCCGAAACCACACCACTGGCGCGCAGGGCGAGGGCAGAGCGCTTGTCGGCGGCTGTTCTACCGGAAATGTAGATGGTGCGGGCGTGGTCCAGACGGGGAGGGGTGATCACCGTAACGGTCTGGGCTTCGGTGGTTGTGTTCTCCGGCCTTTGAGCGACAGTCGGTGCATCCTGGCTGGCACTGCCGACCGAGGAGAATTTACCCGTGGCGACCCAGATGGCTGTTGCGGCCAAAACGGCAATTGCCCCAAGCTTATGCAACCTAATTTTCGGCATGGTCTTTTTCCGATGCGATGGAGCCTGCCTGTCGTTTCAGGACTGGCACATTGTGGGGACTGTCCACACGGGTTTCAATTTTCACAGGCGGGCACGTTGCGACAAAAGCACGCTCCTATATCGCACGCATGGGCTTTACAAAAGCCGAACGGCAATCGCTCCTGACATCTACGAACGTCTGCCAGATTGAAATTGCAAACGCAGGAAGGCGACCATTTGCGCTGTGACGCGCGTAATCTTAGACATTTTGACAAAAATCGTTTAAATGTCAATCTTGAAAGAAAAAGAGAGCGTCGGCTATGAATTTGATCGCCAAGTGTTCCGATGATCCCAAACGCGGGCGCATCCTCGATGGCGCCCTGAAGGTGTTTCTCGCCTACGGTTTCGCACGGACCACAATGGACGACATCGCCCGTTCGGCCGAAGTTTCCCGGCCCGCGCTTTATCTGCAGTTTCGCAACAAGGCGGACATCTTTCGTGCCATCGGTGCGTGCGTTCTTGAGCAGTCGCTCGAGGGCGCCCGAATGGGAATGGAAGAGACGGGAACCTTTGGCGAGCGTCTCATGACGGCACTTGATCACGCGCTGTTCGGTCTTATCGAAGTGATCGACCAGTCAGCACATGGTCAGGAACTTCTCGATCTTGAAAACAAGATTGCCGCTGATCTGATTGCCGAGTGGCGCGAGGAATTGACCTCCATCGTCGAGGCTGCGCTGGTGCAGGAGGCGGAGCGTACGCAAGCCGACCTTGAAGGGCAGGGACTTTCTGCACGGGGTCTGGCGGAAATCCTGTTGGATGGCCTTGAAGGCATGCGTCTGCGCGGCCTGTGCGGCAAGCCGGCAATAGACGGTGCGCGCCGTTTGGTGCGCATCCTCGAAATCGCCATGGTCGCTGCGCAGCCGGAGCGTGGCTGAGGCCGGTCTTCGGCGGGTGCGGCCCGCTACTGTGCTGTCCAGCCGCCATCCATCGGGAGGGCTGTGCCGGTCATCTGGGCGGCGTGTTCGGAACAGAGGAAAACGACGAGACCGCCCAGCTCCTCAATGGTCACGAATTCGCGGGTTGGCTGTTTTGCCAAAATGACCTCGCGGATCACCGTCTCGCGATCCATGTCATGCACTTTCATCTGGTCAGGAATCTGCGCCTCCACCAGCGGCGTGAGCACGTAGCCGGGGCAGACGGCGTTGCAGGTGATGCCGGTCTCGGCCAGTTCCAGCGCCACCGTTTTGGTCAGACCGACGACGCCATGCTTTGCAGCGACATAGGCAGACTTGAAGGGAGAGGCGCGCAGCCCATGCGCCGAAGCGATGTTGACGATGCGTCCACGCCCTGCCTGTTTCATGTACGGGACTGCTGCGGCAATGGTGTGAAATGCGGATGACAGGTTGATTGCCAGTATGGTGTTCCACCTGTCGACGGGAAAGTCTTCGACGGAGGCGACATGCTGGATCCCGGCGTTGTTGACCAGCACGTCGAGGCGTCCGAAATGCGCCACCGCGCGCTCCACGAGGTCGCGGCAGGCCTCGGGTGCCGCCATATCGGCGCGCATGTAGACTGCATCCACGCCGTGATCGGTGGCGATCTTCCTCGCAAGAGCATGGTCTTGCGGGTTGTCGGTGAATGAGTTCAGCACGATGTTGCAGCCATTTGCCGCGAGCGCTCGCGCGATGCCGAGACCAATGCCGGACGTCGAGCCGGTGATGACGGCTGTCCGGGCTTGCCTGTCCTGTTGGTTCCCCATTGCCTTGGCCCTCATGCGATCATCTGCTCTGTTGCGGCGCAGCAAAGCGAGGGTGGCGGGCGCTGTCAAGCAAACCGATCCGCGCAAATGCGTGTCTACGCCATTGACATTCGCGCCGGTCTCATCCACCTCAAACCCGACACGGCTGAAAACGGGACAGTTCCCTCATGACCGGAACATTCACGGCCAGCAGATCTGTTAGCGGCTATTTTTCATCGCCATTTCCGCGGCGTGATGCGGTGGGTGTTGCTGTCGGCAATGTGATTGTCGGCGGAGACGCTCCCGTGGTCGTGCAGTCGATGACCAACACGGACACCGCGGATGTGGATCGCACGGTTGCCCAGATCGCGGCTCTGCATCGCGCGGGCTCGGAACTGGTTCGCATCACTGTCGACCGGGACGAGGCTGCTGCTGCCGTTCCGCGCATTCGCGAGCGTCTTGAGCGAGTGGGCATTTTCGTGCCGTTGGTGGGTGATTTTCATTATATCGGTCACAAGCTTCTGGCCGATCACCCCGCCTGCGCCGAAGCGCTGGCCAAATACCGCATCAACCCGGGCAATGTGGGCTTCAAGGACAAGAAGGACCGGCAGTTCGCGGCGATCATCGAAACGGCGATCAAGCATGACAAGCCGGTGCGCATCGGGGTCAACTGGGGGTCGCTCGATCAGGAGCTTTTGACCCGTCTTATGGACGAGAACCAGGAGAATGGTTCGCCCATGACGGCGCAGGAGGTGACGCGCGAGGCCATCGTGCAGTCGGCACTGCTTTCCGCCGAGCTTGCCGAAGAGATCGGGCTTGGGCGCGACCGGATCATTCTCTCTGCCAAGGTAAGCCAGGTTCAGGATCTGATTGCCGTCTACACGGAGCTTGCGCGGCGTTCCAATCATTCGCTGCATCTTGGCCTGACCGAGGCCGGCATGGGATCAAAGGGCATCGTGGCATCTTCTGCGGCGATGGGCATTCTGCTTCAGCAGGGGATCGGTGATACGATACGGGTCTCTCTCACACCGGAACCCGGTGGCGACCGCACCCGCGAAGTGCAGGTGGCACAGGAGCTGCTTCAGACCATGGGGTTTCGTCAGTTCCTGCCGGTGGTCGCAGCCTGCCCAGGTTGTGGTCGCACGACATCGACCGTGTTTCAGGAGCTGGCACAGAAGATCGAAGGTGATCTGCGCAAGAACATGCCGGTCTGGCGCAAGAAATATCCTGGCGTGGAAAGCCTGAAGGTTGCGGTGATGGGCTGCATCGTCAACGGGCCGGGTGAATCGAAACACGCAGACATCGGCATTTCTCTGCCCGGGACCGGTGAAACACCTGCTGCGCCCGTCTTTGTTGACGGCAAGAAGGCGGCCACGCTGCGCGGGGAGGACATCGCCGCAGATTTCGAGCGCATGGTCGCCGACTATATCGAGAAACGTTTCGGCTCTCGCGAGGCGGCTGAGTAGGTCCGCCCCTGATGTTCAGGCCGAGGCTTCCATCGGCCTGTTCATGTTTTGCCAGTGGGCGATCTTGTCGGTCAGTTTTTGCGGTGAGATGGGTTTGGGCAGATAGTCGTCCATGCCCGCATCGAGGCATTTCTCGCGGTCGCCCTTCAGCGCGTGCGCGGTTATGCCGATGATGGGTGTGTGTTCGCCCGTGATGCTTTCCAGTTCCCGGATCGCCGCCGTGGCCTCGTATCCGTTCATTTCCGGCATGGAGATGTCCATCAGGATGAGCGCGGGCTTGAGCGCGCGATGCACTTCCGTGGCAGTCTTTCCGTTGCCGACGATGCGATATTTTAGCCCCAGACCGTCCAGAACCTGGCTGAAAACGAGCTGGTTTACCTCATTGTCTTCCGCAACGAGCACGTCGAGTGTATTGGCCGAACTGCGTGTCCCCGAAAAGCCGCGCTCGATGGGGGAAGACGCATGGACCTGGATTGGCTTGGAAGGTGGCGGTGTCTCGTCGGAGGAAGCGCGGCTGATCTGCATGACGGAAACCAGGGTTTCCAGCAGCATTGACGAACGGGTCGGCTTGTTGAGCTGCGCTGCTATCCCACATTCCTTCATGAGACGGGTCGTGTCCGTCTGGTCGACGGAGGTCAACAGGACCAGCGGGATATCGGCGAGGGGCCGGGTCGGCCTTGATCATTCTGGCGACGTCCGCGCCGTTCATCTCCGGCATCTGATAGTCGAGGATCACGCAATCGACCCGAGCGCCCAGTTCGGCGGAGCGTTTGAGAAACGCCATCCCGACACTGCCGCTTTCGGCCGCGGCGCATTCGAAGCCCCAGCTTCTCATCTGCTCCTGAAGGATTTCCCGGTTGATGGGGTTGTCATCGATCACGAAGACGCGTGCTCCTGAAACATCGACGGGAGCCGTGGTCTGGATGGCGTTTGCGTGATCAATTCTAAAAGGCACCGTGAACGTAAAGGTGGATCCTTCCCCCAATTCGCTTTTTGCATCGATCGTTCCGCCCATCAGTTGGGCGAGACGCGCAGCGATAGCGAGGCCCAGTCCCGTGCCTTCGTGGCGACGGGTCGAGGAAGAATCGACCTGCGCGAACTTGTCGAAAACGGCGTCGAGTTTGTCCGGTGCTATGCCGATGCCCGTGTCTTCAACGCGGATCGTGACATGGGTGAGGCCGTCTTCTGTCCGACCGGACACATCCACGAGTACATGGCCGCGTTCGGTGAATTTGACGGCGTTGCCCACCAGATTCGTCGCGATCTGCCGAAACCGGCCCACATCGCCAATGAAAGAGGATGGCAGTTCGGGGTCGACGCGCACGATGAGCTCGAGATCCTTTTCAGCCACGCGTGACGATACCAGGGCAGCGATGTCTTCAATCGCTTCTCCCAGTCGAAAGGGCGCTTCGTCGAGCTGCAGCTGCCCGGCATCGATCTTTGAGAAGTCGAGAATGTCGTTGATGATGGTCAACAGGGACGTGCCGGACTTGACGATCACGTCCACGAACATGGCCTGACGCTGATCGAGATTGGTCCGTGCGAGCAGCTCCGCCATGCCCATCACGCCGTTCATGGGGGTCCGGATCTCATGGCTCATATTGGCCAGGAACTCCGATTTCGTCCGGTCGGCGGACTGCGCCTTGATCTTCTCTGCGGCAAGCGAGATGTTTGCCTTGTGCAGATCCTGATGGGCACTGGTTATCCGGCGCATCATGGGAACGAAGATGCGCGAGGCGAGGAACAGGCTTGCTGCAATCATCGCGATCGCGACACCGAAGAGCCCCCATTGCAGCGTGCCGTGGCTTTCGATCATCGCGGCGTTCAGGGAATCGGAGATCTGTTTCAGCTCGGGCCGTACCCGCGTCTCGGCAAGGCTTTGCAACTGGGTGAACAACCGGCGTGCCGTGGCATTCTGGTAGTCGGTAAACACCTCAAGACGATTTGCCAGCGAAATGATTTCCCTGATCTGCGACCGTAAAGGAGGCGTGTCGCCCTCGCCCAGCCAGATGCGCCTCACCGAAGCGGGTACGCCATGACCGGTGATGTCGGTCGCGAGGGAGGGGGCCAGCAGCACGGGTGCAACGGCCGTTCCCCCGACCTGCGGCCGGCTCAGACGCTGGCTTTCGAGCGTGGTCAGCTCTCCGGTGATGGCAAAATCCAGTGCGCGATAGGCACTGTTGAGCTGCTCCAGAGCGCTCTTCAGCTTGGTGTGGGTGAGCTTGGCGCGGTCGGAACTCCCCTGCGACAGAAGTTCAGCCTGTTCCAGCCTTAGCGCATCGTGGATCACATCGTTGGTTGCATCGGCCATATGGCTGATGAAGGCGCCAAAACGGACATGGTTCTTCGTCGTCTGGGTCTGCCACATCAGGAAACCGGTCCCGATGGCAACCGCTACGACAAAGCCGACCAACAGCGCGGCAAGACGCCCGAGCATATACTTATGCGTACCGACGGTGGGCATTACCCCTCCCAAGATATTCCCATAAGCGTAACAATTGAACATCTGTATTAATGCTCAATTAACGCTAGTAAAAATGATAATGGAAATTCGGGTTAGGGGCGTTTTTCGAAGTTTCGCGACAGAAACGCTGCATCGAGCGAAAGTTTTTTTCGAGGCGGTCGCTATTTCTCTCTTTCGGCCACGAATTGCGCCGCCTGCCGCAGTGTTTCAGCGCGTTCGCCGAACGGATCGAGAATTTCATTGGCCTGGGCCACGAGACCTCTCAGCTGCTGACGGGTCCAATCGATCCCGTGCAGGCCGGCGAGCGTTGCCTTTCCGGCAGCAGCATCCTTTCCGGTTGCCTTGCCCAGTGCTTCACTGCTGGCTGTCAGATCGAGCAGATCATCGGCAAGCTGGAAGGCTAGCCCGATGGCTGCACCAAATTCGCCAAGACGCTCGGTTTCGGCCCGTGATGCTCCGCCGATCACTGCTCCGGCCTCACAGGCGAAGCGGATCAGCGCGCCGGTTTTCATCGCCTGAAGACGGAGGATCTCATCCTCGCGAAGCTGCACGCCTTCTGCTGCCAGATCGAGGGCCTGTCCTCCTGCCATTCCGCCGATGCCCGAAGCGCGTGCAAGCCTGTTCACGAGTATCAGTTTCGCCTCTGCCGGGAGCGTGGTTTCGGGCGCGCTCACAATGTCAAAAGCATAGGTGAGCAGGCTGTCGCCGGCGAGAATGGCTGCCGCTTCGTCGAATGCCCGATGAACTGTCGGCTGCCCACGACGCAGATCGTCGTCATCCATGGCAGGCAAATCGTCGTGGACAAGAGAATAGCAGTGAACGCATTCCAGTGCGGCGGCGACGCGCAGTGCTGCCATGTTGTCCGTGGCGTCGAAAAGAGCGGCAGTCTCAAGAACGAGAAACGGGCGCAGGCGCTTGCCCCCATTCAAAACACCGTGGCGCATGGCCTTGAGCAGGCGCTCCGGACGGTGAAGCTCGCCTTCGAGCGGCCGTGGCTCCAGAAGGTCGCGGAGGGTTTTTTCAACCAGGTCTGCCCCGGCCGCCAGCTTGACCTCAAACGGTAGTGTCATCGTCTCGTTCATGTCGGGAGCGATGCCGTCAAAGGACGCCGGGGTCAAGTCCGTTTGTTCCTGCCATTGCACCAAAAGCTCCCGACGGCTATGCGAAAGGCAGGTTTTGAGGCGTAACGTCACACCAGGGGAATGCGGATTGAGCGGCCGGACAGTCAGTCGCCAGAAAAGGCCTTCGGCCAGAGGCGCAAAGCGCGATGACCGCAAGTCCCCCGCGCGCACGCGGCGCTGGGTGCGATGGCTCGTCCGGCGGCTTGCGCTTGTTCTGGTGGTTCTGGCGCTGATACCGGCGATTCTGACGCTTGTTTACCGGGTTCCGTTCGTGCATCCGGTTTCCACCTTGATGATGCGCGATCTGGCGGTGTTTTCGGGCTATGACCGGCGCTGGAAATCGCTGGACGAGATGGGGAGCCTTATCCAGCACTCCGTGATGATGTCCGAGGACGGCCGGTTCTGCGCGCATGGCGGTGTCGACTGGGCGGCTCTCAACATCGTCATCAATGACGCACTTTCGGGTGAAAAGCCGCGCGGCGCTTCCACCATTCCCATGCAGACGGTCAAGAATCTCTATCTCTGGCAGGGGCGCTCTTTCATACGTAAGGGGCTTGAATTGCCATTGGCAATGTATGTCGACCTTGTTTTGCCGAAGCGAAGAATCATGGAGATCTATCTCAACATCGTGGAGTGGGGGCCGAACATTTATGGTGTGGAGGCGGCTGCCCAACATTATTTTGGCCGGTCCGCAGACCGGCTGACACGTCGCCAGGCCGCACTTCTGGCGGTCTCTTTGCCCAATCCGCTGGAACGCAACCCGGCCAGGCCGTCGCGCGGTCTGAACAGGCTTGCAGCGAATATCGAGAAGAGGGCACGCAAGGCAGGCGGTTATGTAGGGTGTTTGAAACCCTGATCCCGCGCTTTCCCTGAAAAAAGCGAGCAGCCCCACTGGCCAAAAGTTATCTGGCGGTGTATAGGCACGCCGACTTCCAATTCCCGGCCGAGATGCTGGGCCCTGGATCAAGGGGCCTCAACGGCCTTTGACTGATTATCGGAGCAGGACAATGGCTGTACCAAAAAGGAAAACGACGCCTTCGAAGCGCGGCATGCGCCGCTCGGCTGATGCCATCAAGGCACCGACCTATGTCGAAGACAAGAATTCGGGCGAGCTGCGCCGCCCGCACCACATCGACCTCAAGACCGGCATGTATCGCGGTCGCCAGGTTTTGGAGCCGAAGGACGCATAAGCGCCTCTCTCCAGCCGAATGTTGTGAAAAGACCGGTCTTTGGCCGGTCTTTTTTCGTTTGTGCTATCCATCCGCTCCATTCGACTGTGCGCGCGTCTGAACATCCTGAAGGACCGAAAGCGCCATGTCGGCCAGTTTTTCTGGAACGAAGACGTGGTCGTGATGAAACGCGGCGATCACATTGCAGGGGATGTTTTTCTCAGCCAGTGCCGTGGCCACGCCGGCGGTCAGCCCCACGCCGTCGAGCGCGGAAAAGACATTGAGGGTTATCCGGCGCATCGGCATTTCGGTGTCGAATCCGAGCGCATCGGCCCCGCTCGACGGAAAGCACCAGCGTCGTGCCTTCCTCTTCAATGAAGATGCCGGCCGCATGTCCGGCAAGCGTGTGCGCCATTTCCGGCTCGACGCTGCAGAAGACAAAAACCTCATCGCCCAAAACAGGCGTCATGCCGCCGAGCATTGTCTGTTTGTCGCGAATGGCGGGAGACATCTTCCTGTTTTCCAGAATACCGGTCCGGTTCGGGCGCGTATTGCCCGGCTCAGGAATTGCCCATCGAATCGATCTTGCGCTGCATGGCTGCGATTTGTTCGCGTAAATCCTTCAGATCGTCGGAACGGGGTGTGTCGCTGCCTGTCTCCGTGGTCTCGTCAGAAGGCTGTCCGGAAGCGCCCGGCATGGGGGTGAACATTTGCATCGCGTTCTGAAACATCTCTATGTTGCGGCGTGTCTGCTCTTCCACCATTTTCATCGGAGCGGACATGCCCATCATGTCCATGGATGAACCGCCAAACGCCTTGTTCATCTGTTCGCGCATGCGCTCCTGCTCTTTCGAGAAGGCCATCATGGACTGTTCGAGGAAGCTTGGGACCACCATCTGCATCTGATCGCCGTAAAACGCGATGAGCTGGCGCAGAAAGGAAATCGGCAGCATGTTCTGTCCGTTGCGGTCGTTTTCCAGCTCGAAGATGATCTGGGTCAAGACCGAATGGGTGATGTCTTCGCCCGACTTGGCGTCCTGAACGACGAAATTCTCATCGCGCTTCACCATCTCGGCCAGGTCTTCCAGCGTCACGTAGGTGCTGGTTCCCGTGTTGTAGAGGCGGCGGTTAGCGTATTTCTTGATGACGATCGGCTCGTCCCTGGCTGGCATTACTGACCTCCCCGTAGCACGGTTGTCTGTGGCATCGTGCGTTGCTGTCTCTTTGTCAGCCTTGGCATTCGATACCTGGATTCAAGGACTTCAGGCTCGCGATGCACCCTGTCGGGCATCGCGTGGCCCTATTGCGGAGGGTCCTTGCGCGTACCCCTGCATTGCCTCCGGCAGGATATGCCCAAAATCCGGTTGAATGAAAGCGCTTTTCGCAATGGCGAAAGGATCAAGACGGCTGTTCGCTGGCGCGGAACTTATGCTGCGCTGCACACAAATGTTTGACTCCGTCATTGTTAGCCGCAACAAATGGGGAAAGCCGGCCCGTCACAAGGGCTGCACATTTGCATGCGAATGCAAGTCTTCAAGGGAGAAATGTTCATGTCGTCAGCCGAAGCCATCGTCGTCGCCAGTGCCGCCCGAACGCCGGTCGGTTCCTTCAACGGGTCGTTCGCCACCGTGCCGGCGCATGAGCTAGGCGCCACGGCCATTCGTGAAGCGCTGTCCCGCGCGGGGGTGGCGCCGGAGGAGGTGAATGAGGTCGTACTCGGTCAGGTTCTCACGGCGGGTCAGGGCCAGAACCCGGCGCGACAGGCATCGATTGCCGCCGGCCTGCCGAAGGAGACAACCGCCTGGGTGCTCAATCAGGTTTGCGGCTCTGGCCTGCGCACCATTGCCATCGGCATGCAGCAGATCGCCACCGGCGATGCCGACATCATCGTTGCAGGCGGGCAGGAATCCATGACGCTCTCACCCCATTGCGCCTATCTGCGGGCCGGTGTGAAGATGGGTGATTATGCCATGATCGACACGATGATCCGTGACGGTCTGTGGGATGCCTTCAACGGCTATCACATGGGCATCACTGCGGAGAATGTGGCACGGCAGTACCAGCTCACGCGTGAGGAGCAGGATCAATTTGCGCTGGCCTCGCAGAACAAGGCGGAAGCCGCGCAGAAAGCCGGGCGTTTCAAGGATGAAATCGTTCCTGTGACCGTGAAGAGCCGCAAGGGCGAGACTGTCGTCTCCGAAGATGAGTACATCCGTCATGGCGCGACACTTGATGGCATGCAGAAGCTGCGCCCGGCCTTCGACAGGGAAGGCACGGTGACCGCAGCCAACGCCTCGGGCATCAATGATGGCGCTGCTGCTGTTGTTTTGATGCGCGAAAGCGAGGCGGAACGCCGTGGCCTGACACCGCTCGCGCGCATTGCTTCCTGGGCGACGGCAGGTGTGGACCCGGCGATCATGGGCACGGGGCCGATCCCGGCATCGCGTCGGGCACTGGAAAAGGCAGGCTGGAAGGCGGAAGAACTCGATCTGGTTGAGGCCAATGAAGCCTTTGCCGCACAGGGCCCTGTGCCGTGAACAAGGATATGGGCTGGAACCCGGACATCGTGAACGTCAATGGCGGCGCGATCGCCATCGGCCATCCGATTGGTGCGTCAGGCACACGCATTTTCAACACGCTGGTCTTCGAGATGCGCCGCCGTGGCGCGAAGAAGGGACTGGCCACGCTTTGCATCGGCGGCGGAATGGGCGTCGCCATGTGCGTGGAAGCGTTATAGGCTGACTGGTGGCGCGCGGCGGCAAAAGTCGCGCGCCGGCCGGATGATCGCTCAGACACAATGGGCGAAGCCGGCGGGGACGATGCTTTTCTCAGGGAGGCGACCTGTATGAAAACGGCACTTGTTACCGGTGGAACCCGAGGCATTGGCGCGGCCATCGCGACAGCCCTCGGGGAAGCGGGCTATCGGGTCGCGGTGAATTATGCGGGCAATGAAGAAGCGGCGGCACGGTTTGCCAGGGAAACCGGCATAGCCGCCTATAAATGGTCGATTGCCGACTACGATGCCTGTGCCGAGGGGGTTGCAAAGGTCGAATCCGATCTTGGGCCGGTGGATGTCCTGGTCAACAATGCCGGCATCACGCGTGACGTGATGTTTCACAAGATGACGGTGGAAGACTGGCGCGCGGTTGTCGATGTCAATCTCAACGGCGTCTTCAACATGACGCACCAGGTTTTTGCCGGCATGCGTTCGCGCAGATTCGGACGGATCATCAACATCTCTTCCATCAACGGTCAAAAAGGCCAGATGGGGCAGGTGAACTACTCTGCCGCAAAAGCAGGCGAAATCGGCTTCACCAAGGCCCTGGCGCAGGAGGGGGCCCGTTTCAACGTGACCGTCAATGCGGTGTGTCCTGGCTATATCGCCACCGAAATGGTGATGGCGGTGCCGGAAGCGGTGCGGGAGAAGATCATCGCGCAGATCCCGGTGGGGCGGCTGGGCGAGGCTTCGGAAATCGCCCGGTCGGTGCTGTTCCTGGCATCCGACGATGCCGGCTTCATTACGGGCTCGACGCTCACCGTCAATGGCGGGCAATACGTCGTTTGAAGAAAATCTGTGGCCATTGGTGCTTTCGGTACAGGGCGCTGCTGTCGCTCGCCCGCATCCATACTGGCCAGATATTGTATCAATTTGAAGCAATTGAGTTAACGGCTCGTTCAGGCTGCCGGCCAGGTGTTGTGGATAAACTGTGCGCTGTCTGTCGACAGGCGGTGGAAAACACCAGATCTAGCGGTGAACGTAGCGGGAACATGTCGGAATCGCTGATTCGTCGCCGTTTCGTTCCGGGTTTGATCGGAGCGTTAATGCTCTGTCCCTTTGAAACGATTGTCCGCGTTAACGGATTCTAAAAAAACACTAACAGAATCTTGCACTTGCGCGTGGTGGCCAGGGCTGGCTTACGCGGAAGGAGCAAAAGGTTAACGCCGTTTCTGCGATTGCGCCGATTTCTGTTCCGCGGCGATTCAGCATCTAGCGCCTTGTGCTGTGGGGCGCACACTATCTTGCGGTGAACAAAACGAGAAAACTGAAAAGTCAGTGATTCGTCGCTGATTCGTTCCAGACTCGTTCCAAACCTTAACGGAACGAGGGAAACGGGGCGGCGCGCGTCGGTCATTGTCTGTAGGATGGCAGTCTTGCCTTGGAAAGGAAGGTGAAAGCGTGCTAACCGGTAATCTCGCCTATTTCCTCTGAGGTACACGGCTTTCCGGGCCCCATGAATTTCCAAAATCAGAATGCCAAGCAGCAGGTGCTGTCGGGTCGCGGTGTAACAGCCATCCTTGGCCCCACCAATACGGGCAAGACGCATCTCGCCATCGAGCGCATGGTTGCGCATTCCAGTGGGATTATCGGTCTGCCCCTGCGGCTGCTTGCGCGCGAGGTTTATTCGCGTGTCGTTGCCAAGGTTGGCGAGCAGCATGTGGCGCTGATCACCGGCGAGGAAAAGATTTCGCCGCCCGGAGCGCGCTATTCCGTCTGCACGGTGGAGGCCATGCCGCGCGAGGCGGATGTTGCCTTTGTTGCCATCGACGAGGTGCAGCTTTCTGCCGATCTCGAGCGTGGGCACATTTTCACCGACCGGATCCTCAATCTGCGCGGGCGCGAGGAAACGCTGTTGCTCGGCGCCGGGACGATGCGCGGCATTCTTGAAAAGCTCCTTCCTGGGCTTTCCGTCATCACACGTCCGCGGATGTCGGTGCTGACATATTCCGGTTCGCGCAAGATCACGCGGTTGCCGCGGCGCTCGGCCATCGTGGCGTTTTCCTCCGACGAGGTTTATGCGATTGGCGAGTTAATCCGGCGTCAGCGGGGCGGTGTCGCCGTAGTCCTTGGCGCGCTGAGCCCGCGAACGAGAAACGCTCAGGTGGCACTCTATCAATCCGGCGATGTCGACTATCTGGTGGCGACCGACGCCATCGGCATGGGGCTGAACCTCGATGTGGATCATGTGGCCTTTGCGCAGAACCGGAAGTTTGACGGTTTTCAGTATCGCGAGCTCAATCCGGCGGAGCTCGGTCAGATTGCCGGTCGTGCGGGTCGTCATTTACGCGACGGCACGTTTGGTGTGACAGGCCAGGTGGATCCGCTTGCCGATGAGCTTGTTCATCGCATAGAAGCCCATGAATTCGATCCGGTGAAGGTGCTGCAATGGCGCACCGCATCGTTCGATTTTGCAAGTGTTGAGGCATTGAAGGCGTCGCTGGATACGCCGCCACCGGTGGAGGGGCTTGCCCGTGCTCTGCCCGCCGCGGACGCCAAGGTGCTTGAGTTCCTGTCGCGCGATGAAGACATCCGCAAGCTGGCCGAAGGGCGAGAGCGGGTAGCGCTGTTGTGGGAGGCCCTGCGTTCTGCCGGACTACCGCCGCATCGCACCGGCCCACCATGCGGAAATCGTTGGTGCAGTCTTTTCTGATCTGGCGCGAACGGGTCATGTCGATGAAGATTATCTTGGAGAGCAGGTCAAGCGCGCCTCGTCTACCGAGGGCGACATCGACACGCTGTCGCAGCGGATAGCGCAGATTCGCACATGGACATTTGTTTCGCACAGACCGGGATGGCTGGCAGATGCGACACACTGGCAGGAAAAAACACGAGAGATAGAGGACAGTTTGTCCGATGCGTTGCATGAGCGATTGACGAAACGCTTTGTGGACCGCAGGACATCCGTGCTCATGAAGCGCCTGAGAGAGAATGCAATGCCGGAAGCAGAAATCAGCCCCGTTGGCGAAGTCCTTGTCGAGGGGCATCACGTTGGTGAGATGCTAGGGTTTCGTTTTACCGCCGACCGTTCGGCGGAAGGTGAAGACGCGCGCGCGGTGAAGGCCGCTGCCCAGAAGGCGCTCGCTGCCGAGTTTGAAACGCGTGCGGACCGCTTCGCTGCATCGGGCAATGGCGATCTTGCGCTTGATTCTGACGGCTTTGTGCGCTGGCTCGGACAGCCGGTCGCAACGGTTGTGGTTGGCGAGGATGCCCTGAAGCCGCGGATTGTGCTTCTTGCCGACGAGCAGCTGACCGGACCGGCGCGCGACAAGGTTGCCGCCCGTGCCGAACGCTTTGTGACCTATCAGATCGAATCGCTTCTGAAGCCACTTGTCGATCTGCGCAACACCGAAAGCCTTTCGGGCATGGCGCGCGGCATCGCTTTTCAGCTTGCCGAGAATTTCGGGGTTTTGAATCGCCGCGTTGTCGCCGAAGACATCCGGGCGCTCGATCAGGACGCGCGCGCCTCGCTGCGCCGTCTGGGCGTGCGCTTTGGCGCCTATCATGTCTTCGTACCTGCGCTTATCAAGCCGGCCCCCGCTGGTCTTCTGACGCTCCTGTGGGCGTTGAAGAATGATGCCAAGGACAAGCCCGGCTACGGTGATGTCGTGAATGCGCTCGCTGCCGGCCGCACATCCATCGTTACAGATCCCGCCTTCGAGAAGGCGTTTTACGGTCTCGCAGGTTACCGCAATCTCGGGCGTCGTGCGGTGCGTGTCGACATTCTGGAGCGGCTTGCTGACCTGATCCGTCCAGCCCTTTCCTGGAAGCCGGGAACGGGAGCGCGCCCGGAAGGCGGATATGACGGCGGGGCGTTCGTTGTAACGCCTGCAATGATGTCCATTCTCGGCGCCACCGCCGACGACATGGAGGCGATTCTCAAGGGATTGGGATATCGCGGTGAGCCGAAGCCGGCGGATGAGGTGGCAGCGCACCTCAAGTCACTGGATGAGGCGTCTGAAGAGAAGGACGCGGCTCCAAAGAGTGAAGAGGACGAGGCCGGTGTCGCCGAACACACGGCTGAGGGCTCCGACACGGCCGCGCTCGCTCCCGCCAGGGCCGAACAGTCTGGTGAGTCGGTTGCTGGCGACGCAGCTGCGAAGGATACACCGAAGGAAACCTCCGCGCAGGCGAGCGAGGCTGGAACCGAGACGACGCCTGAGCCTGCAGTCGAAACGACGGCTTCCGAGACTTCGGTCGAAAAGCCAACTGCTGCAGAGGACGAGCCGAAGCCGGTGATCATCTGGCGGCAGGCGCGGTTTGACGGGCGCAAGCGCCACGGAGCCGGCAAGGGAAGCCCCCGCCAGCAGGGACGCGGGCGGCAGGAGCGTGACGGCACCCAAAAGCGTGGCAAGCCACCGCGCAAGGATGGCGACAAGCAGGGGTTCAAGCGCAAGGGAGCGCCTCAGCGGTCGAGGGAGGAGCGGCCGGCGCGCATCGATCCGGATTCGCCCTTCGCCAAGCTTGCTGCTTTGAAAGATCAGTTGAAGAAGTAGCGCCATGCGATGAGCGGGACGGTTTTAGAACGCCAGCGTATCGACAAATGGCTGTTCTTCGCCCGGGTGGTGAAATCACGCTCGCTGGCCGCCAGGCTCGCTCAGGCCGGGAGAGTGCGGGTCAACCGCAACAAGATCGAGCAGGCCGCCTACCAGATCAAGGTGGGGGACGTGCTGACCATTTCTCTTGAGCGGCGTGTTCTCGTCTATCGGGTCCTCGCTCCCGGCGTTCGGCGCGGACCGGCGGAAGAAGCACGCACGCTCTATGAGGACCTGACGCCGCCCTCTCCGCCCAAGGAGAGCGCGGCTGCAGCGGCTCCACCAAGGCGTGATGCGGGCGCAGGCCGCCCCACCAAGAAAGAGCGCCGTGCGCTTGATCGCTGGCGCGACGACGGATGAAGCTGGATATGGGTGCCCTGACCCTGGAATGGGATTTCGTGTGCGACGATAACGGCGCAACGACGGGCCTTGCAACCACACTTTAAAGGGTTTACCTCACCTCTCGACATTCGAAGAAGCTGTCAGCCGAGAGCACCCATGACCTATATCGTCACCGACAACTGCATCAAGTGCAAGTACATGGACTGTATAGAAGTTTGTCCGGTGGACTGTTTTTACGAAGGTGAAAACATGCTCGTCATCCATCCGGATGAGTGCATCGATTGCGGCGTGTGCGAGCCGGAATGCCCGGCGGAGGCGATCAAGCCCGACACCGAGCCGGGGCTGGACAACTGGCTGCAGCTGAACTCCGAATATGCCGAAAAATGGCCAAACATTACTGCTAAGAAAGAGCCTCCGGCTGACGCCAAGGAGTTCGATGGTGTCGAGAACAAGCTGGAGCAGTATTTCTCGCCGGAGCCAGGCGAAGGAGACTGAACCGTCTCTGTTGGCTGGCCGGGAGGTCGGGTTCATCCCGGGACCTTTTGCGAAAAATACGGACGGTTGCGCAGAATTCTGCCGCGACATCTTCGCACATGCGTCAAATTCTTGATTCTGTCGGGGTTTTGTGGTAGCTTCACGAAATCATGCCGGTGACAACACGTCTTACGATGGCGCACACAGACTAATCACTGAAAGGTGGGGCTCAAAATCCCGTCCAGAGAGATCTTGGGCAGGGTGTATTGGTTTGCGTGGCGGGCCTTAAGGTGCAGGCGCGGTCGCCGTTCCACAGAGTTTACCCTCTTTCTTCCATGTGTTCGATAAGCCGGCAGGCGTTTGAGTATGAGATATGTCAAGGCGAGACCTGTCTCATGCCCGCACTAGAACAGGAGTGTTAGGCGGATGACCACCCAGCAGAAAAAATCGGCGCAGCGCCAGGGTTTCAAAAGTGGCGAATACATCGTGTATCCGGCGCATGGCGTCGGCCAGATCGTCACGATCGAAGAGCAGGAAGTCGCCGGTCACAAGCTGGAATTGTTCGTCATCGATTTCCAGAAGGACAAGATGCGCCTCAAGGTGCCGGTCGCCAAGGCGACGTCCATTGGCATGCGCAAGCTTTCCGAAACAGATTATGTCGACCGTGCGCTCAAGGTGGTGCAGGGTCGCGCGCGTGTAAAGCGCACCATGTGGTCGCGCCGCGCGCAGGAATATGACGCGAAGATCAATTCAGGCGATCTCATTTCGATTTCGGAAGTCGTGCGTGATCTCTATCGCGCCGACAACCAGCCCGAGCAGTCGTACTCCGAGCGCCAGCTCTATGAAGCGGCGCTTGACCGCATGGCCCGTGAAATCGCTGCCGTCAACCGGATGTCGGAGACGGAAGCCGTTCACCTGATCGAGACCAACCTCAACAAGGGGCCCCGCCGTGGTGCGAAGGCCGACAATGAGGAGAATGAGAAGGAAGAGGCCGCATAAACGGCCTCAGATTGATTACAAACCCCTCGATTTTTTGGCAGCAGCCGGAATCGAGGGGGTTTGATTCCGTTTTGTTCGCGATGTGAATCCGAGACGTTCCGTGAATCTTGAGTGATTTCGTGCCGCCGGGAGGTTTGTCAGCGGTCTGAGGCCGCATAAACGGCCCTTCCATGCCTTTTGAAAAGCCCGGCTGTTTCAGTCGGGCTTTTTGTTTTCCGGCAAATAATATTCCGTGGGAACTTTTTCTGGTTTCGGCTCGTTACTTTACGTGATGTGTCGATGTTTCGATCGAACAACCGGCAAAACGGGCGGATCGAAACCTCTCTACATCCGCCATTGGTGTGACTGACGTTTCAAGCGGTCGGCCAACGACGCTCTGATACCTGGAACTGCCCGTTGGGATGATGCGGTGCGTCTGGGCTTGGGTGGTTCGATGTGTTGCCATGAAGGCGCACATTTGCTCTGTAACGCGGGAGTGCAGCATGCAAGATCGGGCGGAACGCAGATTGATCGAAAAGGCCATGAAGGCCCCATATCTGGCGCTGGAAGAAGAACAAAGCCTGGCAAAGCGCTGGCATGACAAAGAGGACCAGCAGGCACTTCATCATTTAACGGTCGCGCATATGCGTCTTGTCATAGCGATGGCAAGCCGATTTCGCAGTTTCGGTCTTCCTGTGGCGGATCTCATTCAGGAGGGTCACATCGGCCTGCTTGAAGCGGCAGCCCGGTTCGACCCGGATCGGGGTGTACGCTTTTCAACATATGCCACCTGGTGGATCCGCGCCTCCATGCAGGATTACGTGCTGCGCAACTGGTCCATCGTTCGTGGAGGAACAAGCTCGGCCCAGAAGGCGCTGTTCTTCAAATACCGCAGACTGCGGGCCAAACTTCAAAAAAGCATGGGCACCTCCCGTGAAATCCATGAAGAAGCGGCCAGGCTACTCGGGGTCTCCACCGCCGATGTTGCCACGATGGACGCACGGCTATCGGGGGCCGGACACGTCTCTTAACGCGCCGGTTCGGGAAGAGGGCGACGGGTCCGCCGAGCGTATGGATTTCATTCCGTCGGACGACGAACCTGTCGACGAGACGGTAGCTCACATGATCGATGGTGAGCGGCGCGCCGACTGGCTTGGGCAGGCGCTCTCCATTCTGGACAGGCGTGAGCTGAAAATCATTCGAGACCGCCGGCTTTCGGATGAGGGAGCGACGCTTGAGGAGCTGGGAACGGCCCTCGGCATCTCGAAGGAACGGGTACGGCAGATCGAGAGCCGTGCAATCGAAAAGCTGCGCGGCACACTGGCGCGAAAGCACCCGGCCCTGGGTCAGGAAACGGCCTGAGGCGCACTGCTGTCATCGTCTGACGTGGGCGCACTATTGATCGGTGACGATCTTCACCCGATTGCCAGCCGAAGGGGTGGCGCCGGGCCCGAGAGCATTCAGCAGACGGAAAAGCTCGACCTTCCGGTCGACGCCACGCATGCGCGCGGCAAGAGAACCCAGCGTGTCTCCCGACTGTACCGTGACCACGCGGATCCGAAGAGGCTTCAGGGCGGCCCGCTCCGCTTGGTCGAGTATGCGGAAACTGTCGCTCACCGAACCTGCGACCCGTTCCAGATCTCCACTCGCCGCCGGCGCGGCAGTCAGAAGGCGATAGACCTGGCCGCCCGAGCGGATCACGGTCACGTCAAACTGCCAGCCATCGGCGCTTGCCTGCGCTTTTGCGGCCGGATAGCCGTTGATCCTTAGGGCGCGAATGGTCTCGCTCTCCAGCCCTGTCACCCAGCCGCTGGTCAGATAGTCGGTAAGAGAGGTGCTCTGCGGCACGGTTGCACCATCAAAGCGGACCGCAATGTCTTCCGGACCGACGGCTGTGACGGCCTTGGTGGAATTGTCGATGATGAAGCCCTCGGGCACGCGAAATGCCACGCCCAGACCCGGATGGAGGAAATCGCGCCCGCGCACATATCCTTCGTCGGGAGAATCTCCGTAGATCATCCCGTCAATTCCCGCCAAGAAGGTTTCGCGGTCCCGCGTTGCTGTTCCCGGCTGCTGCAATTGACGGGCGTGTCTCTGCGCCAGTTCGATACGCCGAGGGGCGTTGGGATGGCTTGCCAGAAAGTCGAGACTGGCATCGGTTGCGCCGCTGACGGAGCGGAAACCCTGATAGGAGTCCATCGCCTGCAGGAACCGGGCGGCGGCAAATGCGTCATATCCTGCGTGGGAGGTGGTGCGGATGCCAATGCGATCCGCCTCCAGCTCCTGATTGCGCGAGAACTGCGCGAGCCGGAGCTTTCCGCGAACCAACGCCGCCTGCGCGACCTGATCCCCGCCGCCGATCACTTCGGTCACCACCTGTGAGGCGAGCTTTTCTTCAGCTTCGAGCTTTTGCCGTTCGATTCCGTGATTGGCCGTCACGTGCGCCATTTCATGGGCGATGACAGCCGCCAGTTCGGCCGAATCATTGGCGAGAGCCAACAGGCCGCGGGTGACATAGAGGTAGCCGCCGGGAAGTGCGAATGCATTGACATTGGGCGAATTGAGAATGGTGATCGTATAGGCCGCGCCCGTGTTCTGTTCGTCAAGGGTCAGCGAGCCGACAACCTTGGCGACCATACGCTCCAGCTTCGGATCCGAATACTCGCCGCCATAGGTCTGCAGTATGCGGGGATGCTGTTGCCGGGCGAGCCGCGCCAGGCGATCGCCACGTGTAACGGAATCCACGGTCACCGGATTGGATGACGGCATGAAGCTGCCCGTCTCCGTCGGCACCATCTGGCAGCCTGCCAGAGCTGCGGCGAGCGCCAGGGTCAGGACTGCGTTGCGCGGCAATGAACGCGCTTGTGGCGTTAAGATCATGGTCGTGGGCGCTCGATTGGACAGGGAGTGTCCTTCCGGTTGATTTTGTCCAAAGCATGACCCTGCTTAATGCGCGGTTCATGCTTCTTGTTCCCTACAGCATAACGTCATGTCCCATCCCAGGCACGCTCTAACGCATAAGCTGCAAAAGGGGAATCGCTTTCTTCGAGCTTATTTTATTTCGCGGGCCGCGCCTATGTAACGGTTGAAGGCTTTCGAGGCGGAACCGGATATGAACGCCTGGGTTGTTCCCACCGCCGAGACCCGGCCATCCGCCACGAAAATCATGGTTTTGCAAAGGCGCGAGGCGTCGCGAGGATCGTGGGTCGCCATGAGGATCGTCATCTTCTGCTCGGCGTGGAGCGCCGCAATGAGGTCGAGCATTTCGTCGCGCAAGGCCGGCCCCAGCGAGGCGAACGGTTCGTCCATCAACAGGACCGGGCGCTTCCGAATCAGAACACGGGCGAGTGCAACGCGCTGCCGCTCACCGCCCGAAAGGGCCCGCGGTAATCGGTCTTCCTTCCCGGCAAGCCCCGTTCTGGCAAGGGCCTCGGAAATGGCGTCGCGGTCCTGCGCGCTCAGTTTCAGTGCCGGAGAGCGGCCGAGTCCCACATTCTGCGCCACCGTAAGATGTGCAAAGAGATTGTTTTCCTGGAACACCATGGAAACGGGTCTGCGGTGCGGAGTGAGTTTCGAGACATCCCTGTCGTCAATGAGAATGCGGCCGGATAACGGCTCCTCGAAACCGGCGATAAGGCTCAGCAGGGTCGATTTGCCGGACCCGCTAGGCCCCATGACGGCGACAATATCCGATGAAGCGATGGTGGCATCGAATGCCATCGGGCTGCCGCCGGGATAGGAAAAGCGCACACTGTCGAGCGTGATCTTCGCGCCGTGTTCCGATGGAGGGTTGGTCATGGAATCTCCTTGCCGAGACGGTCGGCGATGAACATCAATGCAAGACACAGAAGCCCCAGGAAGAGGGCGAGGCCGGCGGCGTCGGCCGTGCGGTAGCTGCCCATGCGCTGCAAAAGGAGATAGGGCAGGGTCTGGACCTGATCGGAGCCGAACAGTGCTATGACGCCTAGATCGCCCAGCGAGAGGGCGGCGGCGAAGGCGAGCGCGGTTGCGGCAGGTTGCCTGAGCGCCGGCCAGTCGACAAGCCGCAGCCTGCTCCAGCCGGTGATGCCAAGCGACAGGCACAGCCTTTCATGGCGGGCGCTCGCTGCGTCATAGGCCGGGCGGATGGCGCGGATGGCAAAGGGCATTGCCATCACCGCATTGACCGTGACGACCATGGCCGGTGCAAAGGCAAAGACATTGCCCACATGGCGCAGGAGGATGAACCAGCCCGCGCCGATCACCAAAGGCGGGATGATCAGCACCATGGCGGCACCGCTGTCCGTTGCACGCTCGAGCAGGGTTGCAGGCAGGGCGCCGCGCTTCAGTTCCAGAGCACGGCGGGCCGCGACCAGCGCCAGAGACAGGACAAGGCACAAAACAGCGGAGAGACCAGCGAAGACCAGGCTGGTGGTTGTGGCCGAAAAGACCGCGCTCTCAGTGGCAAGGCGTCCAAGGTCGGCCTTGAGCCCAGCAAGGACCGTCGCCGCCATTGGCCCTGCAACGAAGGCGACTCCAACGAGAATGAGCATTGCATTGAAAATGGATTCGGCAGGTGTGTGCCACACGATGCGGCGCGGCGCTACCGGCAGGTTGGCGTCGCCGCTGAAGGAAGCGCCGAGACGACGCATCGCCAGAACGATGCTGCCGGCCAGTGTCACCTGAATGAGGGTCAGAACCAACGCTCTTGCAGGGTCGAAATCGAAACGCAATGCCTGATAGATCGCAACCTCCAGCGTGGTCGCGCGCGGACCCCCGCCAAGCAGCAACACAATGGTGAAGGACGTGACGCACAGCATGAAAACCAGCCCGGCAATGCCGGGCAGCGCAGCGCGCATGGCTGGCCATTCCAGAAACCGGAACGAGGCACGTGCGCCTATGCCAAGCTGGGCTGCAAGCCGCCACTGGTCTGTCGGCACACTTTCCAGAGCGTTCAGGAAAAGCCGTGTTGCGAGCGGCAGGTTGAAGAAGACGTGGGCGACCAGAATGCCCGATAGGCCATAGATACCGGGCCAGTGTTCGTTGAAGGCGACCGACAGGAATGGCGCAAAGAAGCCGGCGCGGCCATAGAGCGCGAGCACGCCAAGGGCCGCCACGATGGCGGGCAGTGCAAGCGGCACGGCAAACAGGCGCAGGATGAAGGCACGGCCCGGAAAGCCCGGGTGCCGTGCCAGCGCACGTGCCAGAAGGATCGCAGGCAAGACAGAAAGCAGTGTCGACAGCAGAGCCTGCCAGAGCGTGAAGCGTGCAATGCGCAGCAGCCAGAGATCGAACGCTTCAAGCAAATCCGAGCCCTGGCTCGCCGCTTCCACGGCAAGGCCTGTGAAGGCCCCGCCGACAAGCACACCGACGGCGGCAAGCGCGACGCGCCCCGCTGTTATGCGTCTGTCCTTGGCTGGCACCCGGGTGCGCCTTAGCGGCTCATGACCGAAAGCCACTCATCGACCCACGCCTTCCTGTTTTCTGCCACCTCTTCGGGCGTGAATTCGAGCGTCTTTTCAGGCTTGACCAGGTCGTCGAAGACCGGGTTCAGTGGGCCGGAGGTTTCACCGGCGGGGAACATCCAGTTGGTTTCGGGAATGGCGTCCTGAAAGCCGGGTCCGGTCATGAAGGCAAGAAACCTTTCTGCCAGCGGGTTTTCGGCTCCGATGATTGTCTGCGCTGCCACTTCCACCTGCAGGTAGTGGCCTTCCGCAAAGCCGGCCGCCCTGTAGCGCTCCGTATTCTCGGCAATCCGGTGATAGGCGGGCGAGGTGGTGTAGGAGAGCACCATGGGAACCTCACCGCTGGTGAAAAGCCCATAGGCCCTCGCTCCAGCCGGGCGTCACGGTCAGGATATTATCCTGCAGGCGATCCCAGGCAGTGGCGGCCTCGTCTCCATAGACGGACTTGACCCAGAGCAGTAGACCAAGCCCCGGAGTGGAGGTGCGGGGATCCTGTATGGCGATCTTCAAATCGCCATCGCTCTCGACCAGTTCCTTCAGGCTGGCCGGCGGCGTCTCGATCGCTTCGCTATCGTAGACGAAGGCGAAATAACCGTAGTCGAAGGGTACGAATGTGTCGTTCTCGAAGCCGCCCGGCACCTCCACTTTGGCCATGTCTATGCCGTGGGGTGCAAAGAGGCCGGTCTCGCGCGCCTCGTGGATCAGATTGTTGTCGAGCCCGAGCACGATATCGGCCTTCGTCGACTTGCCTTCAAGCCGCACACGGTTGAGCAGCGCCACGCCATCGGCCACCGAGACGAACTCCACGTCGCAACCGCATTCGGCCTCGAACGCTTTCTCGACCTGAGGGCCGGGACCCCAGTCCGAGGTGAAGCTTTCATAGGTGTAGACGGTGAGTTTGTCCTGCGCGAGCGCATGGCCGGAAAGGGCCAGCGTGCCGATCGCTAAGGTGGAAAGCAGGGTGGTGGTGCGCATCTGCGCCTCCTTTTTTCTGGTTCGGGAATGAGGCGCTGTCTGAAAAGCGTCTAATCCCTCCGCCGGTACAAACCGGATCAGGTTCGGCGGGTTGGCAGGGTTCCCCCAAAGCCTCTCAGCCGACATTGCGCCGGCACCCCGTTAGAGCGACCGGGAAAATAGGGCGCGGTGGGCTGCTCCGCAAGGGGGCGAATGGCGCGAACGCCGTTGGCGCTTGCGCGCCGGCATGATATGGGCCTCGCTCATGAGCCGATTTACCCTTCTCCTAGGTGGAGACCTCACCCGCACACCGGCCCTTGATGCCGAAATTGCCGGCAGCCGCATCATTGCGGCGGATTCGGGCATGCGGCACGCCGCGCTGCTCGGCGTGAAGCCCGAGCTTTGGGTGGGGGATTTTGATTCCGTGCCCGATGGGCTGGAGGGCGCTGACCTCGATGTAGCGCGTCGTGCCTTCCCGGCGGAGAAAGACATGACCGATGGAGAGATCGCAATTGCCGCGGCTCTGGAGGCCGGGGCGACGAGCATTTTGCTGGCGGGCGCTTTCGGAGGGGACCGGGCAGACCACATGTTCCTGCATTTTGCGCAGGTTCTGCAGCTATCGGAGCGCGGCATTGCAGCGAAGCTGACCAGCGGTGATCAGGAAGGCGTGCCGCTCGTTCCGGGTCGGTGCCACAGTTTCGACCTTGTCAACGGCACGTTGTTTTCCATCCTTGGTTTCTCAAAGCTTTCCGGCCTGAGCGTGGAAGGGGCCAGGTGGCCGCTTGATTCCGTGGAGGTACCCTTTGGATCGTCGCTGACGCTGTCCAACGTGGTGGACGGCAACCTTATGATAAGGCTGATGGACGGTCGGGCGCTTTTCATGGCGCATCTACAGAATGATGGGGATGGATGAACGATGGCGCCGCCTCTTTTAAAGCTGGATGACATTCGGCTCACTTTCGGTGGCACACCGTTGCTTGCCGGTGCCTCATTGATGGTCGGCCCCGGCGAAAGGCTTGCGCTGGTCGGGCGCAACGGGTCCGGCAAGTCCACGCTGCTGAAAATCGCCGCCGGGCTTGTGGAGCCGCAGGAGGGCGAAATCTTCCGCCAGCCGAAGGCAACCGTGCGCTATTTGTCACAGACGCCCGACTGGCAGGGTTTTGCGACCGTACGCGCCTATGTGGAAGCGGGGCTCGGCCCGGCCGACGACATAAACCGCGTGGCGCTTGTTATCGATCGACTGGGACTGACCGGAGATGAAGACCCGGCGACACTTTCAGGCGGTGAGGCACGGCGCGCGGCGCTTGCGCGCGTTCTTGCGCCGGAGCCGGATCTCCTGTTGCTTGATGAGCCGACCAACCATCTCGACCTCGCCACGATCGAGTGGCTCGAAGATGAATTGCAGCGCACGTCGTCTGCCCTTGTCACCATTTCGCATGACCGGCGCTTTCTGGAAAAAGTAAGCCGCGCAACCGTGTGGCTCGACCGGGGAGTGACGCGCCGGCTCGACAAGGGGTTTGCCCATTTCGAGGACTGGCGCGATCAGGTGCTCGAAGAAGAAGAGCGCGAGCAGCACAAGCTCGCCCGCAAGATCGAGCGTGAAGAGCACTGGCTGCGCTACGGCGTCACCGCACGCCGAAAGCGCAATGTGCGCCGGCTGGGCGAGCTTCAGTCGCTGCGTGAAAAACACCGCAACCACCGCGGCGCGGAAGGCGTGGCGACCATGGCGGCCAGCGATGCCGCCGAATCCGGCAAGCTGGTCATCGAGGCAACGGGGCTCGCCAAAACCTATGACGGATTGCAGGTGGTCAAGGATTTTTCCGCGCGCATCCTTCGTGGCGACCGGGTCGGCCTTGTCGGGCCCAATGGTGCCGGCAAGACCACATTGATCAATCTTCTGACAGGAAAGCTCGAGCCCGATGAGGGCTCACTGCGGCTCGGCGCCAATCTGGAGATAGCGCTCCTCGATCAGAAGCGGGCGCTTGACCCGCAGGAAACGCTCTCTCATTTTCTGACCGACGGGCGCGGCGACAGCGTCGTCGTCAATGGACAGGAACGGCATGTCGTTTCCTACATGAAGGATTTTCTCTTCAAGCCCGAGCAGGCACGCACGCCGATCCGCGAACTATCGGGCGGTGAACGCGCTCGGCTCGTTCTCGCTCGGCTTCTCTCGCGTCCGGCCAATCTGCTCGTGCTTGATGAGCCAACCAACGACCTCGATATGGAAACGCTCGATCTTCTGCAGGAGCTTGTAGAGAGTTTTCCCGGCACGGTGCTGCTTGTCAGCCATGATCGTGATTTTCTCGACCGTACCGTGACGAGCACCATCGCGCCGGCTGGCGATGGCCGGTGGATCGAGTATGCGGGCGGCTATTCCGACATGATGGCGCAGCGAAAGGGCGAGGAGCTGGAGCGGCGCAAGGCGCGCACGGCCGAGCAGCAGAAGGTGAAGCCAGCCGGCAATGCGGGTGCACCGAAAACACCGTCGAAAAAGCTCTCCTACAAGCAGAAGTTTGCGCTGGAGACGCTGCCAGGGAAAATCGATGAGCTGGCTGACGAAATCACGGCTCTGGAAGAGAAACTCGCCGATCCGAACCTTTACACGCGCGATGCCGCCGCTTTTCAGCGCTTTTCCAAAGAGCTCGATGAAAAGCGTGCGAGCCGGGAGACGATGGAAGAGGAATGGCTGGAGCTCGAAATGCTGCGCGAGGAGATAGAGGGCGCGTAGCAGCTCTTGTAGAAGGGCTCGAACCTCTCAAGGCTCCCTTCACTGCTCGCTAACCAGACTGGTTCAGAATGCTCTGCATGGATCAGGATTTTCTCATTTCCGCAAAACCCGACCTCCAGAAGGCCCGTGCCGCATGGCTTGCCTCGCTGGCCGATGAGCGGCGTCTTTCAACGCTGACGGTCGATGCCTATGAGCGCGACACGCGGCAGTTTCTACAGTTTCTCACAGGGCATTGCGGCGAGGCACCGGGTCTCTCCGACATTGCCGAACTGCGCCCGGCGGACCTGCGCGCTTTTCTGGCGTTCCGGCGCGGCCGGGGAGCGGGAGCCCGCACGCTTGGGCGCGGGCTTGCCGGGGTGCGCTCTTTCTTGCGCGATCTGGAGCGGCGCGGCCTGGTGAACGCAGCGGCTGCAGCGGCGCTGAAGGCGCCACGCGCACCGCGCTCATTGCCCAAGCCGCTGACGGCTGCTGATGCGCGCAAGGTCGCCTCAGGCGAGGGGCAGATGGCCGAAGAGCCATGGATCGCTGCACGAAATGCCGCCGTCTTCACGCTGCTTTATGGAGCGGGGCTCCGCATATCGGAGGCGCTGGGGCTTCTGGCGGGGCAGGCTGGGGAACTGCGCCAGGGTGCGCTCAGGATCGCCGGAAAGGGCGGCAAGACAAGGCTTGTTCCGGTACTGCCGGTATCCGCGGCGGCGGTCGCCGAGTATCAGCGTCTTTGCCCTTATCATCTGGAAGCGGGCAGCCCGCTTTTCCGCGGCGCGCGTGGCGGTGCTTTGCAGCCTGCCATCATTCAGCGTGAAATGAAGCGGATGCGCTCCGCTCTCAACCTGCCCGAAACGGCAACGCCGCATGCCCTCAGGCATTCCTTTGCGACGCATCTTCTCGGACGTGGCGGAGACCTTCGCGCGATACAGGAGCTGTTGGGCCATGCCAGCCTTTCCACCACGCAGGTCTACACCGGGGTGGACACCGCACGGCTCCTCGAAATCTACGATGCCTCCCACCCGCGGGCCTGACAGCGTTGTGCGCAATTCGCAGGGGCTGATTAACAGTTTGGCCGTTTTTTACGGCTAGCGTGGCGCCATGAAAACGCATGCAAGAGCCACCACCGCCGTCGAGCGGCTTGTCGATCGCCTGTTTTTCTGCGCGGCAGCTTTTCCGCTGCTGCTTCTGCTGGCGTTGTTCCTTGGTCTGATGATCGCGAAGCCGGCAAAGGCTGATGAGATTGTCTGCAGCGGAACAAATCTGCTGAAGGAACTTGCAGCGAAAAACCCGGCGGCGCTTGAGGAAGTTCGTCGCCAGGCGGCTGAAACGCCCAATGGCAAGGGGCTGCTGTGGCGGGTCGAAAAGGAGGGTGTTGCGCCGTCTTATCTTTTCGGCACCATGCATTTGAGCGACCCGCGCGTGGTCGCGATCCCGGCAAGAGCCCGCCAGGCGTTTGACGAGGCCCGACCGGGTGGTCATCGAGACAACCGACATTCTCGATCAGAGAAAAATGGCTGCCGCAATGTATCAGCGGCCAGACTTGATGATGTTCAGTGGCGATGAGACGCTGGCGGATCACTTCAGTGCACAGGAGCAGAAGGTGGTGAGCGAGGCGCTGGCGGGACGCGGGGTTCCCTTTGCCAGTATCAAGAAGATGAAGCCGTGGATGCTGTTCTCCCTTGTGGCACTTCCCGTCTGTGAGCTGGACAGAAAAGAAGCCGGTGAACTGATACTCGATTTCGAACTTGCCCGGCAAGCTGATCACGCCGGAAAGGAGCTAATCGGGCTGGAAAGCGCAGTCGAGCAGCTGGAAGCCATGGCCTCGCTTCCGATGGAACTCCACATGCGGGGACTGGTCGAATCTCTGGCTCTCGGGGATGAGCTGGACAATGTGATGGAGACCATGATCGCGCTCTATACCGAGGGAGAGACGGCAATGTTCTGGCCGCTCGTCCAGGTGGCGTTTCCGCAGGAAGAGCAGACAGCAGCGGACTATGCCGCATTCGATCAGGCGATGATCAGGGTTCGCAATGGCACAATGGCCGAGCGGGCGCGACCGATCCTGAACGGCGGAAAGGCCTTCATTGCCGTGGGCGCCCTGCACCTGCCGGGAAAAGAAGGCCTGATCGAGCTTCTGCGGGAGGACGGGTTCACGGTCGACCTCGTCCAATAAAATTATAGTTCCGGCTAATCGTTTGCATGTTATCGTCACAATGGCGTAGGAGACCTTCCCCGGAGGGCCGTCATGCAGGACGACAAACATCAATGGAAGCACCGACGTCAGCCTACCCGCTCAGAGGGAACGCGGGGCTTCGTGATCGGTGCGGTGGGAGCTGCGGTTCTCATACTGGTGTTCATGGCGCTTTTTGAAGGAGGCCTCTTTGACAGGCATGACCTTCAGCCTGATGCCATCTTCGATGGTGTTCCCACTGGCGACGGTGAATAGAAAAAGCCCCGGAGCTTTCGTTCCGGGGCCTTCGATCACATCTCTTTTTTGCAATCACATGTGGATTGGCTTGGCGAAGGTGGCGAGAGCCGCTTCCTTGACCGTTTCCGACATGGTCGGGTGGGCGTGGCAGGTGCGCGCCAGGTCTTCCGACGAGCCGCCAAATTCCATGAGGACAGCAGCCTCGTGGATCATCTCGCCAGCACCAAAGCCAACGATGTGAACGCCCAGAACGCGATCGGTCTTCTTGTCGGCAAGCACCTTCACGAAGCCGTCCGTCTTCAGCATGGAGCGTGCACGGCCATTGGCCGAGAAAGGGAATTTGCCGGCGTTGTATTCCACGCCAGCCTTTTTCAGCTCTTCCTCGGTCTTGCCGACTGAAGCGACCTCCGGGCTGGTGTAGACCACCCCGGGGATAACGTCATAGTTCACATGCCCGGCCTGACCGGCCAGGATCTCGGCCACGGCAACGCCTTCATCCTCGGCCTTGTGCGCAAGCATCGGCCCGGCGATTACGTCACCAATGGCGTAGACGCCCTCGACATTGGTCTTGAAATGCCCGTCTGTCTTCACGCGGCCACGCTCATCCAGCTCCACGCCGACAGCATCCAGGCCGAGGCCTTCCGTGTAGGGTTTGCGGCCGGTGGCAATCAGAACCACGTCTGCTTCGACGGTCTCGGCGTCTCCGCCCTTTGCCGGCTCAAAGGTCACCTTCGCGCCCTTGCCGGCCTTGGCCACATCCGTGACCTTTGCACCGAGCTTGAACGCGAAGCCCTGTTTGCCGAGCATGCGCTGGAATTGCTTCGCCACCTCGCCGTCCATGCCGCCGAGGATGGTGTCGAGATATTCGACCACGGTTACCTTCGCGCCTAGACGGGCCCAAACGGAGCCAAGTTCGAGACCGATCACGCCGCCGCCGACAACCACCATGCGCTCCGGCACTTTGGAAAGCTCCAGAGCGCCGGTGGAGGAGACGATCACCTTTTCGTCGAACTTCACATCGACGCCGGGAATGCCGGCCACATCGGAGCCGGTGGCGATGACGATGTTCTTCGTCTCGACAGTCTGTTCCTTGCCGTCGTCGCCTTTCACGCTCACCTTGCCTTTGCCAGCAATGCTGCCAAAGCCGCGAAGGACATCGATCTTGTTCTTCTTCATCAGAAAGTCGAGGCCCTTGGTGTTCTGCTCGACCGTCTTGACGCGGTGCTCCATCATCTTCTTGAGGTTGAGCTTGGGTTTGCCCACCTCGACGCCGAGATCGGCGAGGCCATGGCCTGCCTCTTCGAACATTTCCGTGGCGTGCAGCAGCGCCTTGGAGGGGATGCAGCCGACATTGACGCAGGTGCCGCCATGGGTCGGCAGTTTCTCGACCACGGCCGTCTTGAGGCCAAGCTGCGCCGCTTTGATGGCGCACACATAGCCGCCGGGTCCGGTGCCGATCACGACGAGATCATAGGTGTTGGACATGGGTCTTCAGCCTTCTTCTGCTCGGTGATCGCCTAGAGGTCGAGGACCAGACGTTCGGGATCCTCAAGCACATCCTTGATGCGCACGAGGAAGGTCACGGCTTCCTTGCCGTCCACGATGCGGTGATCGTAGGAGAGGGCGAGATACATCATCGGGCGGATGACCACCTGACCGCCGACCGCCATCGGCCGCTCCTGGATCTTGTGCATGCCCAGAATGCCCGACTGCGGGGCGTTCAGGATCGGGGTCGACATCAGCGAGCCATAGACGCCGCCATTGGAGATGGTGAAGGTGCCGCCCTGCATGTCGGCCATGGAAAGCTTGCCGTCACGTGCAGCGAGACCCAGGCGACCGATTTCCTTCTCCACCTCGGCGATCGACATCTGGTCGGCATCGCGCACCACCGGCACGACGAGACCGCGGTCAGTGCCGACGGCAACTCCGATATGGCAGAAGTTCTTGTAGATGATGTCCGTTCCATCAATCTCGGCATTAACAGCCGGGATTTCCTGCAGCGCGTGGCACACGGCCTTGGTGAAAAAGCCCATGAAGCCAAGCTTCACGCCATGCTTCTTCTCGAAGAGCTCCTTGTACTTCTTGCGCATCTCCATCACCGCCGTCATGTCCACCTCGTTGAAGGTGGTGAGCATGGCAGCAGTGTCCTGCGCATCCTTCAGGCGGCGCGCGATGGTCTGGCGCAGGCGCGTCATCTTCACGCGCTCTTCGCGGTTCTCGTCCTCGGCCGGAGAGGCGGGGCGAGCCGCCTTGGGCTTTTCAGCCGGTGAACTCGGTGCACTGCCTTCAAGCGCTGCGAGCACATCGCCCTTAAGCACCTGGCCACCCTTGCCGGAGCCGGCAACGTCAGAGGCTTTCATGCCCTTTTCGGTCATCATCTTCTGTGCGGAGGGTGCGGGCGGACGTCCGCCATCGTCATCCTTCTTCGCCGCGGGGGCTTCCTTCTCGGCCGGCTTGTCGCCCTTGGAAGCTGCCGCTCCGGCAGATGCACCCTGTTCAATGCGCAAAAGCAGTGCGCCCACCTCGACCTCGTCGCCCGATCCAACCACCATCTCGGTGATCACGCCGTCAACCGGCGACATCACTTCCTGGGCGGCCTTGTCGGTCTCGAGCTCAAGAATGGCTTCATCGGTTTTCACCGCGTCGCCGACCTTCTTGTAGATCTCGCCGACTTCGGCTTCGGTGACGGATTCGCCCGCCGATGGAACATTCACCTCGACGATTTTTCCGCCGCCGGCCATGGTTGCCTCCTGGGTTTCTTCATTGCCGGACGTTTTCTCACCGGCCTGACTGGTTTCTGGTTTTGCTTTGCCGGCGCCATCGCCTGCGGCAATCATGCCGAGAAGCGCGCCGACTTCGACGGTTTCGCCTTCCTGAACGGCGATCTCATCGAGTGTGCCGGCAGCGGGTGCAGGCACCTCGATGGAAACCTTGTCGGTTTCCAGCTCGACGATCGGCTCATCGGTGGCGATCGTGTCGCCCACCGATTTCATCCAGCGGGCGATGGTTGCCTCGGTCACGGACTCGCCCAGTGTGGGAACCCGAATCTCGGTCGCCATGTCGTTTTTCTCCGTCGCTTGCTATTCGCCGAGCGCGTCTTCGAGGAAAGCCTCGAGCTGCGCCAGATGCTTCGACATAAGGCCGGTGGCAGGCGATGCAGCGGCCGGACGCCCGGTGTAGCGCACGCGCGTGTTCTTGGCCTCGATGTGTTGCAGAACCCACTCCAGATACGGATCGATGAAGGACCAGGCGCCCATGTTCTTGGGCTCTTCCTGGCACCACACCATCTCCGCGTTCTTGAAGCGCGAAAGCTCGTTGATGAGAGCCTTGGCCGGGAATGGGTAAAGCTGTTCGACACGGAGAAGATAGATATCGTCGATGCCGCGCTTCTCGCGCTCTTCGTAAAGGTCGTAATAGACCTTGCCGGAGCACATCACGACGCGGCGGATCTTCGAATCCTTCACCAGCTTGATCTTCTCGCCGTCCAGATGCTCCGCATCGTCCCACAGAAGGCGATGGAACGCGCTCTCACCGGATAGTTCGGCAAGCGTGGAGACGCAGCGTTTGTGGCGCAGCAGAGACTTCGGCGTCATCAGGATGAGCGGCTTGCGGAAGTCGCGCTTCAACTGACGGCGCAGAATGTGGAAGTAGTTTGCAGGCGTCGAGCAGTATGCGACCTGCATGTTGTCTTCCGCGCACATCTGCAGCCAGCGTTCGAGGCGGGCGGAGGAGTGTTCCGGTCCCTGGCCTTCATAGCCGTGTGGCAGCAGACACACGAGGCCCGACATTCTGAGCCATTTGCGTTCGCCTGAAGAGATGAACTGGTCGAACACCACCTGTGCGCCATTGGCGAAGTCGCCGAACTGGGCTTCCCATAGCGTCAGCGCACGCGGTTCTGCAAGCGAGAAGCCGTATTCGAAACCGAGAACGGCTTCTTCGGAAAGCATCGAGTTAATGACTTCGTAATAGGCCCTGCTGCGGTCCCAGATTGTTGAGCGGGATGTAGCGGTTCTCGTCGCGCTGGTCGTAGAGCACGGAGTGGCGCTGCGAGAAGGTGCCGCGCTCCGAGTCCTGACCGGAGAGACGAACCGGGTTGCCTTCGAGAAGGATCGAGCCGAAGGCGAGCGCCTCAGCAGTTGCCCAGTCGATGCCGGCGTCCCCGTCGATCATTGTCTTGCGGTTCTTCAGGAAGCGCTGGATCGTGCGGTGGGCTTCGAAATCCTCCGGGATTTCGGTCAGCTTCTTGCCGATTTCCTTGAGTGTCTTGACGGGAACGGCTGTCTTGCCGCGGCGCTGCTCATCGGCGTGATCGGCCTTCTTCAGGCCTGACCAGACACCGTCGAGCCAGTCGGCCTTGTTGGGCTTGTAAGCCTGTCCGGCCTCGAATTCAGCTTCGAGATGGGACCGCCACTCGGAGCGCATCTTCTCAATGTCAGCCTCGGTGACAATGCCCTCTTCCAGCATCTTCTTCGCGTAGATCTCGCTCGTCGTGGTGTGCTTGCGGATCTTGCGATACATGATCGGCTGCGTGAATGCCGGCTCGTCGCCCTCGTTATGGCCGTAGCGGCGGTAGCAGAACATGTCGATGACCACCGGTTTCTGGAAGGTCATGCGGAACTCGGTCGCAACCTTTGCCGCATAGACCACCGCTTCCGGGTCGTCGCCATTCACGTGGAAGATCGGCGCTTCGATCATCTTCGCCACATCGGAAGGATAGGGCGAGGAACGCGAGAAGCGTGGATTGGTGGTGAAGCCGATCTGGTTGTTGATGATGAAATGCACGGTGCCGGCAACGCGGTGGCCGCGCAGGCCCGACAGGCCGAAACACTCCGCCACAACACCCTGACCGGCAAAGGCGGCATCGCCATGCAAGAGCAGCGGCATGACACGCGCGCGCTCTTCCGGCGGCACCACTTCCTCGCGCTTGCGGCCGAACACCTGGTCCTGCTTGGCGCGGGCCTTGCCCATCACCACCGGGTTCACGATTTCCAGATGCGAGGGGTTCGCCGTCAGCGACAGGTGGACATTGTTACCATCGAAGGCGCGGTCGGAGGAGGCGCCGAGATGATATTTCACGTCGCCCGAGCCTTCCACATCGTCAGGCGCGAAAGAGCCGCCCTTGAACTCGTGGAAGATGGCGCGGTGTGGCTTTTCCATGACCTGCGCGAGCACGTTCAGGCGGCCACGGTGGGCCATGCCGAGAACGATTTCCTTCAGGCCCATCTGGCCGCCGCGCTTGATGATCTGTTCGAGTGCGGGGATCAGCGCTTCACCGCCGTCGAGGCCGAAGCGCTTGGTGCCCTTGTATTTTACATCGATGAACTGCTCGAAGCCTTCGGCCTCGATCAGCTTCTGCAGGATCGCCTTCTTGCCGTTGGCGGTGAATTCGACGCCCTTGTCCGGGCCCTCGATGCGCTCCTGGATCCAGGCTTTCTCGGCCGGGTTGGAGATGTGCATGAACTCGACGCCCAGCGTCGAGCAGTAGGTCCGCTTCAGAATGTCGAGCATCTGGCGGATCGTGGCCGTCTCCAGACCGAGCACATGATCGATGAAGATCGGACGATCATAGTCGGCTTGGGTGAAGCCGTAGGCCTCCGGGGACAGCTCGTTATAATCTTCCAGCGGCTTGGCAATGCCCAGCGGATCGAGATCGGCATGCAGATGGCCGCGCATGCGGTAGGCGCGGATCATCATGATGGCACGGACGGAATCGCGCGTTGCCTGCAGTGTCTCTTCGGGTGAGAGCTGCGCGCCGGCCTTGGCGGCCTTTTCCTTGATCTTGCCGTCGAAATGCTTCTCGACCGCCCCCCAGTCGCCATCAAGCGCGGAGACAAGCTCGCCATTGGCGGCCTGAGGCCAGTTCTTCTTTTTCCACGAAGCGCCGGCGGCGTTCTTCTTCACATCGGCGGCGTTGTCCTTCAGCGCGCCGAAGAAGTCGCGCCAGTCTTCGCTGACGGAAGCCGGATTGTCCTGATAGCTGGCGTAGAGCTCCTCGATATAGGCGGCATTGCCACCATACAGAAACGAGGTAAGCGACATTTGGTCGTTGGCCTGATCTTGCCGTGCCATTTTGATTTCCGGAACCCGCGTTCCGGCTCCTTGGTCGCCGGCAAACGAGGCCGGACAGTCACATTGTTCCCGGCTGCCACCTGTGTGGCAAGCCGGGCTTATCGTTCTTCCTCAACCCTTGATCGCTTCGACGAGCGTCTGGCCAAGGCGCGCCGGGGAGGGCGAAACCTTGATGCCGGCTGCTTCCATCGCCGCGATCTTGTCTTCTGCGCCGCCCTTGCCGCCGGAAATCACGGCGCCTGCGTGGCCCATTGTGCGTCCGGGAGGCGCGGTGCGGCCCGCGATGAAGCCGGCCATCGGCTTCTTGCGACCCTTTTTGGCCTCGTCGCGCAGGAATTCGGCAGCTTCTTCTTCCGCCGAACCGCCGATCTCGCCGATCATCACGATGGACTTCGTCTCATCATCGGCGAGGAACATTTCCAAAACGTCGATGAATTCTGTGCCTTTGACGGGGTCGCCGCCAATGCCGACTGCGGTTGACTGGCCGAGACCTTCATTGGTCGTCTGGAACACGGCTTCATAGGTCAGCGTGCCCGAGCGCGACAGAATGCCAACGGAACCCTTCTGGAAGATGTTCCCGGGCATGATGCCGATCTTGCACTCGTTCGGTGTCAGCACACCGGGGCAGTTCGGGCCGATCAGGCGAGATTTCGACTTCTCGAGTTTCGCCTTCACCGCGACCATGTCCATCACCGGAATGCCTTCCGTGATGCAGACGATGAGCGGGATCTCGGCTTCGATGGCCTCGATGATGGCCGCACCTGCACCTGCCGGCGGAACATAGATCACGGACGCGTTGGCGCCGGTCTTTTCCTTGCCCTCTGCGACGGATGCGAAGATCGGAAGCTCTTCACCGCCCTGGCCGGTCCAGGTGGTGCCACCCTTCTTGGGGTGAATGCCGCCGACCATCTGCGTGCCATGATAGGCGAGCGCCTGTTCGGTGTGGAAGGTTCCGGTCTTGCCGGTCAGGCCCTGAACGAGAACCTTGGTGTCTTTGTTGACGAGAATGGACATCTTGGCTCAGCTTCCCTTAACGGCTGCAACGATCTTCTTGGCGGCGTCGTCGAGATCATCGGCGGCGATCACGTTGAGACCGCTCTCATTGATGATCTTCTTGCCAAGATCGACATTGGTGCCTTCGAGGCGAACCACCAGCGGAACCTTCAGGCCCACTTCCTTGACGGCAGCGACAACGCCTTCAGCGATGACGTCGCAGCGCATGATGCCGCCGAAGATGTTGACCAGAATGCCTTCCACTGCCGGGTCGGCGGTGATGATCTTGAACGCTGCCGTCACCTTCTCCTTGGTGGCGCCGCCACCGACATCGAGGAAGTTGGCAGGCTCGGCTCCGTAGAGCTTGATGATGTCCATCGTGGCCATCGCAAGACCAGCGCCGTTGACCATGCAGCCGATATTGCCGTCCAGTGCCACATAGGCGAGGTCGTATTTGGAAGCCTCGATTTCCTTCTCGTCTTCCTCGGTCGTGTCGCGCAGGGCAACCACGTCCTCGTGACGGAACAGCGCGTTGCCATCGAAGGAAACCTTGGCGTCGAGAACGCGCAGACGGCCATTTTCCATGACGATCAGCGGGTTCACTTCCAGAAGGCTCATGTCCTTCTCGGTGAAGGCCTTGTAGAGGATCGGGAACAGCGTCTCGCCGTCTTTTGCCGCGTCGCCCTCGAGCTTCAGCGCCTCGTTGAGCTTCTTCACGTCGTCACCCGTCACACCCGTTTCCGGGTCGATTGCGAGCGTGAGGATCTTCTCAGGGGTTTCTTCCGCAACGGTCTCGATGTCCATGCCGCCTTCCGTCGAGACGACGAAGGCCGGACGGCCGACCGTGCGGTCGATAAGGATCGAGAGGTAGAGCTCGCGGTCGATGTCCGCGCCGTCCTCGATATAGAGGCTGTTCACCTGCTTGCCTGCCGGGCCGGTCTGCTTGGTGACGAGCGTGTTGCCCAGCATCTCGTTGGTGTGCGCGACAACTTCCTCAACGCTTTTGGCAAGCCGCACGCCGCCCTTGGCATCGGGCCCGAGTTCGGTGAACTTGCCCTTGCCGCGCCCACCGGCGTGGATCTGGCTCTTGACCACATAGAGCGGTCCGGGAAGCTTTTTCGCGGCAGCTTCGGCTTCGCTCTTGTCGAACACCGGCACACCATCAGCCACCGGTGCGCCATAGCTCTTGAGAAGCTCTTTGGCTTGATACTCGTGAATGTTCATTGGAGGCCTACTCCTATTTTTTCAGGTTGGGCGCGATGTTGGCGCAGGCCTCGCAAAGGCCGGCAACGGCCTCGACGGACTGATCGAACATCTTCTGCTCAGACTTGTTGAGATCGATTTCGATAACGCGCTCGACACCGCCGGCGCCGATAACCGTGGGCACGCCCACATACATGTCCTTCACGCCATACTGGCCGGCAAGGTGTGCCGCGCAGGGCAGGACGCGTTTCTTGTCTTTCAGGTAGCTCTCCGCCATCGCAATGGCCGATGAGGCCGGGGCGTAGTAAGCCGAACCGGTCTTCAGAAGGCCGACGATTTCCGCGCCGCCGTCACGGGTGCGCTGCACGATTTCGTCAATTTTCTCCTTGGACGTCCAGCCCATCTTCACCAGGTCCGGGATCGGAATGCCGGCAACGGTGGAGTAGCGGGTCAGCGGAACCATGGAATCGCCGTGGCCGCCCAGCACGAAGGCCGTCACGTCTTCGACGGAGACCTTGAACTCTTCCGACAGGAAGTAGCGGAAGCGGGCCGAGTCCAGCACGCCGGCCATGCCGACCACATGGCTCTTCGGCAGGCCGGAGAACTTCTGCAGCGCCCAGACCATGGCGTCGAGCGGGTTGGTGATGCAGATCACGAAAGCGTTGGGGGCGTATTTCTTGATGCCCGCGCCAACCTGTTCCATGACCTTGAGATTGATGCCGATCAGATCGTCGCGGCTCATGCCCGGCTTGCGCGCCACACCGGCGGTGACAATGCAAACGTCCGCGCCTTCAATGGCCGCATAGTCGTTGGCGCCAACCATTTTGGCGTCGAAGCCCTCGACCGGCGAAGATTCGGCGATGTCCAGTCCCTTGCCCTGGGGGATGCCCTCGGCAATGTCGAACAGGACGACGTCGCCCAGTTCCTTCAAGCCCGCCAGATGTGCGAGCGTTCCACCGATCATGCCGGAGCCGATGAGAGCGATCTTGTCGCGTGCCATGTGGTTAGAATTCCCCCTTGTGTCGAAAGGATAGGTGGTGAGATGGATGTGTGAAGAAAATGCGCGCGTCGCGTTTTGCCTGTGTCGTGTCACACCAATGCATGGGGCCTGCTAGCTGCCGACATTCTTTTTCGAAAGTCACGGCAAATTCGTGGCAGGGCCCGCTTCTTAAGCCCCATTGGGAATAAGCATACTGGCAACGAAATTCAACCGATTCTTACGTGGTCAGGAATTTCAATCGTTTAGACATCAGTGGAATTACGTAAACGTAAGAATTATGCCTCATAATTGTGCAGTATCTCTGGTCCCGGAAGCGTTTCACGTATGGAAATCGGTTTGACGCTGCCATGCCGCGCCATCATTGCGGCTACCATGATGCCGTTTCGGTGGTTTTCGCGCCGGTCCGTTCAAGCCAGTCCCGGCTTTGCATCTCCATCAGGCGGGAAACGGTTCGGTCGAACTCGAATGCTTCGGTGCCGTTTGCAGCTGAATAAAGCGCACCGGGTGGCGTTTCAGCGGATATAAAGAGCCGCGCTTCGGCATCGTAAAGCGTGTCGATCAGAAGAATGAAGCGTTTGGCTTCATTCCGGCGCTGAAGATCCATCGCTGGAACATGATCGATGAAGATCGTGTCGAAAGCCGAGGCAATCGCCAGATAATCGCGCGCGCCAAGCGGCTTTTCGCAAAGGTCTGAGAAGGTGAAACGGGCGGCTGTACCGGATGCCAGCGGCACTGGAACGCTGCGACCCTTGACCTTGAGTTCCGTGGGTTCAACGTCCCCGCCATCCACGACCGCCTTCCAGGCCTCGTCCATCTGTTGCCGGGCTTTGGCGTCGTCCGGTGTCATGTAGACAGGGAGGCGATTGAGCTTCTGCATCCGGTAGTCGGTCTCGATATCCAGTTCCAGGATGCGGGTGTGTTTTTTGAGGATCTCCACGAACGGCAGGAAAAGTCCGCGGTTGAGCCCGTCCCGGTAAAGGTCGTCGGGAGCCACATTGGAGGTGGCGACCAGCACCACTCCTTGTTCGAACAACGCAGAAAAGAGGCGAGAGAGAATCATCGCATCGGCAATGTCGGTCACGGTGAACTCGTCGAAGCCCAGCACCCAGGGCCTCTTTTGCCAGAGCCGCCGCCACGGGCGGAATCGGATCGGTCTCCTGTGTATCGCCCGCTTTCAGTGCGGCACGGTGACGGCCGATGCGATCATGCACGTCTGCCATGAAGTCGTTGAAATGCGCGCGGCGTTTGTGGTCCACGGGCACGAGCTCATGAAACATGTCCATGAGCATGGTCTTGCCGCGTCCCACGCCGCCATGGACATAGAGCCCGCGTATCGGTTCACGCGCGGGCTTGCGTTTGGCAAACAGCCAGCCCAGCGCGCTTGATTTGCGCGCAAGTCGCTTGTCGCTGATCTCCGCGATCAGCCGATCGAGTGCTGCAGCAATCTTTTCCTGCGCCGGATCGCGCGCGATCCGGCCCGTCTCAACGAGGTGGTCATAGCGTTGCGTGACGGAAGGGTGAGTTACGAGGCCGTCACGCAAAGTCATGTCAGGCTTTCAGCTTGGCCCATCGGCCGAATGTTGTTGATCGTCCGGAGCGTTTCGGCGAAACGCTCCACTGTTGCGCAATACCGAAGTCCAAGCGGCTTCCCTGTGTCCTGAAACCGTCCCGAATCAACGCGAAAGCGAAATGGGCTGCCCGCTGCTGGTCTGACCATCAAAGCGGCCTGAGCCGGATGAGTAGAGGGTTGCAAGAACGCTGCCATTGGCGTCGTAAAAAGCAAGCTGTTTGCCTTCGACATTCCACGATTTCACGCCATCGATCGGAGCCGGACAACGCAACGGGGCCCCGCGCGGTATCCGGAACCGAATTTGGTCTGCGGCGTGGCAACACGGCAGGACTGACCGGCAACATTGACACTCCAGACACCGGCCACGCTACCGGTGGAAACCTCGGGCGCATTGGCGGCGGCATTCGGATCCACTGCAGCCATCTGCGTTTCCTGCTGGGGAGCTTCTGGGAATTGCGACGTGGTGGTCGGGCTCGAGGGCGGCGGCAACTGATTGGAGGTCACGGTGCCGGATGGAGCGGACGGCAACGGTGCGGGCGCCTGGCTGCTGGCTGGCGAGAAGCGGCCGCTTGTACAGCCAGCCAGGGCAAGGGCCATCAGCGATACAGCCAAGACTGCGGTTTTTGTGTGGGGCATCCCGTTTCTCCGTCGAACTGTCTACTGCACTGAAGCGCACGCAGGCTCCAATTGAAATGCCAGATGGTGGCAATTCTCTCCGATTATAACAGCCTACCCTTGGTTAAGAACCTGTTTCTCCCATGTGAGAGAAGAACTGTTTCCATTTGGCAACACCTTGCGATGCCGCGCGAAACGGCCGGCGGAACTCTCCACCCGGTTACTGCGTTGAATGATCTCCAGCGGCTTTGGCCGCAAGAAGTGAGGGTGAACAATGCTGAAATGGATTCTGATTCTGCTCATCGTCGCCGCTGTTGCGGGTCTGCTTGGAATGAACAGTCTCGCGGGAGCTGCGATGACCGGAGCGAAAGTGCTGATCGCGGTGGTGCTTGTTCTGTTCCTGCTGGCGGTGCTTGGCATCGTGGCGATTGCCTGATTTCACGGGTGAATGATGAGGCTGTTCGTCTGGTAATTTTGCCTGTCATCAGCCATATAGGCGCCTGAGACATAAGGTTTTGGAGCCATCATGGCGCTTGAGGCAGCATTCGCGAAGATGAACGGCCTCGGCAACGCGATCATCGTTGCCGACATGCGCGGGCGTGCGGATCGGGTCTCGCCCGACGCAGCCCGGGCGCTTAACGTCGATCCCGCAACGCGTTTTGACCAGATCATGGCGATCCACGATCCGCGCGTTGCGGGCACACACAACTATATCGAAATTATCAATTCCGATGGCAGCCAGGCGCAGGCCTGCGGCAATGGTACACGCTGTGTGGTGCAGGCGCTTGCGGCAGAAACCGGCCAGAAAGTTTTTACCTTCCAGACCGTTGCCGGCATCCTCAATGCCGAGGAGCATGAAGACGGGCTGATCTCCGTCGATATGGGCAGACCGCGCTTTGGCTGGCAGGAGATTCCGCTTGCCGAAGAGTTTCGCGACACGCGCATGATCGAATTGCAGGCCGGGCCCATCGACGCGCCGGTTCTGCACTCGCCTTCCGTTGCTTCCATGGGCAACCCCCATGCTATTTTCTGGGTGGCGGGTGATGTCAATGATTACGATCTGGAGCGTTTCGGCCCGCTTCTGGAAAATCATCCCATTTTCCCTGAACGTGCCAATATTTCCCTCGCACAGGTGACGGGCGAAAATGCGCTGAACCTGCGCACATGGGAACGCGGGGCGGGGCTCACGCTTGCCTGCGGCTCGGCTGCCTGTGCGGCTGCGGTCTCGGCGGCGCGTACGGGCCGCACCGGGCGTCGGGTCACCGTCTCCGTACTGGGTGGTCCGCTTGATATCCTGTGGCGAGAGGATGACCATGTCATCATGACCGGCCCCGCCGAATGGGAGTTCTCCGGGCGTTTCGACCCCGCCACCGGCGCGTGGGAGCGTGAGACCGAGGGAGCGGCCTGAATGGCGGTGGATGTTCTGACATTCGGTTGTCGGCTCAATGCCTACGAGTCCGAAGTGATCAAGCGCGAGGCGAAGGATGCCGGGCTTGAAGAGCTGAAAGGCGGTGCCGTGGTCGTCAACACCTGCGCCGTCACGGGTGAGGCGGTGCGGCAGGCGCGCCAGGCGATCCGCAAGGCACGCCGCGAGAACCCCGATGCCCGCATCATCGTTACCGGCTGCGCGGCTCAGACGGAGCCGGGCACCTTCGACGCCATGGATGAGGTCGACCTTGTTCTCGGCAATGAGGAAAAGCTCAAGGCTCACAATTACCGCGCCCTGCCGGATTTCGGCGTGAACCAGTTCGAGAAGGTGCGCGTCAACGACATCATGGAAGTGCGCGAGACCGCATCGCATATGGTTGAGTCCATCGAGGGCCGCGCCCGCGCCTTCGTGCAGGTCCAGAATGGCTGCGATCACCGCTGCACCTTCTGCATCATTCCTTATGGTAGGGGCAATTCCCGCTCGGTGCCCATGGGAGCGGTGGTGGATCAGGTGCGTCAGCTCGTCGGCAATGGCTATGGCGAAGTGGTGCTCACGGGCGTGGACCTGACAAGCTTCGGGGCAGACCTGCCGGGCAGCCCGCGCCTGGGGCGTCTTGTGGCTGCCATTCTGCGCGAGGTGCCGGAGCTGAAACGCCTGCGTCTTTCCTCCATCGATTCCATCGAGGCGGACGACGAGCTGATGCACGCGCTGGCGGAGGAGGAACGGCTGATGCCGCATCTCCATCTTTCGCTGCAGCATGGCGACGACATGATCCTGAAGCGCATGAAGCGCCGTCATCTGCGTGCGGACGCGATCGCGTTTTGCGAGCGGGTGCGTGCGCTCCGGCCCGATGCCGTGTTCGGCGCAGACATCATTGCCGGTTTTCCCACCGAGACGGATGCCATGTTCGAGAACTCGCTGAAGATCGTCGAGGAATGCGGGCTCACGCATCTTCACGTGTTTCCTTTCAGCCCGCGCGAAGGCACGCCGGCAGCACGCATGCCGCAGCTCGACCGCGCGCTGGTGAAGGAGCGCGCCGCGCGCCTTCGCGCTGTTGGCGATGCGGCCTATGCACGCCATCTTGCCTCGCTTGATGGCACGCGCCAGCGCATTTTGATCGAGCGGCCCGGGCTTGGCCGCACGGAGGGGTTCACCCTGGCTGCGCTTGAGGGTGCAATGCCGGGGGATATTGTCGAGGTGCGGATCACCGGCCACGACGGAGAGCGGCTCACTGCGGTCGCCGTCACACGGGAAGCGGCATAGCAGGCATGGCATTCGGATTTATCAAGAAGGTCTTCTCCTTTGGCAAGAAAGAGGTCGAAGAGACCAAGCCCGATGAGGCGGAAGAGATAGACGCCACGGAGACTGCTGCTGCCACGCAGGCAGTTGAGGCCTTGACGGGCGAAAAGCCCGCGCCAGAGCCTGAGCCAGAGGTCGAAGAACCGGACGCAGCGCCCGCGACCCCTTCTCCCCGTGAACGGGGAGAAGGTGAGGATGAGGGGCAGCGCGACGCTTACGATATCACGCCTGCAGCCGAAGCCGCGCCAACATCGCCAACCGAAGGAGCAGGCCCCTCATCCGACCCTTCGGGCCACCTTCTCCCCGCAGGCGGGGAGAAGGAAGCGGAGCCTGCTAGCGAGGTAGCGGAAGAGACTGTTGCCGAGGAAACCCCGGAACCGAAGGCAGAAAAACCAGACGCAACGCCCGCGACTCCTTCTCCCCGTGAACGGGGAGAAGGTGAGGATGAGGGGCGTGGCGCTGCGGTGGATTTAGAAGCGCGGTCACCCGATGCCGCGCCAGCCGTGGCCGCCGGCAAGATCGCCATTTCCAAATCCGTCGAGCGCGTGGAAGAGAAGGCTATCGCGCCGGAAGCGCCTGAGCCGCGCAAGCCATGGTTCCAGCGTCTGCGTGAAGGGCTGTCGCGTTCATCGCGGGAGCTGCGCGATTCCATTTCCGGCATCTTTACAAAGCGCAAGCTGGACGACGACACGCTGCAGGATCTGGAAGACGTGTTGCTGCGTGCCGATCTTGGCCTTGAGACCGCCATGCGCGTCACCGATGCGCTGGCGTCGGGCCGCTATGGCAAGGATGTGTCGGGCGAAGAAGTGCAGGCCGTCATGGCCGAGGAAATCGAGAAGGTGCTGGCGCCGGTCGCCATGCCGCTCGAACTCGACCTGTCGCACAAGCCGCATGTCATTCTCGTGGTTGGCGTCAACGGCACGGGCAAGACGACCACCATCGGAAAGCTGGCCGCAAAGCTCACCGAGGGCGGGCTCAAGGTCACACTGGGTGCCGGCGACACGTTCCGTGCCGCGGCAATCGAGCAGTTGAAGATATGGGGCGAGCGCACCGGCTCGCCGGTCGTTTCTTCAAAACTCGGCGCAGATGCGGCGGGTCTCGCCTATGACGCCTTTGAAAAGGCGAAGGAAGCCGGCTCCGATGTGCTGATCATCGACACCGCTGGCCGCCTGCAGAACAAGACGGAGCTGATGGCGGAGCTCGAAAAGATCGTGCGCGTGCTCGGCAAGCACGATCCGGATGCGCCGCACACCGTCCTCCAGACGGTCGATGCCACCACCGGGCAGAACGCCCTTAATCAGGTCGAAATCTTCCGCAATGTTGCTGGCGTCAACGGCCTGGTCATGACCAAGCTCGACGGCACGGCACGCGGCGGAATCCTTGTTTCCATCGCCGCCAAGCACAAGCTGCCGGTCTATTTCATCGGCGTCGGCGAACAGGTCGACGATCTGGAGCCCTTCTCGGCGAGCGATTTCGCCAAGGCGATTGCAGGAGTTCAGTAAGCGTGAGCGAGAAACCCATTTTCGAACGCGACCCCGCCGATCCCAAACGCAAGGAGATCAACCCGCTCTTAAAGCTGGCGCTGGAGCTGGGGCCGCTCATGGTGTTCTTCTTCGCCAATTCGCGCGGCGAATGGCTGGTGGAGCGTTTCCCCGCACTGGCGGAGCTCGGTGGCCCGTTGTTCGTTGCAACCGCACTCTTCATGGCGGCCACGGCCATTGCGCTCACAGCCTCATGGATTCTCACCCGCACGCTGCCCATCATGCCCCTTGTATCTGGCGTGGTGGTGTTCGTGTTCGGCGCGTTGACGCTCTACCTGCACAGCGAAATCTTCATCAAGATGAAGCCGACCATCGTCAACACGCTGTTCGGTGTTGTGCTTCTGGGCGGTCTCGCCTTCGGCAAATCGCTGCTTGGCTATGTGTTCGATTCCGCCTTCAAGCTGGATGCGGAAGGCTGGCGCAAGCTCACCCTGCGCTGGGGCCTGTTCTTCATCTTCCTGGCGGTGGTCAACGAGGTGGTGTGGCGCATGTTCTCCACCGACACCTGGGTCGCCTTCAAGGTGTGGGGCATCATGCCGATCACGATCCTCTTCACGATGAGCCAGATGCCGCTCATCATGAAGCATTCGGTGGAAGAAGAGCCAACGAAATAAGCTATTCGGCAGCATCCCGGCTTGCCGCAGCGATGGCGTCGTCCAGCCGAGTGTAGAATCGCAGCGCCGGCGGTTTTAGCCCGTGTGTGTGCAGCAATTTTCGCACCGGCTGGCTCGCCCCCGCGAGATAGACATTCGTTCCCTGCCGGCGTGCCTTGCGCACGAAACCCTCGATGGTCGCGGCGGCGGTCGAATCGAGAAGGTTCACCGCCTCGATGTCGATGACATAGGCTTTCGGCTGACCGCCGGTCCGGTCGAGCGCTGAGCCCACCGCTGCTGCCGCGCCGAAAAAGAACGCCCCGGAAATACGGTAGATCACGACATCGTCGTCGGTTGCGATCCCGGCGTTGTTTGGCTGCTCGCCGCTGTCTGGCTGGTCGGTTGGCGAGGCAGTACCATGCTCCACGCGCACCGCTTCCGACATGCGGTGCAGAAAGAGCAGCGCGCCGAGGCCAAAGCCCACCAGAATGCCCTCGGTCAGGTCGCGGAACACCACCAGCAGAAACGTCACGAGAAGCACCACCGCATCGCCCCACGAGGAGCGCAGCAGCGCGGTAAACTGGTGTTTTTCCGCCATGTTCCAGGCCACCACGGCTAGAATGGCGGCAAGGGCCGAAAGCGGGATGAAACGGGCCAGCGGTGCGGCCACCAGCATGAATGTCAGAAGAAACAGCGAATGCAGCATGCCCGAAACGGGCCCGCGCGCGCCTGCTCGCACATTGGCTGCCGTGCGCGCGATGGTGCCCGTCACGCAGAAACCGCCGAAAAGCGCCGAACCGATATTGGCCGCGCCCTGCGCCACCAGTTCGCTGTTGGAGCGGTGCCTGTGGCCCGTCATGGAATCAGCCACAACTGCCGAAAGCAGGCTCTCAATGCCGCCCAGAAGCGCAAAGGAGAAAGCGGCGGGCAGAACCGCCATGATCTTTTCCGTGCTCAGATCCGGCAAATGCGGGGCAGGCAGCATTTGCGGAATACCGCCGAATCGCGAGCCGATGGTTTCCACCGGCAGGCCCAGCGCCGAGGCGACCAGCGTGGCCGCCACCACGGCGATCAGAAAGCCCGGCCAGTGCGGCCGCCAGCGGCGCAGCCCGACGATCACCGCCACCGAGCCGAGCGCCAGCAGAAGCGCTGCGGCGTTCACCGTCGGCGCGGCCTGCGCCAGCGCCTGCAGCTTGGGGATGAAAGGTCCGGGTTCCGCGCCCGTCAGCGTCAGGCCGAAGAAATCCTTGAGCTGGCTCGTCAGGATGATGACGGCGATGCCCGAGGTGAAACCCACGGTGACGGGGTAGGGCACATATTTAATGAAGTTGCCCAGCCTCAGGAGACCAATGGAAAGCAGGATGAAACCGGAGAGGAAGGTGGCGAGGATCAGCCCGTCCATGCCGTGCGCCTGCACCGTGGCAAAAACGAGCACGATGAACGCGCCCGCCGGGCCGCCGATCTGAAACCGGCTGCCACCAAGCGCTGAAACCAGAAAGCCGCCGACAATGGCGGTGTAAAGCCCGCGCTCCGGCGGCACGCCCGAAGCGATGGCGATGGCCATGGACAAGGGCAGGGCGATGATGGCCACCGTCAGGCCGGCAATGATGTCGGTCCTGAGCGCGGCAAGGCCGTAGCCCTCGCGCAGCACGGTCAGCAGTTTGGGGGTGAACAGCGCAGTGAAACCCGGGCGCGTGGCGCTCGCCTGCATGGGAAAGCCTCATACCATCGGCAGCGGTAGGCCGTCGGCGTTTTGCAGGCGGTCGCCGTTGCGTTCTCATTGTCTCCCGCAGTTCCGGACGCAAAACCGGCTTCCAATTTTGCTGGAACTGCGTTGTCTCAGACGGATTTTGCCTTTGTCGGGGTCGGCTCCCTGAAGCGCACGCCGCGTCCGGTGCCGGTGCTGGGCACATGGTCGCCGATCAGCTCGATGCCGGCTGCCCCCAGCGCCTCGACCACCTTGGAAAGCGTGTCGACCACACCGCGCACATTGCCTTCGCTTGCCTCCATCCTCTGGATGGTCGGCAGGGAAACGCCCGAAAGCTCGGCCAGCTGCTTCTGGTCGATGCCCAAAAGGGCTCGGGCGGCGCGCATCTGTGCTGCGGTTATCATTGGCGCTCCGTCTTTGGATGCATATACAGTCTTTTAGTATTGATGTCTAGGACATCAATAGTGATGGTTTTAAGCTGATCAGACGCCGAAGAGCCCAATCACGCCGCCCATGATGAGTGCGACGCCCAGCCAATGGCCGGCGTCGATCAGGGTCAGGTCCCAGCCAAAGCCTTCATAGCGCTGGTTGACGGCCACGGTCGTGGCCATGAAACCCAGCCAGACGAAGGCTCCTGAGACGATGCCGTTCCAGAACGTGACCTGCCCGGCGCCGAGGTGACCGATCACGCCGGCCAGCACCCATGCCATGATCAGTTCGGCCACGAAGGAGGTGATGAAGAGCGATGTATTCATCTTCGCTTCTTCGGGCTTGATGCGTGCGGCCTTCATCCACGGTTTGCCGAGCGTGCCGTAATAAACGGCGCCGAACATGAACGCTGCGATGGCGGCAACGAGGATGGCGAGATAGTTGAGACCGGCGAAATCCATCATATCCTCCTCGGGTGTGCTGGACGGTGGATTGAACCCGCACCCCGGTATGCGGTCAAGCGAATTGCCAGACCGTCGTGCGCTTCACCTCTGCATCTTCCAGCGCTCGGGTCACCGGCACGGTGTAGGACGCGAGCTCGGTAAGGCGTGTGCGCGGCAGGTAGCTGCGACCGGGGTCGCCGACAATGACCGTCGAGCCTGCTTGTGACAGGCTCTCGAGCCATGGCACCAGCGTGTCGGTCATCGCCCGGTCGTAGAACACGTCGCCGGCAAGCACCACGTCCCATTCGCCCGCAGTACCGGTGAGGTCGTTCTGCGTGGTTTCAAACGGCACATCGTTTGCCGCCATGTTCAGCGCACAGGCCGGTGCGCTGAACGGGTCTATGTCCGCTGCCAGAACGCCTTTCGCGCCGGCCTTCATGGCGGCGATGGCGACAAGCCCGGAACCGGTCGCAAAGTCGAGAACGCTTTTCCCGCGCACGGTTGCGGGATGATCGAGGATATAGCGGGCAAGCCCCTGCCCGCCGGCCCAGGCAAAGGCCCAGAAGGGGGGAGGCAGGCCGATCCCGGCGAGTTCCTCTTCGGTACGCTGCCACAGATCGTGCGCCTCATCGGCCAGATGAAGCACGATCTCGGGCACATGCGGCGGGCGCGTCAGCGCCGTGTTGGCTTGGATGAACGCCGCCGCACTGTCCGGGCTGATGCGCTTCATGAGCGCTTTCTCAGGGAATTTTCTTGAGGCCGCCCATGCGGCAGATCTCGGCCCATTCGTCCGGTCGCACCGGTTGCACGGAAAGCCTCGAATTGTTGACCAGGATCATCTCCGAGAGCATCGGATTGGCCTTGATCTCGGCAAGTGTGACCGGGCGGGGCATGTCCTCGACAGCGCGGATGTCCACGCATTCCCAGCGCGGGTCATCCGTCGTGGTGTCGGGATGCGCGAGCGCACACACTTCCACGATGCCCACCACGGAAGTTTCCTTGACCGAGTGGTAGAAGAAGCCGAGATCGCCGAGTTTCATCTCGCGCATGTTGTTGCGTGCCTGATAGTTGCGCACGCCGTCCCACTGCTCGCCTTCGGCCCCCTTTTTCTTCTGCATCTCCCACGACCAGGTGGAAGGCTCGGACTTGAACAGCCAATAGGCCATCATGCATTCTCCGGATTGTTGAAGACCCAGTTCCAGGCCCGTATTTCAACGGATTCGAAGAGGCCCGCAAGGGCATAGGGGTCGGCGTTGGCGATCAACTCCGCTGCGGCTTCATCTTCAGCCTCCACCGCAACGAGGCTGCCGCAGGGTTTGCCTTCCTCATCGAGAAAGGGACCGGCGAATTTCAGCGCGCCGTTTTCATTGAGCCCGTTGAGATAGCTTACATGTTCGGGCCGGGTGCTCATGCGTGTTTCCAGATGGCCAGGCTTGTCCCGGCAGATGATGGCGAAGATCATGATTTCCCCCTTGTCAGGTTTCGCTCTTGAGCGGACGAGATAGCAGCCCTTCCATGGCGGCCTGCACGGTCAGCCTGCCTTTGAGAAGCTCTGTCACGCTTTCGATGATGGGCGCTTCGAGGCCGCGTTCACGCACGATGCGCGCGGCAATCCCCGCCGTGTGTGCGCCTTCGGCAAGCGGCCGGCCTTCAAGGCTTTCGCCACGTCCCAGTGCGGCGCCATAGGCAAAATTGCGCGATTGCTCCGAGCCGCAGGTCAGGATCAGGTCACCGAGGCCGGAAAGCCCCATCAGCGTGTCGGGACGCGCTCCGAAGGCCTCGCCGATGCGGCGCAGCTCCACGAAACCACGGGTGATCAGCGCTGCCGATGCGCTGGCGCCGAGCCCGGCTCCGTGTGTCGCGCCGGCGGCAATGGCCAGAACGTTCTTCAACGCGCCGCCGATCTCCACGCCTGTCAGATCGTCGGTCGAATAGCAACGCAGGCGCGGCGCGGAGAGCTGTTCGGCAAGTTTCACCGCCAGATCGGCATTCTTTGTCGCCACGGTCACGGCGGTCGGCAGGCCGCGCGCCAGATCACTGGCGAAGCTCGGGCCGGACAGCGCGGCGACAGGGTTTTCCGGCAGTATCTCGGAGGCAATTTCGGACATGAGCCTGCCTGTCTCTCGCTCAATGCCCTTGGCGCAAAGGACAACCGGAACGCCCTTTGGCACATGCGGGCCGGCATCGGCAAGAACCGCTCGCAGGCTTTGCGCCGGCGTCACGGCAAGGATACAGTCGGCATCCGCGAGTGCCTTCTGTTTGTCGCTGGTTGCAGCAAGCTTTGGATCAAGCGCGATTCCTGGCAGATATCGGCTGTTGATGTGATCGGCGTTGATGGCCTGGGCCAGCGCACCATCGCGTGCCCAGAGCCTTGCGGTGTGGCCGCCCGTCAACATGGTGGTGCCGAGCGCAGTGCCCCATGCGCCCGCGCCCAGAACCGCTATGGTCCATGGTTTTCTCATGCCTTGGCTCCACGTTTCCCGGCGCCGAAAAGCGGTGCTGCTGCCTGATCCAGTGGCCAGCGCGGGCGTGGCGCAAACCCGAGTGCGTCTTCTTCTTCAAGGCCGGCTTCGAGCCTTTCCAGACCGGCCCAGGCGATCATCGCGGCATTGTCTCCGCACAGGCGCAGCGGCGGGGCGATGAGTCGGAACCCGGCATTGCCGCAGAGTGTATCGAGTGCCGCGCGGATCGCCTGATTGGCCGCGACACCGCCTGCCACCACAAGGGCCGGGGTTTCGAGGCCGGGGTGCGTTTCGCGGAAGCGTGCGAGACTGCGTTCCACCCGGTCGGTCAATGTCTCCGTGACGGCCTGTTGAAACGAGGCGCAGATGTCTGCGATGTCTCTTTCGCTGAGCGGTGCAAGCGCGGTGGCTTCCCGACGCACCGCTGTTTTGAGACCGGAGAAAGAGAAATCCGGCCGTGCTTCGCCTTTCAGTGGACGCGGGAAGGCAAAGCGTTTGGGGTCGCCGCCGGCTGCCGCCTTTTCCACGCTCGGGCCGCCGGGATAGGGCAGGCCGAGGAGCTTGGCGGTCTTGTCGAATGCCTCGCCCAGCGCATCGTCAATGGTTGAGGCCCAGCGCTGATACCGCCCGACACCCTCGACATGAACGATCTGCGTGTGCCCGCCGGAAACGAGCAGAAGCAGATAGGGAAAAGTGATCCCGTCGGTCAGCCGCGCCGTCAGCGCATGGCCTTCCAGATGATTGACCGGAATGAGCGTCGTGCCGCTCGCAGCCGCGATCGCCTTGGCGGTCGTCAGGCCCACGATCAGGCCGCCGATGAGGCCGGGGCCGGCGGTTGTGGCTATTGCGTCGATCCCGTCGAGCGAGAGACCGGCTTCATCCAGGGCCGCCTTTATCACCCCGTCCAGCGCTTCCACATGGGCGCGGGCTGCAATTTCCGGCACCACGCCGCCAAAGGCGGCATGATCGTCAATCTGGCTCAAAACCACATTGGACAGGATTTCCGTCCTGCCGCCGGCTTTCTCGATCACAGCCGCCGCCGTCTCGTCGCAACTCGTCTCGATGCCAAGGATGCGCGTCATTCAGCCTTACCCGCTCATGTTGCCGTCGCAGCCAATCCCCGTTAGGGGTGTGGTGCATCCGGTTCGGATGCGGGGTTAGCACGGACATGACGGCATGCAAACTGATGTGGTGAAGATCGGAACGCGCGGAAGCGCTCTGGCGGTGGCTCAGGCAGCAGAGGTGCGCGCGCGCCTCATGGCGGCACACGGCTTGCCAGAAGAGGCGTTTGAGATCGTCGTCATCTCCACCTCCGGCGACCAGATTCAGGACCGCCCGCTCTCCCAGGCCGGCGGGAAGGGGCTTTTCACCAAGGAAATCGAGGAGGCGATGCTCGATGGCCGCATCGATCTGGCCGTGCATTCCTCCAAGGATATGCCCACCGTCCTGCCCGACGGGCTCGAAATCTCCGCGTTTCTTGAGCGCGAGGATGTGCGCGACGTTTTCATCGGGCGCTCCATCGCCAAACTTGAGGATCTGCCGCAGGGCGCCAAGCTCGGCACCTCTTCGCTGCGCCGTCAGGCGCTGGTGCTTCGTCTTCGCCCCGATCTCGACGTGGGCATGTTTCGCGGCAATGTGCAGACGCGTCTGCGCAAGCTGGAAGAAGGTGTTGCCGAGGGCACGCTTCTGGCGCTCGCCGGACTCAACCGGCTGGGCATGCCGCATATAGCGACCGAGGTGATGGACCCCGAACGTTTCCCGCCCGCACTCGGGCAGGGCGCGATCTGTATCGAAAGCCGCATCGGTGATGCGCGCATCGGCCCGATGATCGCGGCGATCCATCATGCCGAGACTGGTGACGCGCTTCTCTGCGAGCGGGCCTTTCTTGGTGCGCTGGACGGTTCCTGCCGCACGCCCATTGCGGGCCTTGCCCGCATAGAGGGCGACAGGTTGCGTTTCTCCGGCCTGATCCTCACGCCTGAGGGCCGTGAGACCCATGAGATCGCGACCGAAGGCCTGAAGGTGGATGCCGTGCGCCTTGGCGCGGAGGCGGGCGCGGAAATCCGCGAGAAGGCCGGCACACGGTTCTTCGACAGCTGGCAGTGAGATGCGGCGGGTGCTGGTCACGCGCCCCGAACCGGGCGCTTCGGAGACTGCCGCCAGGCTCGTCAGAATGGGTTTCGAGCCGATCGTTCTGCCGCTGACGGAGATCGTGCCGCTGCACCCTGCCGCTTCCGTTGGGAAGGTGGATGTGGTGGCTGTCACCAGCCCCAATGCCATCCGCCATGCGCCGCGATCCACACTCGACGCCTTGAGAGGCAAACCCGTCTTTGCCGTGGGAAGCCGTACCGGTGACGCCGCACGTGCTGCCGGGCTCAATGTGGTTGATGACGAGGCGGGCGATGCGGAGAGGCTGGCAGCGCGCATCGATGCCGCTTTCACAATCCCCGCCCATGCAACGGTGCTTTGCGGGCGTGTGCGCCGCGACGTGCTGGAAACGCGGCTTGTTGAAGCGGGCCACCACCCGCATCTGATCGAGATTTACGACACGCTGCCGCTTGAGCCTGCCGAGAGGGCTGTTCAAGAGGTGATCGGCGAGCGGCGGGTCGACGATGTGCTGCTGCATTCGGCCAATGGCGCGGCTCAGCTCACGCGCCTGATGGAGCGGTCGGATATTGGAACAAAATTGGCGGCTGCGACATTTTATTGTCTTTCAGAGCGTATTGCCGGGGTTTTGGGACAGGATGCAGCGAAAAATGCCCGAATCGCGGATTTTCCATCGGAAGACCGTCTGCTCATTCTGCTAAAGACGTAACACCAATCGTGCGCGCCCCTGTTTTCACCACATAGGGGTGTGATAGGAACTTATATGCACTGCACATAGTGCAGGACCCAGCCTTTTGCAGCGGAGTTGCCTGATGGTCAAAACGCCGAGAACGCGTCATTCCAAAACCCGAAAGGAGCCAGTGACCATCGATCTGGATCCCGATCAGGTGAAAAAGGAGAGGGTCGACAAGCCTGACGCGCCCGGCCAGACAGGCAAGCAGGACGCACCGAAATCCGCGGGAGCCAAGCCGGAGGCGCCCAAATCGGAAGCGTCCGCCAAGCCCTCTGCTGCTGCCTCTTCAAAAGATGAGAAGGCCACCGCAGCAGCCAAAGACAAGGCCGCGGGCAGGGACGCCGGATTTGGACGCGAGGCAAAGGCGGGTGAGGCGAGCGCCAAGAGGGCGGACGCGGAGAAGAAATCCGAAGAGGCTCGGGCTTCCGCGCCTGCGCCTTCCAAAAGCGGTGGCGGTGCCGGTCGTGCGCTTGCCGGGGGTGTTGTTGGCGGTGTTGTGGCGCTGGCACTGGCCGGTGGATTGCAATGGGCGGGTATGCTGCCGGCTCCCGACAGGGGCAGTGATGCCGCCGATCCTGCGGTGGAGGCGCTGCGCCAGCAGGTGTCTGCCCTTGAGACCAGACTGAACGAGCAGCCCGTTTCCGGGGGCAACACCGAGGCTGTCGAGGCCGCTTTGAGCGAAGCGCGTGAGCGTGCCGGTGCGACCGAAGAGCGGCTCTCAGAACTGGGCAATGAGATCGCGGCGCTACGGGAATCGATTTCTTCGGGTGAAGCCGGCGAGGGGCCGGGGCTCGAGGCAATTTCGACCCGGCTCGCTGCACTTGAGGAGCAGACACAAAACCTCTCGGAAAACGGAGAAGCTGGAGCCGCGCTCGACGATGTGACCTCACGCATCTCTTCCATCGAAGCCGGCGTTCAGGAAGCATCCGAGGCAGCGCGCACGGCGAGCCAGGCGGCGTCTGACAATGCCGAGGCCCTCTCCACGATCAGGAGCGATGTTGATGCACTGAAGGCGCAGGCCGAGGAAGCCGATGCTGCGCCGCGCATGGCGCTGGTCATCGCCGCGACCACGCTCAAATCCGCGGTGGAGCGCGGCACGCCCTATGCCAGCGAGCTTGAAACCTACACCGCCATCGCACCCGAGGGCGAGGCTGAAGCGCTTGCGCCGCTTGAGGCCAACGCGAAAACCGGCGTGCCAAGCCGCGCGGCGCTCGCGGCCGAGGCACCCGAAGCGGCGAGCCGCATCGTTGCTGCGGTGACACGTCAGGCCGGTGACGGCGAGGGCGGCATCATCGACAATCTGATGGCCAGCGCCCGCTCGCTCGTGGTGGTGCGACCGGTGGGTAGCGTCGAAGGCGACGGGGCGGATGCGATCGCCGCACGCATGGAGGCGGCGGTTGTTGCCAATGACTACGAGAAGGCGCTCGCCGAATACGAGACGCTTCCGGAAGCTGGCAAGCAGGCTGCAGCCGATTTCGCCGAAAGGCTTCGTGCCCGCCAGACCGCTGACCAGATATTAAACAGGGCGCTCGCTGATGCGCTGAAGGGGGCATAAGCGCAGATGTTCCGTATTCTCTTCTACCTCGTCGTCGTCTTCCTTCTGGGGCTCGGCTTTGCCTGGCTGGCCGAGCGCCCGGGCGATCTTGTCGTCACCTTCGCGGGCTATCGCTATGAGGTTTCGCTCATGGTGGCTGCGGTCGCCATCGTGGCAATCGTTGCGGCGGTGATGATCCTGTGGTGGCTGATCCGCAGCATCTGGCAAAGCCCCTATGCCGTCGCCCGCTATTTCCGCGTGCGCCGCCGCGACCGCGGCTATCAGGCGCTTTCCACCGGCATGATTGCCGCCGGCGCCGGTGATGGCGGTCTGGCGCGGCGCATGAGCCAGCAGGCGGCCAAGCTCATCTCTTCCGATCAGGAGCCGCTCATCCATCTGCTCGATGCGCAGGCAGCATTGCTTGATGGCGACCGGCAGGCGGCGCGCGACAAGTTCACCGCCATGCTCGACGATCCCGAAATGCGCCTTCTGGGCCTGCGCGGGCTCTACCTGGAGGCGGAACGGGTGGGTGAGCGCGAGGCGGCGCGTCACTACGCCGAACGTGCGGTTCAAGATGCGCCCCAGCTTGACTGGGCCGTGAATGCCGCGCTTGACGGCAAAACGGCAGAAGGTGACTGGGATGGTGCGCTGACCCTGCTCGGCAGCCGCAGACCGACTGGCAAGGAAGCGCGCGAAAGCGTCGCGGACCGCCGTGCGGTGCTGCTCACCGCCAAGGCTCTCGAGGTGCTGGACGCCGATCCGCAGGCTGCACGCAGCGCAGCCACCGAAGCGCACAAGCTGCGGCCGGATTTCGTACCGGCGGCCGTAACCGCCGCCAGGGCGCTCTTCCGCCAGAACGAGTTGCGCAAGGGCTCAAAGATAATCGAAGCCGTCTGGAAGAAAGAGCCGCATCCCGAACTCGCCGAGGCCTACATCCATGCCCGCCCCGGCGATTCCACGCATGACCGTCTCGCACGTGCGAAGAAACTCCAGTCGCTGAAGCGCAACAATGTGGAATCGGCGCTGATCGTCGGTCGTGCGGCACTCGACGCAGGCGAGTTCAAACTCGCGCGTGAATCCTGCGAGGCGGCTGCCCGCCTCGGACCGCGCGAAAGTGTCTATCTTCTGATGGCCGACATCGAGGAAGCCGAAACCGGCGATCAGGGCCGCGTGAGGCAGTGGCTTGCCAAGGCGCTGCGTGCACCGCGTGATCCTGCATGGGTGGCCGATGGTTACGTGGCAGAGCGCTGGGCGCCGATCTCACCCGTTACCGGCAAGCTGGATGCGTTCGAGTGGCGCATGCCCATGGAACGGCTGGCGCAGGTGGTGGAAGGCAAGGAAGATTTCTCACCTGCTCCTGCGATCGCGGCGCCAGAAGCAGCAGCAGAAGAAAAAGCGCAGGAACCCGCCGAGACCGAAGCCGATCCGGTGGTGATCGAGGCAGAGCCTGTCGCGGCCGAAAAGCCGGAAGAAACACCAGTGGAGGCGGAGACGGAGCCACGCCGGCCCGAACCGCCTGCACACCCCACCCCGGTCAACGGTCAGGAGGCGGGCCCATCGGCAGAAGACAAACCGGTCAAACCGCCACTGCCTGATGACCCCGGCGTGGACCCGGATGAAAAAAACGGCTCGACGCAAAGTCCCTTCCGCCTATTTTAAGGCCGAGATATTGCGATCCGCTCCAGGGCGGGTCGCCCTTCCATATGATCCGAACAGCAGGCCCTCATGTTCGACAGCATTATGTCCTTTCTGAAAGACCTTCCGGGCAACAGTCGCCAAACGATTGTGAAGCCGGAAGATGATCCGCGTGTGGCCGCCGCAGCGCTTCTCTTCCACGTTCTCGACGCCGATGGCATCCGTGAGGCATCCGAGGTCGAGAAACTCAGGGAAACCCTGTCCAGTACCTACGATCTTACGGGTGTCGAACTCGAGAACATCGTGAAAGCCGGCGAGAAAGCCGAGCAGGAGGCGATCGACCTTTACGCCTTTACCAGTGTTCTCAAACGGCATCTCGATGCCGATGCGCGCAAGGCGTTCATCGGCCTCATGTGGGGCATCGTTTTTGCCGATGGCGAGATGCATGAACTGGAGGACAACCTTGTCTGGCGGGTGGCCGAACTCATCGGTGTCGACAACCGGGACAGGGTTCTTCTGCGCCAGGAAATGCAAGTGAAACACGCCAAGAGCTGATCGCCATGGAGACCGAGCCGAGCCGCAGGATCCTGATTGTCCTGCATCAGGAAACCTCAAGCGCCGGGCGCGTCGGCCAGGTTCTGGAAGCAAGCGGTTTTTCTCTGGATATCCGCCGTCCTCCGCTCGGGCATCTTCTGCCCGAAACGCTTGAGGATCATGCCGGCGTGGTGATGTTCGGCGGCCCCATGAGCGCCAATGATCATGATGATTTTGTAAAGCACGAAACCGACTGGCTTTCCGTGCCCTTGCGCGAAAACAAGCCCTTTCTCGGCATCTGTCTCGGCGCGCAGTTGCTGGTGAAGCACCTGGGCGGGCAGGTGAAGAGCCATGATGACGGTCTGGTGGAGATCGGCTGGTATCCGCTGCGCGCCACGGAAGCCGGTCGCAAGCTCCTGCACTGGCCGGAAATGGTCTACCAGTTTCACCGGGAAGGCTTTTCACTGCCGAAGGGTGCCACACTTCTCGCCACCGCCGAACACTATCCCAATCAGGCTTTCCGCTATGGCGAAAACGCCTGGGGCGTCCAGTTCCACGCCGAGCTCACCCGCGCCATGATGCAGCGCTGGGTGGTGCGTGGCGCGCATCGGTTCGTCATGCCCGGTGCCCAGCAGGGCCGCGATCATCTGGGGGGACGTCTCATCTGGGACCGCCACCTGAAACAGTGGCTGGTGGAATTTCTGGAACTGATTTTCGGGCGCGAATGCACCGGAACTCTACAGGCTGGCGACGAGGCGACAGGGCAGCACCCCATGGGCCGGCGCATGGTGGGGCGCAGGGGCGTGGCTTAGGACCATATCTATTCATTTGAATGCGTTTAGGAGATTTTGCAGCGCCATTCTCTATGGTTGACCGAGATAAAGGCGACCTTCAAGCCCGCAGTGAGTTAGTTCCCTACATCTTTTTAATGATGTATTAACTATATGCTTTGATTGTAATATTTTGCGTTACGGAGGGGTTCCCATGGACGCAACCTACCAGATTAACGGCAGCTACAAGCCGACGCTCAAGCGCAGCGCCGACTTGGGTGGGCCTGATTTCTTTCCGACGCCTGCGTGGGCAACGCACGCGCTGATCGACAACGAGCGGTTCGTTGGAAATATATGGGAAAGCGCGTGTGGCAATGGTGCTATGACCCGTGTGCTGGAAACGACCGGCAATGAGGTTCGCAGCTCCGATCTTTATGATCGCGGATTTGGTGAAGTCGGGATTGACTTCACGACAGCGCGTGACCGGGCCGACAACATCATTACCAACCCACCTTACAATAGTGCGGAAGGGTTCGTTCGCAGCGGTGTCAAACTGGCGGGACGGAAGTTCGCCCTGCTGCTCCGGCTTGCCTTTCTAGAGGGGGCTAACCGAGCGAATACGATCTTCAGAGACTGCCCCCCTAGCCGTGTTTGGGTCTTTAGCGAGCGCATCACCTTCTACATGCACGGCGCGACCGCCAAAGGTAGCGGCACAACCGCTTACGCATGGTTTGTATGGGACAAGGATGCGCCGACAGGCACAGAGTTGAAGTGGTTTAAGCCGGGATACAAGCGCGCCTTTGCTAAGGCCGCTTGAAGCCGCCCTTTATCGCTACCAGGTGTCCATCGTGGATTAGGTTTCCTGCTTGGTCTTTGTGTGATTTGATGTTGCGCACGATTTGAGAGAAGCGATCATCGTTCCTGCCGTCGAGAAGTTTCTCATCCTCAGGGGTGAGAGGAATACACTTGCGAAGCTCAGCGATCAGGTTTGTGGTGCTGATCTCCTTGTTTGGTTGAGCGTCTACGATCCTCAGTACTTCAATGCGAATATCCGCTTCCCCGATCCGCCCAGATTTCCTTGCCATCCTGCCCTCCTGTTGTAGAAGTGCGAAGATGACTCCGATCCGAAGTTCAGGCAAGTGATACTTATTTCAATGAAGTGGTCGCTTATTTTTTTGTTTTTAGCGTCTCATGTAGTAGTCGGGATTCTTGATGAATAAGCTATCGATAGGGTCTATTTTTTAGTGAATTTGCCCCCGCCACTCAATGCTTCCGCGAGAGCTCCCGCGTGGCGGCTTCCAGTCCGGCGAGTGTCATCGGATACATGCGGCCTGAGAAAATCTCCTGAAGCATCTGGATCGAATGCGTGTAGCGCCAGTGTTTTTCCGGCACCGGGTTGAGCCACACCGCGTTCGGCCATTGCTGGAGCACGCGGTTCAGCCAGACGTGCCCGGCTTCCTCGTTCCAGTGCTCCACCGAGCCGCCGGGATAGGCGATTTCATAGGGGCTCATCGAGGCGTCGCCGACGAAGATGACCTTGTAGTCAGGTCCGAATTTGTGAAGCACCTCGAAGGTGGGCGTCACTTCGGAATAACGACGGCGGTTGTCCTTCCAGACACCCTCATAGAGGCAGTTGTGGAAGTAGAAATATTCCATGTGCCTGAACTCGGTGCGGGCCGCTGAAAACAGCTCCTCCACAATGCGGATGTGATCGTCCATCGAGCCGCCCACATCGAAAAACATCAAAAGCTTCACCGCATTGCGCCGTTCCGGCCGGGTTTTCACATCGAGATAGCCGTGCTCGGCAGTGGCCCTGCACCGTGCCGGGCAGGTCGAACTCCTCCACCGCGCCCTCGCGCACCCAGCGGCGCAGCCGCTTCAGCGCCACCTTGATGTTGCGCGTGCCGAGCTCCACCGCATCGTCGAAATTCTTGAACTCGCGCTTGTCCCAAACTTTCACTGCGCGGCGGTGGCGCGATTCATGCTGCCCCATCCGCACGCCTTCGGGATTGTAGCCATAGGCGCCGAAAGGCGATGTGCCGGCGGTGCCGATCCACTTGTTGCCACCCTGATGGCGGTCTTTCTGCTCGGCAAGACGCTCCTTCAGCGTCTCCATCAGCTTCTCGAACCCGCCCATGGCCTCGACCAGCTTCTTCTCCTCGTCGCTGAGATGCTTTTCGGCCAGTTTTCGCAGCCACTCTTCGGGGATCGTCTGCGGGTCCACGCCTTCGCCACCCGACACCGCTTCGACGCCCTTGAAGACGTGCGAGAACACCTGATCGAACCGGTCGATATGCCGTTCGTCCTTCACCAGAGCGGCGCGTGCGAGATAGTAGAAGGCCTCGATATCGTAGGAGACAAGCTCCTTCTCCATCCCCTCCAGCAGCGAAAGATACTCACGCAGCGAAACGGGAACGCGCGCGGCTTTCAGCTCGAGGAAGAAGGGAATGAACATTTTGGATCAGAAACTTAACTGTCTGAACTTGCCGCTGAAATTTATGCTCATTTCGAGCAAAAATGGTGGGTCGAATCTTGCTATCGTGTCGATGAGCGCTGGCCACTGATGCACGACGACAGCACAACATCGATGCATAGGAGTTCGTTGATATGCAGGGGAAAGCACTACCCCTCGTAGATTGGCTCTGCGAAACGCCTGAGCTTCCGCTTTGTTTTTCCTAATGCGCTGATCTCCAGTTATCACCAACCAGTCGTCGGAACTATTCGAGAGATAGGACATCCACTCGATGTCTGCTGGGTGCGAAAGAGGCAAGTCACGGATGTGTGTGGCGCTATGTCCATCGTTGACAATAAAGCCATTCAGAGTGGCTGCCATGACCGGCGAGGTACAATTGTCGAATAAGACCCTCATGCCACCTTGCGCAGCGAATGTTCAAATTCGACTGCACGTTTGACTGTGGCCGGTGTCACAAACCAATTCCTCGCGGCGCGCTCCAAACCTTCGGTGTTGGCTGCAGATGCTAGCACCGCAGTAGGAACGCCGCTTTCCATATCGATAGGCTGACCGAAGGAACGTTTGGGGTCCAGTACGATTTTTTTCTGCTTGGACAACGGCCACCAGCGTGCCGGGGCAATTCCGTCAAACTCAACACCTTTGAGGCTCTGATCGACAATCCTTTTAAAGGTATATTGTTTTTTGAATAGGTCGAGCAGTTGAGGGTCGTCATTCTCTTCGCCAATTTCAAGAAAGATCGATCTCCCGTCCGTCTGAAACCGAGTGGTTGAGAGCGGACGTTCGTCAGCCACATATTTCTTTGCTTCTTCTATGGCTTTCCGAATCATAATGGCGCTGACGCCAGCCTGCATGAAGGCAAAAGCCGTGCGCATTTCCATCAGATCGCGAAAGCCTAGATAGACCCGATCATCACCGATATCCACTTGGGGGCGCCAGAGGCGTTCGTAGCGCTTTCCCCTGATTTCATGCCCTTTTAGCCATCGGGAAATTTTCCGGCTTGGGACGCCCAGCAATCGAGAGGCTTCTGCGGGTGTGTAAACACCTATGCCAACGAGGTTGTCATTGATCATCTGCGGGTATCCTCTCATGCACCCAGTTAGCATATCACCAAGCTGGATCGAAATGAATCCCTAGCGCCGCTGGTACTTGATGAACGGTGTCAGTTTCGCGATGCGGTCATAGAGCTTTCGGGCAGTTTCGTTGAAGTCCTGTGTCATCCAGTAGACATTTGCCGCGCCTGCCTCATCCGCCTTGTCGTAAACGGCCTCGATCAACGCCCGGCCAATGCCCTGTCCACGCACGGAGGGATCGGCGTAGAGATCCTGCAGATAGCAGTTGTTGCCCACCGTCCAGCAGGTGCGGTGGAACATGTAGTGCACCAGACCGACAGGCTTTCCATCCACCTCGGCGATCAGGCCATTGGGTTCGTATTCGCCCTCATCGAAGAGCCGCTTCCAAGTGGTCGCATAAACCTCTTCCGGCACGCTCGTCTTGTAGAATGTCAGATAGTCCGTCCAGAGACGGCGCCATTCGGCTTCGTCGGATTTTGCGAGCGGGCGAATGGTGATCTCGTTCATGGTGTTCTCCCTCATGTTCCGGGCACTGTCAGGCGGCGGAGGCGTTTCTGACAAGGGCCAGGGAGGCACAGGCCTTGCGCCTATTGCCGCCGCGCCATGAAGGCGAGTTTCTCGAAGAGGTGAACGTCCTGCTCGTTCTTCAGCAGCGCGCCATGCAGGCGGGGCAGGGCGTTTTTCGCCTCGCCGCGCAGGTCTTCGGGTTGAACATCATCGGCGACGAGAAGCCGGATCCAGTCCAGCGCCTCGGAGGTGGAGGGTTTCTTCTTCAGCCCCGGTACCTCGCGGATTTCATAAAACTGGCTGAGGGCGGCAGACACCAGGTTCTTCTTGATGCCGGGATAGTGGACCTCGACAATATCTGCCAGCGTCTCGGCATCGGGAAAGCGGATATAGTGGAAAAAGCAGCGGCGCAGAAAGGCGTCCGGCAGCTCTTTCTCATTGTTCGACGTGATGATCACGATGGGGCGGTGGATAGCCTTCACCGTCTCGCCGGTTTCGTAGACAAAGAACTCCATCTTATCGAGCTCCTGCAACAGGTCGTTGGGAAACTCGATATCGGCCCTTGTCGATCTCGTCGATCAGGAGAACGGTCTTGCGGTCTGCCGCGAAGGCTTCCCACAGTTTTCCGCGCTTGATGTAGTTCTTGATGTCGTTGAAGCGCTCATCGCCCAGCTGGCTGTCGCGCAGCCGCGAGACGGCGTCATATTCGTAAAGACCCTGCTGCGCGCGCGTGGTGGATTTGACATGCCATTCGATCAGATCGAGCCCGAGGGCTGCTGCCACCTGTTTGGCAAGCTCGGTCTTGCCGGTGCCGGGTTCACCCTTCACCAGAAGCGGGCGCTCCAGCGCGATTGCCGCGTTCACGGCCACCATCAGATCTTTGTCGGCGACGTAATCCGCCGTGCCTTCAAAACGCATGCGCATCAGTCCTTGCGGTGTGGTTCCAGCTTAAAATCCGAGCGCGACCCTATTGGGTGAATTTTGCTGGCGCAAGTGCGCGAATGCCACTGGCGGAGCAGGGGGCGGAAGCCTATATTGAATTTGCGGTCTGCGCTTCCCGACAGGAATCTAATTCCCCGGGGCCTTATCGATCCTTAAGGGAGCTGTCCCTGGTCTCGCCCGTGGGCTTGGCTACACGGCGCCCACCTACTTTGTAGGTTCCCGGGATCGTGTATTCCATCGGTCGCCGTGGATCGCCACTCTTTCCCTTTCTCTCTGCGGATTGCCGGATTATCGTGGCGTGATGTCGAGACACGCCAAACACCATTTTGCATGACCACTCCACGCGAATTCAAAAAGCAGCTTCGTGCAGCAGCCCTTGCGCGCCGGGGTGCACTGGATGCCGGATGGCGCGCCGAAATCGGAGAGCGGCTTCCCGCCCATGCGGATGCGCTGTCGCCTGCGGCAGGGGGTGTCGTTTCCGGCTTCTGGCCGATGCGTTCGGAGATGGATGTGCGCCCGCTCATGGCCGCACTTGCCGAAAGGGGCGCACGGATCGCACTGCCGGCCATTCTGAATAATACCACGATCGTTTTCCGCGAATATCTGCCCGGTGCGCCGATGGTTGATATGGGGTTCGGAACGTTGGGGCCGGGCGAAGATGCGCCGGTGCTTGATCCCGATGTGATGCTGGTGCCGCTCGCCGCCTTCGACGCACGCGGCCACCGCATCGGCTATGGGGCGGGCTATTACGACCGGGCCATTGCGCGGCTGAAGGCCAAGGGACGCACGCCACGCCTGATCGGCATCGCCTTCGACTGTCAGGAGGTCGAACACGTGCCCGACGAGGAGCATGACCAGCCCCTGTCGGAAATCCTTACCGAGACGGGGTTGCGGCGATTCACTGAAGCGTGAGAGGTTTTTTGCGCTTTTCACCCACGCCTCCGATGCTCTAGAAGCGGCGCATGAGATTTTTGTTTCTTGGCGATATGGTCGGCCGTGCCGGCCGCACGGCGGTCTGGGAAAAGCTCCCCGGCCTGATTTCCGATTTCCGGCTGGATTTCGTTGTGGTGAATGGCGAGAACGCGGCGGGCGGTTTCGGCATCACCGAGGAGATTTTCCGCGCCACGCTCGATGCCGGCGCCGATGTGGTGACGACAGGCAATCACGTCTGGGACCAGCGCGAGGCGCTGACCTTCGCCCCCCGCGAGGAGCGCTTCCTGCGCCCCGCGAATTTTCCCAAGGGCACGCCGGGCCGGGGTTCGGGTGTCTATATGGCAAAGAACGGTGCCCGGGTCCTTGTCTCCAACATCATGGGCCGGGTCTTCATGCATCCCGAGCTCGACGATCCCTTCGCCTGCGTGGAGGATGTGCTGGCTGCCTGTCCGCTGGGCGATCAGGGCCGATGCCGTCATTCTCGATTTTCATGCCGAGGCCACATCCGAAAAAATGTGTTTCGGCCATTTCGTGGATGGGCGGGCGAGCCTCGTCGTGGGCACACACACGCACCAGCCGACCGCCGATCACCAGATCCTCAACGGCGGGACGGGCTATCTCTCCGATGCCGGCATGTGCGGCGATTACGATTCCTCGCTTGGCATGGACAAGGAAGAACCGCTCAACCGTTTCACGGCGAAAGTGCCCAAGGGACGCTTTGAGGCGGCATCCGGCCCTGCCACGATTTGCGGTGTCGGGCTGGAGATTTCAGACCGTACCGGGCTTTGCGAGCAGATTGCGCCGCTGCGGCTCGGTCCCCGGCTTGAGGAAACCGTTCCTGCCTTCTGGCGTTGACGCTGGGCGCGTGCACGCATAACTCTGCGAAACGCTATATTTGAACAATTGCCAGCGAGGGGTGCTGCAATGGAATGGCTTGCCGGTCACTTTGAGTTTGTCTCCAATCCGGAAGCCTGGGTCGCGCTTGTGACCCTGGTGGTGCTTGAGATCGTTCTCGGCATAGACAATCTGATCTTCATCTCCATCCTGACGAACAAGTTGCCACAGGAGCAGCAGGCGCGGGCACGGCGCATCGGCATCAGCGCGGCCCTGATCCTGCGGCTGGCGCTGCTCGCCACCATTTCCATCATCGTGCAGCTTACCGAACCCGTGTTTGAGCTGTTCGGCCACGGTTTCTCCTGGCGTGATCTCATTCTCATTGCCGGTGGCCTCTTCCTTATGTGGAAGGCCACCAAGGAGATCCACCATTCGGTCGATCCCGACGATGGCAAGGAAAACATGATGGGCAAGGTCACGATCACCGCGGGTGCGGCCATTGTTCAGATATTGCTGCTGGACCTGGTCTTCTCCGTTGATTCCATCATCACCGCCGTTGGGATGACCGACGAAATCGCCATCATGTTCATCGCCGTTATCTCGGCCGTGACCGTGATGCTGATCGCCGCGGAGCCGCTGTCGCGCTTCATCGCAGCCAACCCCACCGTGGTCATGCTGGCGCTCGCCTTTCTTTTGATGATCGGCATGACGCTGATCGCAGACGGGATGGGTTTTCACGTTCCCAAGGGCTACATCTACGCCGCCATGGGCTTCTCGGCGCTGGTCGAGGGACTCAATATGCTGGCGCGGCGTAAGCGGATGCGCGAAAAGGCAGTTGCGGGCGAGGCGGCAGAGTAATCTGCGCTACACCCCGTCGAGTATCACTATGGTCGGTCTCCGTGGCAGGTTGTCCAGCGCCACGGTGATCGCCCGTCCCTCACGGAAGTCCAGTTCGAAACCACCGCCCATCCGGCTGGTGAACGCGCTGAGCGGCGTGGAATGCCGATGCATCGGCAATATGATCGATGAGGAAAGCCGGCGCGTGATTTCGCTCATGCCGTCGAGCGAGAGTGTCAGCCCGCCGTCGATGGGCACCATCACCACGTCGAGCCTGCCGATCGCCGCATAGTGACTGTCGTCGAGCCGGTGGTGCAGATGGCCCAGATGGCCGATGCACAGGCCCGCCACCTCGAAGATGAAGATGGAATTGGCATCCGGCTCCATCGCGCCATAGCGGTGGATGTCGGTGGTCACGTTGCGGATATAGACGTCCTCCACCATGAGTGAATGCCGTGCCGGCCCGCCATCGGGGTTCCAGCCCGGCAGCACGTGTTCGATGGCCGGGTCCGGATTGTTGGTGAAATGCGTGCCATGCGCCTTGTTCATGGTGACGACACGCGGCACGGGACTGGCGCCATAAGCGCCGGAATAGTCGGTGGCGATGGTGACGCCGGCGGGCGTCTCGATTATGTAGGTAGAGTGTCCCGCATAGGTGATATCCACCGGTTCGGCGCTTGTGGCGGCGGGGGTGGCAAACGAGGCGAAGATCACGCCGGGCAGAGCCTGCGCCATGGCCAGACAGGTGCTGGGTCTCTCGGTCTGTGCCGAGGCCACGGCAAGAGGGACGAGCAGAAATATCAACAAGCTTGCGGTCAGTCGGAAGGCATTCATCTGCATCTCCCGTGCGAACAGGGACCCATACTACGGCAAAGCGCGGCAATGCGCCACGTTAGGCAGCCGGCGCTTCTGGACGTTGGCCGGCATTTTCACTATAAAGCGGCGTTATTCCGTTGCATTCAAAAGACCGTGAGAAGGAGCCCCATGGCCGGTCATTCCCAATTCAAGAACATCATGCACCGCAAGGGCCGGCAGGATGCCGTTCGCTCGAAGATGTTTTCCAAACTGGCGCGCGAAATCACCGTTGCTGCCAAGATGGGGCTGCCCGACCCGGCGATGAACCCGCGCCTGCGCCTGGCCATCCAGAACGCCAAGGCACAGTCCATGCCCAAGGACAATATCGAGCGTGCGATCAAGAAGGCATCCGGCGGTGACGCGGAGAACTATGACGAGGTGCGCTACGAGGGCTACGGTCCCGGTGGTGTTGCGATCATCGTCGAAGCCCTGACCGACAATCGAAACCGTTCCGCCTCCAACATTCGCGCCGCCTTCACGAAAGCTGGCGGATCAATGGGCGAGACGGGTTCCGTCTCATTCATGTTCGACCGTGTGGGCGAGATCATCTATCCGGTCGACAAGGGCGACGCCGACACCGTGATGGAAGCAGCCATCGAGGCGGGCGCCGAAGATGTCCAGTCGGATGAGAATGGACATGTCATCACCTGTGCGTTCGAGGACATCGGCGATGTGACAACCGCTCTGGAAAAAGCCTTGGGCGAGGCCGAATCCGTCAAGGCGATCTGGCGGCCGCAGACCGGAACGCCGGTTGATGAGGAGCGCGCCCAGTCGATCCTCAAGCTTGTCGCCACCCTTGAAGACGACGATGACGTGCAGAACGTCTACGCCAATTTCGAGGTGGATGACGAGACGCTCGCGAAGCTCAGCGCAGCCTGATTTCGCGTTTGCCGGGTGAGTCTTCCCGGCAGATCCTGCTGCTTGGCAAAGGACGGGATCGCATGATGCAGCATCGCGTGGCGATTACCTACTGTACCCAGTGCCAATGGCTCCTGCGCTCGGCCTGGCTGGCGCAGGAGCTGCTCTCCACCTTTTCCACGGAATTGTGCGAGGTCGCGCTGCGCCCGGGCACGGGCGGTGTTTTCGAGGTCTCCTGCAACGGCATCCTGATCTGGGAGCGGAAGCACGATGGCGGGTTCCCCGATGCGAAGACGCTGAAACAGAGGGTTCGCGATGTGATAGCCCCGCAGCGCGATCTTGGACATATCGACAAGCCGGCAACTTAGAGACAGACAACAAAAAACCCGCCCTTGTGAGGCGGGTTTTTGCAATGCCTGCTGCGTTGGAGCGGGTTAGATACCCAGGCCCTGATAACGCTGCTTGAACTTGGAAACGCGGCCACCGCGGTCCATCAGCGACTGCTGACCACCGGTCCATGCCGGATGCGTGGACGGGTCGATGTCGAGCTGGAGCGTGTCGCCCTCTTTGCCCCAGGTGGAGCGGGTCTCATACTCGGTGCCGTCCGTCATGACGACCTTGATCGTGTGATAGTCGGGATGAATTTCGGCTTTCATCGGCTTGTCCTGAGCTTGGTTGGGGTAACAATTGAAACCGACTTGCGGCAATTGCACCCATCCTGAAAACTTGAAGCCGCGGCCAAGGAAGGCTACGGCTTCGGAATTGGTTGGCGAGCCTATACATCAGGTCCGGCGACAAGACAAGAGTTGAGCGGCGTACAAATTGCCGCTTCCGGGCATGATGCGGAAAAGGGACAGGGTATGGCGCGTGCGCAATTGGCGTCCGAAGAGAGGCAACAGGCGGCGAAACGGCGGTCGCTGAAACCACTCCGCCGGCTTTTACCCTATGTCGGGCATTATCGTGGGCTTGCAGCCGGAGCCGCGTTTTTCCTTGTGATTGCGGCCATTGCCACGCTTACGCTTCCGCTGGCCGTACGACGTATGATCGATCACGGATTTTCCGAATCCGATTCGATTTTCATCGCCAACTATTTCTCGATGCTGATCATCGTTGCCGCGGTTCTGGCCGTTGCCTCTGCCGGTCGGTATTTCTTCGTCATCACGCTTGGAGAGCGTGTCGTCAGCGATCTGCGGCGCGACGTGTTCGATCACGTCACGCGCCTGTCCCCCGGCTTTTTCGATACGGTCCAGTCGGGCGAAATCGTGTCACGCATTTCTGCCGACGCGACGCAGGTCAAGTCTGCCGTGGGTGCCACGATCTCCCAGGCATTGCGCAATGTCATCATGGGGCTGGGTGCCGTCGGAATGATGGTGGTCACCAGCCCCCGGCTTTCGCTCCTTGTGGTGGCGGCAATCCCCGTCATCGTGTTGCCGCTGGTGGCCTTTGGTCGCTCCGTTCGGCGCCGGTCACGGTTTGCGCAGGACACGCTGGCCGACGCCACGGCCTATGCGGGTGAGCAGATCGGCGCGATGAGGACGCTTCAGGCTTTCACCGGTGAGGCAATGGCGCGGGAAAAATTTTCCGAAGCGATCGAGACGGCGTTTGCTGCCGCGCGCTCATCCATTTTCGCGCGTTCCTTTCTCACATTCTTCGCCATCTTCATGACCTTCAGCTCGGTCGTGGCAGTGCTGTGGTTCGGTTCGCGTGACGTTCTCTCGGGCGTCATGACGCCGGGAACGCTTGGCCAGTTCCTGCTCTACTCGGTTCTGGCGGCTGGCGCTCTTGGCGCACTTTCGGAAGTCTGGGGCGAGCTGTCGCAGGCCGCAGGCGCTGCCGAGCGCATGAGTGAGCTGCTCGCCGAAAAGCCGGTCATCACCGCACCTGCCAATCCAGCGGTGCTGCCGCAGCCGGCACGTGGTGATGTGGCGTTCGAGAATGTCTCTTTTGCCTATCCCACGCGGCCTGGCCGATCGGCTCTCCATGGGTTGAGCTTCAATGTCAAGCCGGGTGAAACGGTCGCGATTGTCGGTCCGTCCGGTGCGGGCAAGACCACGATCTTCTCGCTGCTTTTGCGCTATTATGATCCGGACACGGGGACTGTGCGTGTCGATGGCGTCGACGCCCGGCAGGCCGATCCGCTGGCTCTGCGGGCGCGCATGGCCATCGTGCCGCAGGATGTCACCATTTTTGCTGCCAGCGCTGCGGAAAACATCGCCTTCGGCCGCCCCGATGCAACCCGTGCGGAAATCGAGGCTGCAGCCCGCGCTGCGCTCGCGCATGATTTCATCAACGATCTGGCAGAAGGCTACGAAACGCCGGTGGGCGAGCGTGGCGTTACGCTATCCGGCGGTCAGCGCCAGCGCATGGCCATTGCCCGCGCCATCCTGCGCGATGCGCCGATCCTGCTTCTGGACGAGGCGACTTCTGCACTGGATTCCCAAAGCGAGACACTGGTGCAGCAGGCGCTGGAGCATCTGATGAAGGGACGCACCACGCTCGTCATAGCGCACCGGCTGTCGACGGTGCTGAAAGCCGACCGCATTCTCGTGCTGGACGAGGGACGCATCGTGGAAGAAGGTACCCACAGCGAGCTTGTTGCAGCAGGCGGTGTCTATGCCAAACTCGCAAGCCTGCAGTTCGAGCCCATGGGGAATGCGGCCGAGTGAGCTTGGGCGAAGCCGTTCCTTAAATAAATGTGGCGATTTCCTCCAGAGGCTTTTTCTCCATCGCATGCTGGGGGATGGTGGCGTCCTCTTTGGGATATCCAACGACCATCAAAATATAAGGTTTGTCGTGCGGGTCCCGGCCGCACAGTTCGTTGAGGAAGCTCATCGGGTTGGGTGTGTGTGTCAGCGTGGCAAGCCCCGCCCGGTGCAGGGCTGCGATCAGAAAACCCGTGGCGATGCTCACCGATTCCGGCACATAGTAGTTCTTGCGTTTCACGCCGTCGGCAGAGCGGCTGCGTCGTTCACCGAACACGCAGATCAGCCACGGTGCCTCCTCCAGAAACGGCTTGCTCGCATCGGTGCCCAAAGGTCCCAGCGCCTGTAGCCATTCTTCGCCGGCACGCCCTTCGTAAAACGCTTTCTCTTCGACTTCAGCCGCCTCGCGGATCTGCTTTTTCACGGCAGGATTGCCGATGACCGCGAAGTGCCAGGGCTGGTGGTTTGCGCCATTGGGAGCGGTTCCCGCTGCCCTGATGCAGGTCTCGATAATGTCGCGCGGAACGGGGCGGCTTGAAAAGTCGCGCACCGTGTGCCGGGTGCGGATCTCATCATAGAAGGCTCGCGCCCGCGCCCGCATCTCCTCCACCGGATACTCCCTGTAATCGGGAAGCGGAACAGGGCGGTATTCCTGCGTGGCTTTGGTGCTCATGCGGACATTTCTCCCATTTTGTCCGATAATATTGTCAGACAATCATGCAAATGCAGATCGACGTCAAGCCGCGACGTCGTTCAATCCGTTGTGGGGTTCTTGTCTATGTACGATCGAGGGCGCGCGAAGTGGTCGTCCGGCAGCGATTGAATAAGTTTTCTAGCGTTCTCGACATGCCGGAGCATCGCGGCCCGCGCTCCGTTCTCGTCGTTGGAAACAACGCATTCTGTCACTTCCCGGTGCTGCCGGTTGGTCTCGAACACGTGGCTGCTGTCCACAAGAACACGAAACTGCAGCCAGTAGAGCGAGTTGGACAGTCGCGTGAGCGTGTCGCTGAGGAGGGGGTTTTCCGCAGTCTCGCGAAAGAGCCGGTGAAACTGGCCATTGAGCTGCGAGAACCTTTTCATGTCGCCCTCATCAACGGCGGCGTCCAGATCGCTTTGCAATCTAACAAGGGTGGACGGAGCGAGATGCAGCTTCGGCAAGGCGAGCGTGACCGCGAGCGCTTCCAGAGCCCCGCGTACCTGGAAAAGATTATCCACCTCCACGCGTGATAGCTGGCGAACCATCACGCCGCGGTGCGGCTCCGCCGTGAGGAGACCATCGGCTGTCAGACGGCGGAAGGCTTCACGCACCGACGAGCGGGACACGCCGAGCCGGTTGGTAAATTCGCTTTCCGTCAACCTCTGACCGGGAACAAGCCGTCCGGTGCGAACGGCTTCGGTCAGTGCGTCGGCCACTGTCTCCACAGTGGATCGGGAATCGGTGTCTTCCATGCAGGCGAGAGTGTGCCGATACCGGTGTTCTGACAAGCCTGCCTGGCCGGTCAGCGCAGCCTATTTGCCGTAGCGTTTCTCCAGATGACTTGTGAAATGCGCTGCGTTGAGCGGTTCGCCGGTCGCCTGTTCGATCAGGTCCGGTGTTGAGAGCCGCGAAGCCTGCGACCAGACCTTCTCGTGCCGCCATGCATTCACGGCTTCGAACTGTCCTCTGGCAAACTGCTCGTTCACATCGGGGATCTCCTTCTCGATCGCCGCCCATTGCTGGGCAGCGATCATCGCACCAAGCGTGTAGGAGGGGAAATAGCCGAAGGCTGCTGAGGGCCAGTGCACGTCCTGCATCGGTCCATCCTGCGGCGTGTCGATGGTGGACAGGCCGAGATAGGCGTGCATCTTCGCGTCCCAGGCTTCCGGCAGGTCGCGGGCTTCGAGTTTGCCGGAAATCAGTTCCTGCTCGAGCTCGAAGCGCAGGATGACATGCAGCGGATAGGTAACCTCGTCCGCATCGACGCGGATCAGCCCGCGCTCGACATGGTGCACATGGCCGAGAATTTCGTCCATCGACCATTTCTCGCCGAGATGCTTTTCCACGACGGGCAGCGCCCATTCCCAGAAGGCCGGGTTTCTGCCGATCTGCTTTTCGACAAACAGGCTCTGGCTTTCATGCATGGCCATGCCGCGCGCCTTGCCAACCGGCCAATGCGCCCATTCGGGCGGCAGGTTCTGCTCATAGAGCGCGTGGCCGGTTTCGTGCAGTATGCCCATCAGCGAAGAGAGAAACTCGTCGGTCCGATAGCGTGTTGTGATGCGCACATCGGTCGGAACGCCGCCACAGAACGGGTGGTGCGAAACGGAGAGGCTGCCGCGTGTGAGATCGAATCCGACCGCCGCCATCATCGCGAGACCGAGCTCGCGCTGCCGCTCGACAGGGTAATTTCCAGACAGTGGGCGCAGCGGATTCTTCGCCCGTTTCTTTTTCTGGATTTCCAGCGCGTTTGGGACGAAATCGACCAGAAACGCCTTCAAACTCTCGAAAACGGGAGCGATTTCCGCCGTTCTGTTGCCCGGGTCGAACTGCTCCATCAGCGCGTCATAAGGGGCAAGGCCGAGTACGTCGGAGCGGCGCTCTGCCTCCTCCCTCGCCATCGCGATCACGCCTTCGAGCGCCGGCAGGAAACCGGCCCAGTCGCCCTTCGGGCGGGCCTCGCGCCAAAGCTGCTCGCAGCGCATGCGGGTGCGGGTCTGGCGTTCGACGAAATCGGAGGGCAGGCAGGTGAGGTTGATGTAGTGGCGGCGGAATTCCGCGACCGCCGTTTTCTGTTCGGCGTTCAGATCTTCCTGCTCTGCCGCTTCGATCCAGTCGGCGATCTCGGGCGCCGTGGCCTGCCGATGCGCCATGCCGGCCAGCGTGGACATGGCCTCGGCCCGCGCTTCGCCACCGCCGGGCGCCATATGGGTTGCCTCGTCGGCACCAAGGATCGCCAGCGCATGGCCGAGCGCTTCCAGCCTGTGGCCAAGATCGTCGAGTTTCTGGAAGGACATGGAATTCCTCTTACGCGTAAAAAGGGAGCAGGGGTTGCCCGGCAGTAGAAAAGGTCAGCGTTCGGTAAGCTTCAACTCGATGCGGCGATTGCGGGCCCGGGCCTCGGCGCTGTTGCCAGGGTCAAGCGGCTGGTATTCCCCGAAACCGGCGGCAACGAGCCGGTTGGCCGGCACGCCGTTTTCGATCAGAAACTTGACCACAGCCGTGGCACGCGCTGTCGAGAGCTCCCAGTTGTCGCGGAAGCGACCAGTACCGGAAAGGGGCACGTCGTCGGTGTGGCCGTCGACGCGCAGCACCCAGTTGATCTCTGGCGGAATCTCTTTCTGCAATTCGAGAATGGCATCTGCCAGCTTGCGCATTTCCTCGCGGCCATTCGGATTGATTTCCGTCGCACCGGACGGGAACAGGACTTCCGACTGGAACACGAAACGGTCACCAACGATGCGAATGTTTTCGCGGTCGGAGAGGATTTCGCGCAGGCGGCCGAAGAAATCGGAACGGTAGCGGTTCAGTTCCTGAACGCGCTGCGCCAGCGCCACGTTGAGGCGGCGACCGAGGTCGGCGATTTTGGTGCGGGATTCGCGGTCACGCGCTTCGGAAACCTCAAGGGCCGCTTCCAGCGCGCCGATCTGCTTGCGCAGTGCAGAAATCTGCTGGTTCAAAAGCTCGACCTGTGACAGTGCGCGCTGGCTGACCTGCCGCTCTTCGTCGAGAGCGCCGGACAGCTCGCCAATGCGGGCCTGAGCCTGTTCGCTCTGCCCGCTGCCGCTTGCGAGAAGCTGTTCCAGTCTTGAGCGGTCGGCGCGGATATCTTCAAGCGATGCGCGCAGACTGGCGATGGTGTCTTCGGCATCCTGACTGTTGGCCTGCTCGAGAGCGAGAAGCTGCGTCAGCTCGTTGATCTGCGCATTCAGCCGGTCAAGAACGGCGTCCTTGCCGGTAATTTCCTGACTGAGGAAATACTGTGCGAGTACGAAAACCGAGAGCAGGAACATGATGGCGAGCAGGAGCGTCGCCATGGCATCCACGAAGCCGGGCCAGTAATCGACCCGGCGGTCGGTGCGGCGTGCGCGGGCCAGCGCCATGTCAGCTGTCCCGCTTTTTCAGTGCTGCGGACAGTTTTTCAAGGGTGGCGCGCATGGCCTTTTGTTCGTTGGCCTGGGCTTCCACCCAGTCACGCATCATCTGCTGTTCCTGACGCATGTTCTTCACGAGGCCCGAAATGCCCTCTGCGAGATTGGCCATGGAAGTGGTGAGACGCGGGTTGGACGAGCCTTCTTCCTGAGCGGCCCGCAGCTTGTCGGCGAGCCTCTGCATCTCTTCCGAGGTGCCGTTGCGGCCTTCAGCAAGGTCGGAACTCAGATCGGTTACGGAGGAAAGCCAGTTTTCGAGCTCTGTATAGAAACGATTCTGGGCCCGGCCTGCCTGAAGGTCGAGAAAGCCAAGGATGAGTGAACCGGAAAGGCCGAAAAGCGAGGACGAGAATGCGGTTCCCATGCCCTCCAGCGGAGCTGAAAGCCCCGATTTCAACGCGTCGAGAACGTCGTTGGCATTGCCGGAGGCTGGGTCAAGCGACTGGATGGTGTCGCCAATCGAGCCAATTGTCTGGAGCAGGCCCCAGAAGGTGCCGAGCAGGCCGAGAAAGACAAGCAGACCGATCAGATAGCGTGATATGTCGCGGCTTTCGTCGAGGCGCGTCGCAATCGAATCAAGGATCGAACGCATGGAACTCGTCGACAGCGCCATGGTTGACGCGCGGCTGAGGAGCGCTTTCATCGGTGCCAGCAGAACCGGGTCGGACGCTTCAGTGCCGGCGCGGAACGAATTGACCCACCGCACCTCACGAAACAGGCGTGTGACCTGTATGAATGCGAGCAGAATGCCGATCAGGAGAACACCCAGAATAAGGCCGTTGAGGCCCGGATTGGTCTGGAAAGCAGAAGCGATCTGTCGGTAGAGAATGGCGGCCACGAAACCCGCAATCGCCAGAAACACCAGCATTGAGTAGAGAAAGACTTGTGGGCTGGACAGCGTTTGCGGGTCGTAGTCAAACGCTACGGATGGATCGGAGTCCTCACGCGATTTCAGCAAAGCCATCAGCTCCTCATACCCATTGCGATCCGGAACCTGCAATGATTCCTGTATCGCGCGGGATTCTAATCGAAATTATGACGAAATTGAAAGCCGCGCGCAGCGTCACGTGATATCGGGATCAGCTTTTGCCCGACGATTGCCTGCTGAGACCGGATTGGTGACTGCGGCGATGATGCCAGATTGCACTGGACGTGCCAAACAGCCTCGCCCCGAGACCGGGCGAGGGCGATAGAGATGCTTGCGCGTGCGTCAGCTCTTCTGAGATGCGGGTTTGGCGAGGGTCTTCAGCATAGCGCGATGAATCGCTTCGTTGCCGGCGACGACCTGACCGGTGTCGAACATTTTGTCGCCGCCGCTCTTGTCGGTGACGAAGCCGCCCGCTTCGCGGACAAGAATGATGCCGGCAGCCGTATCCCAGGGAGAGAGCCATTCCTCCCAGAAACCGTCCATGCGCCCTGCAGCCACATAGGCGAGATCCAGCGCAGCCGAACCGAGACGGCGGATGCCTGCGGTCTCGCCCATGACATTGCGCAGGTCGAGAAGGGCGGTGCCATGGTGGCCACGCCCCAAATGCGGGATGCCGGTGCCGATGACCGCGTCGGAAAGTCTGCCACGCGCCGCGACACGCAGGCGGCGGTCGTTGAGGAAGGCGCCGCCACCGCGCTCGGCAGTGTAAAGCTCATCCATGGCCGGATTGTAGATAACGCCGGCAACGATCTGGCCCTGACGCTCAAGCGCAATCGAGATCGAGAAGATGGGAATGCCATGCAGGAAGTTGGTCGTGCCGTCGAGCGGATCGACGATCCAGCGGTGCTGGGGATCATCGCCCTCGACCGTGCCGCTTTCCTCCATGAGGAAGGAATATCCGGGCCGCGCACGTGACAGCTCCGTGTGGATGATCTCCTCGGCCTTGCGGTCGGCCTGGCTCACATAGTCGCCGGGGCCTTTCAGCGAAACCTGCAGGTTCTGAACCTCGCCGAAATCGCGCGCGAGCGAGCGGCCTGCCTTCATGGCAGCCTGAACCATGACATTGATGATCGCCGAACGGGCCATGGGGGAAGAGCCTTTGTGACTTGAAGTTTCGGTAAGCGCGCCGGGCGGAATTATTCGCCGCGGCGCAGATAGGTGATTTCGTTGGTGTCGACCACGATCTTTTCACCCGCCTCGATGAAGGGCGGTACCATGACGCGCACACCATTCTCAAGCACGGCGGGCTTGTAGGAAGACGCTGCCGTCTGGCCCTTCACCACGGGATCGGCCTCGGCGATCGTGAGCGTGACCTGATCGGGCAGTGAAACGCCGATGGGCTTTTCCTCATAGAGTTCAACCGTCACGGTCATGCCATCCTGCAGGAATGCGGCGCGGTCGCCGACGAAGTCTTTCTGCAGTTCGAGCTGTTCGTAGGTTTCGGAATCCATGAACACCAGCGCGTCGTCCTGCTCGTAGAGGAAGCTGAAGTCTTTCTGCTCGAGGCGGACACGTTCGACCGTTTCGGCTGCACGGAAGCGCTCGTTGAGCTTGGTGCCATCGATCAGGTTTTTCAATTCGACCTGGTTGTATGCACCGCCCTTGCCGGGCTTCACTGCGTTGGTCTTCACTGCGACCCAGAGGCCGCCATTGTGCTCGATGACGTTGCCGGGGCGGATTTCGTTGCCGTTGATTTTCATGTGATCGTCCTGCGGGTCTCGGGCGCGCAGTCACGCGCAATTCGGCGCTTCCAAGACCATAAAATGCCGGTCAAGGCAAGCCGCAGGCCCAAATGCGGCGCAGGAAAATCTCAGCGCAGGCGGTTGGCGCGCTGGATCGCTTCCTTCATTTCTTCCGGTGTAAGGCCGGCCAGATAATCCTCGTTTTCCGGGTCGATCAGCCCAGCCCGGCGCGCCGAAACATACCAGGCCGCGCCTTCGATGACATCCGGCTCGGTGCCGATGCCGGCACGGTAGAGCTTGGCAACGCGGTTCTGTGCCGCGATGTTGCCGCCTTCGGCAGCGCGTTTGAGCCACCGGAACCCCGCCTCCATGTTGGGCGGACCACCCCGCCCCTCGATCAGCCATGTGCCGAGATCGAGCTGCGCGGTATCGAAGTTCTGTCTTGCCGATCTTGCGAGCCAGGTTCTTGCAACGCCGTCGTTGATCTCTCTTCCGCCAAACCCGTTCGCATAGACCTGGGCCATCGCGTATTGAGCATCTGCAAGCCCGGCATTTGCAGCTTTTTCATAGTAACTCACCGCCCGCTTCTGGCTTTCGAAGCTGGATTGCCGGTCGAGGATCATCTGCGCGAGGTTGAACTGGGCGAGCCGGTTGCCATTGTCGGCGGCAATCTGCATCAAATCGAAGGCGCGGTCGGCATCCTTTTCGACAAACACCCCGTCGAGAAGCATCAGGGCATACTGGAACTGTGCCTCGGGAACACCCTGCTGCGCCGCCTTTGCGTACCATTCGGCAGCCTTTTTCGGGTTTTTCGGCATGCCGAGCCCACGCGCATAAATCTCTGCGACCAGTGTCTGTGCTGCCGCGTCACCCGCCTTTGCACGCGGCAGGGCGATATTGTGCGCGGTTATGTAATATCCGCGCTGGAACGCGCCATAGGCGGCATCGGGCAGCTTGCCGAACCTGTCCGGATCGACGCGGTCGATCGTCGGGGCGGAAAGAGGCCGGTCACCAGGCGGCTGAAGTCGATCGGCAAGCGGTGCTTCGGATGACGTTTCGTCCTGTGCGGCATTGCCAGCGGCAAACGCGCTTCCGGTCATGCCGTACAGGGCTGCCGCTACGACCGCTACAGGAACAACTCCGATGCGCATGCTCAGGCTCCCTCAAGCGTGGTCGCGGCCCTGTCGAGAATGGCATTCGCTTCCATGACGGCTTTCGCCGCATCGACGCTGTCGGTGAAAACGGCAGAGCCAAGTGCCACGAAATCGGCGCCGCCTGCTGCAACTTTTTCTGCGGAAGCGAGGCTTTCTCCGCCCATGACAATGCAGGGAATCTGCACCATCTCCGACCACCAGCCGCCAAGGGCCAGGTTGCGCGGGTGGGGCTCGGGCTTGTTGTCGTATCCGAAACGCCCGAAAAACAGATAGTCGGGATCCAGTTCTCCCCTTTGAAGGGCATCGTCGCGTGTCTTCACGCCTCCGGCACCGATCATCATCGTGTCGCGATATTTCTCGACGACTTCGACGAACTCATCGAATGAGCCGTCAACATGAATGCCATCGGCCTTCACTCGGGCGGCTATGCGCGGCGCACCGGCGATCATCACCGCCACGTTGCGGGATTGTGCGATGGGGGTGAGGCGCTCGGCGCGGGCCCTGAAAGCTGACTTCATCCTGCCCGTAGTCGGGAATGATGAGGGAGGCGACATCTCCGGCCGCCAGGGCGGCTTCCAGATGGGCCTCGTCATTGGCAGCTTTTTCGGGCGGCGGTGCGATCAGCACGAGGCGGCAGCGACTGGTCATTGAACATCTCCTCGACGAAACCGATCTGGCTCGTTTCTGACCCGGCATTTTGGTTTGAATGGGGCATAGACGAACCGTGGGGGGAACGACAAGGAAAATTGGAACATTGGCCGGGAGTCTCGCCAAGGCGGGCCAATGGGCATATGAGTCTCATGGCCCGTGTCCCGGGTGGTTCAGGCATTGTTGATGACGTCGCTTCTTTCCGATCCCGTTTTTTATGTTGCTGCCATTCCCGCGGTGATCCTCGTCGGGCTCTCGAAAGGCGGCTTTGGCGGCGCGATGGCGCTGCTCGGTGTGCCGATGCTCGCGCTGGTGGTTTCGCCCGTGCAGGCGGCAGCCATACTGCTGCCGATCCTGATCGTGATGGACCTCGTCTCGCTGTGGGCGTGGCGGGGCCATACGGATCGCAGGACACTGACGATCATGCTTCCCGGTGCTCTTGTGGGCATCGCCATCGGCTGGGCCACGGCGGCGGTGGTGACGGAGGGGCATGTGCGCCTGATCGTCGGTCTCGTGACGTTCGCTTTCTTTCTCCGTTGGGTGTTCGAGAAGGTGGCGGGGCGGGAGCACATTGCCAGGCAGAACCGCCCGCGCGGCACATTCTGGGGGGCGGTTGCGGGTTTCACGAGCTTCGTTGCCCATGCGGGCGGGCCGCCCTATCAGGTCTATGCACTGCCGCTGGGACACGACCCGCGCATTTATACCGGTACGAGCGTGGTGTTTTTTGCCATCGTCAATGCGGTGAAGCTTGTTCCCTATTTTGCGCTCGGGCAGTTCGACCGCTCCAATCTGACGGCTTCGCTGATCCTGATCCCGCTTGCGCCGCTGGCGACACTTGCCGGGGTCTGGATTGTCAAGCGCATGAAACCTGCCGTCTTCTACCCCTTCATGTATGTGATGGTTCTGATCGTCTCTCTGAAGCTGATGTATGACGGCGTGTCCGATCTCATGGGATGGTGACGGAACGCAGAGCCTGTGTTTAATAGATAAAAACGGGGAGGAAGTTTGTGACTGCGAATGCTTTCGAACGGGATCTCGACAGGAACCCTGCCAACCATCAGCCTCTGACACCACTCGTGTTTCTGGAGCGGGCGGCGAAAGTCTTTCCCGATGATGTGGCGATCATCCATGGCAGACAAAGGGTGACCTATGCAGAGTTCTGGGAGCGTTCGCTCCGGCTCGCCTCCGCATTGGCCGGCAACGGCATCGGCAAGGGCGATACGGTTTCTGTCATGCTCTCCAACACGCCGCCCATGCTAGAGGCGCACCATGCGGTGCCCATGACGAAGGCGGTGTTGCATTCGCTGAACACGCGGCTGGATGCGGCGGTAATCGCCTTTCAGCTTGACCATGCGGAAACGAAGGTGGTCATTGTCGATCGCGAGTTTTCCGGCGTGATGAAGGAGGCGCTGGCGCTGGCGACGGTCAAGCCGCTGGTGATCGACTATGACGATCCGGAGTATCCGGACGATGCGCCTTATCCCAAGGGCGCGCGGATCGGCAGTGAGGATTACGAGGCTTTCGTCGCTTCGGGGGATGCCGGCTTTGCCTGGTCCATGCCGGATGACGAATGGGATGCGATCGCGCTGAATTACACGTCGGGCACGACAGGCAATCCCAAGGGGGTGGTCTATCATCATCGCGGGGCGGCGCTGATGGCTTATGCAAACACGGTGCATGCGGCGCTGGCGCGCGGTTCGGTCTATCTGTGGACCCTGCCGATGTTTCACTGCAATGGCTGGTGCTTTCCCTGGACACTTGCGCTGACGGCCAGCACCCATGTGTGCCTGCGCTGGGTGCGGGCAAGGCCGATGTATGATGCGATTGCCGATCATCGCGTCACCCATCTGTGCGGGGCGCCGGTGGTGATGTCGGCGCTGCTCAACGCGCCTGAAACCGAGAAGCGGGATTTTTCACACACGGTGACGTTCAATACCGCGGCGGCGCCGCCACCCGAGACCGTGCTTTCGGCCATGGCTGAAGCGGGGTTTGCGGTGACCCATCTCTACGGGCTGACGGAAACCTATGGGCCCGCGGTGGTGAACGAGTGGAAAGGCGCGTGGGATGCGCTCGACGGTGCGGCGCAGGCCGCACGCAAGGCGCGGCAGGGCGTGCGCTATGCGGCGCTTGAGGGGCTTGCCGTGATGGATCCCGAGACGATGACCGAAACGCCACATGATGGTGAGACCATCGGTGAGGTGATGTTTCGCGGCAATATCGTCATGAAGGGGTATCTGAAAAACAAGCAGGCGACGGATGAGGCTTTTGCCGGCGGGTGGTTCCACTCAGGCGATCTGGGAGTGATGCATCCCGACGGCTATATTCAGCTCAAGGACCGGTCCAAGGACATCATCATCTCCGGTGGCGAGAACATTTCTTCCATCGAGGTGGAGGACGCGCTTTACAAGCACCCCGCTGTCGCTGCCTGCGGGGTGGTGGCGAAGGCGGACGAAAAATGGGGCGAGACGCCCGTCGCCTTCGTGGAGCTGAAACCGGGAAGTACGGTGAGCGCAGACGAGATCATCGCGCATTGCCGTTCACTGCTGGCGCGTTTCAAATGTCCAAAAACCGTTGTTTTTGCGGAAATTCCCAAGACATCTACCGGAAAAATCCAGAAATTCCGGCTGCGGGAGCAGGCGAGGGACATGTCGTGAAGGGGGCAGTTGAACAGTATTCTATTCAAGGGCGCGCAGGGTCGTTAACCCTCCATTAAGCTTTACATGCGTTTACTGTGGGTATCCAGATTTCTGGATTCTTACTGAGTGGCTGGAGCCATTCTGTTTGACGCCTCCCTGTTTAAACTCCTGAGAGCCGCCTTTGCGGCTCTTTTTTTTGACCAATTTGACCATTAACCCTCTGTTAAGGAAGAACTTGCCAACAGCTGTGCACAAGCCCATCTTTGAGCGGAGTGCCGGCATTGAGACTCAGGCGCACTTGTGATTGAACGCATCAACCGGCGGTGGCCGGAATTATCGTATCTGGTGGGGCGTAGGCACAATGATTGAAAACGGGAACGGTCGCGCGACCACGATCAAGCTGGCCGAGCATCGCGTGTTCTCGGATTCCTTCAAGCCTCTCTACAATCAGGGAATGAGCCTGGTGGAAGAGGCGGCGGAGTATCTGGACGGGGATGGACGCGCCGAGGCGAAACATCTGTCCCGGGCCGGTGCCGCGCTTTATGCCGCCGAGTCCATGCGTCTGACGACACGTCTCATGCAGCTCGCCTCCTGGCTTCTTTTGCAGCGGGCCGCCAATTCCGGCGAAATGACCCGTGATCAGGTGGCGGCGGAGAAATCCAAGGTGCGCCTCGACACACACTCCCCGCAGGAGCAGGCAACGGGCTGGGCGGATCTCCCTGAAAAGTTCCAGAGCCTCGTCATACGCTCCATGCGTCTTCAGGACCTGGTTCGCCGGATGGACGAAGAGATCTATGGCGGAACGACAGTGCGGAACGAAGACGCAGAGCCGCTGACCGGCAATCCCGTTTTCGAACAGATCACCCTGCTCAAAACGGCGTTTGGGCACCGCTGACCAGCCAACGAAACGCCAGCTCGGTCAGTGGCAGTGCAACCAGTGCGGAAGCCACGATGAGCATGAAGGCGAGGCGGCGGTAGGCCGTTTCGCTGGCGATTCCGTAGAGCTTTGTGCCAACGGCCAGACTTGCCACATAGGGCGGGATCATCAGGATCCCGAGAGTGACGCGTGTCTGATCGAACAGGCCTGCGAGCCACAGATTGCCGGCCGAAAACACTTCTGAAATGAGAAAGAGTGTCATCAGGTTGGCGCGCACGACGGCAACCGGCAGACTGGATGCCATCCAGTAGATGATGACCGGTGGACCGGGTATGGCAGCGATGCCCGACAGGGTTCCGGCAATTCCGCCGACACCGAATGAAACGGGAAACCCGCGCGGCCCGTGGTAGCGCCAGCCACTGCGCAGGGTGAGGGCGCACGCAAGAATGACAATGCTGATGACCCAACGCAGCGTGGTCTCGTCGCCGTTCTTGAGAATATAGACGCCGAGAGGGACGAACAGTGCCAGCCCGGCGAGCACGGGCAGCACCTCTCGCCAGCGGGCAAGCTTCACAACCGGAAGTGCGACGGGCAGTGTTGGCAGCGAATCGATGATGACCAGCAGCACCACTGCCGTTACGGGATCGTAGAGCGCGCCGGCGATCGGAGCGACGATCAGGCCGGTTCCAAAGCCTGACAGTCCGCGCACGACCCCGGCCACCAGAACGGTGGCTGTCAACAGGGCGAGGCTCAGGTCGAACTCGGGCAGTGTTCCGCTCCGTTTTGGTATTCTGAAATGCGGGTTTCATCACGCGTGTTGCTTGCGCGTGGCAATGGGCCTGCCCACGGCTATGTTAGTGCCATGAACACACCGATTCGCATTCTTGGCATCGACCCCGGGCTTCGGCGCACGGGCTGGGCCATCATCGATGCACAGGGCAATTCCCTGCGCTTTGTGGGGGCCGGGACCGTGACGTCCGATGGCAAGGCCGACCTCGCCTCGAGGCTCTGTCAGTTGCATGACGGGCTGGACGCCATTCTGCATGACCACCGCCCGGATGAAGCGGCGGTGGAAGCGACGTTCGTAAACAAGGATGCTTCCGCAACGCTGAAGCTCGGGCAGGCGCGGGGCATTGCCATGCTGGTGCCGGCGCGAGCCGGTCTGCCGGTGGCCGAATATGCCCCAAACGCGGTAAAAAAGACCGTGATCGGAGTCGGCCACGGCGACAAGAAACAGATCCACATGATGGTAAAGGTGCTGATGCCGAAGGCGCGCTTCGACACGGATGATGCGGCGGATGCCATTGCCATCGCCATTTGTCACGCCCATCACCGGCAATCCGCCACCTCCCGACTGGCCATGGAAGCACTCAAATGATCGGTAAACTGAAGGGCATCATCGACGAGATTGCCGAAGATCACTGCATCATCGATGTGGGGGGCGTCGGTTATGTCGCCTATTGTCCGGCACGCACGCTGGCGGCGCTCGATGGCGAGGGGACGGCGGTAACGCTGTTCATCGAGACCTATGTGCGCGAAGACATGATCCGGCTCTACGGGTTCCGCACCGCACTGGAACGCGAATGGTTCCGCCTCTTGCAGAACAATGTGCAGGGTGTTGGTGCCAAGGTGGCGCTTTCGGTGCTTTCGACACTTTCGGCTTCGGAACTGGCCAATGCGATCGCGCTGAAGGATGCAGCCACCGTGGCACGCGCGCCGGGCGTGGGCAAAAAGGTTGCAGAGCGTATCGTGACCGAATTGAAGAGCAAGGCGCCCGCCTATGCCGGAGAGGCGACCGGCACGATCGGGCTGAAGCAGGAGCTGGGTGAGGGCGCTGCACCGGCACCGGTGTCCGATGCGGTATCGGCGCTCTCCAATCTCGGCTATTCGCGCGATGTCGCGGCGAACGCGGTTGCCGCCGCGATGAAGGCGGCGGGTGAGGACGCGGATGCCGGCACGCTTATCAGGCTTGGCCTGAAGGAACTGGCGCGTTAGTCAGGGCGATGTTTGCCCTTCGGGCCTCTGGTGGTTGTGAAATGGAAACCTGCGAATGACGGATGGCGAGAGGCTGATTGCAGCCGACAAGCGCGGTGAGGATCTGGACTCGACGATGCGTCCGCAGTCGCTGGATGACTTCGTCGGGCAGAAAGCGGCGCGCGCCAATCTGAAAGTGTTCATTGAGGCAGCACGCGGTCGCGGAGAAGCACTGGACCACGTTCTGTTTGTTGGCCCGCCCGGCCTTGGCAAGACCACGCTGGCGCAGATCATGGCGCGCGAACTGGGCGTGAATTTCCGCTCCACTTCCGGCCCTGTGATTGCCAAGGCAGGCGATCTGGCCGCGCTTTTGACCAATCTCGAAGAGCGCGATGTGCTCTTCATCGATGAAATCCACCGGCTGAACCCGGCAGTGGAGGAAATCCTCTATCCGGCGATGGAGGATTTTCAGCTCGACCTGATCATCGGTGAAGGGCCGGCGGCCCGTTCAGTGAAGATCGACCTTGCAAAATTCACGCTGGTGGCGGCGACAACGCGCCTTGGCCTTTTGACGACACCGCTGCGCGACCGTTTCGGCATTCCGGTGCGGCTCGATTTCTACACGGTTGACGAACTGCAGTCGATCGTGACGCGCGGCTCTCGGATCCTTGGTCTGCCGCTGGCGGCAGACGGTGCCGAGGAAATCGCGCGAAGGGCGCGGGGGACGCCACGCATTGCCGGACGCCTTTTGCGCCGGGTGCGGGATTTCGCCACCGTGGCGGGTGCGAGCGAGGTGACGCGGAAAGTTGCCGACGAAGCGCTTTCGCGACTGGAAGTGGATGCGCTCGGTCTCGATCAGCTCGACCGGCGCTACCTTACCATGATCGTGGAGAATTTTGGCGGTGGCCCGGTGGGCATCGAGACGATAGCGGCTGCACTGTCGGAACCACGCGACGCAATCGAGGACATCATCGAGCCCTATCTGATCCAGCAGGGTTTCATCCAGCGCACACCGCGCGGGCGTGTCCTTGCTGCAAGGGCGTGGCGCCACATGGGGCTCCAGCCGCCGAAGGAACTCGCGGAAGCGCAGATCAGCCTTTTTCAGCAGGGGGAAGGCGAATGACGACCGGTGGGGGCGAAGACCTGACGGTCGGGCTTTCGGGTGAACTGACCGATTTCGGCCATCGGCTCGTTGCGCGTGTCTATTTCGCCGATACGGATTTCACCGGCGTTGTCTATCATGCGCGCTATCTGGAATTCCTAGAGCGGGGCCGTTCGGACTTCCTGCGGCTTGCGGGCGTGCATCACACGGAACTCGCTGACGGCAAGCATGGCGAGGTGCTTTCCTGGGTGGTGCGTCGAATGGAGATCGATTTTCGCCAGCCTGCCCGTGTGGACGACATTGTGACGGTGGAAACACGGACAGAGGCGATATCCGGCGCGCGCATTCAGATGGCGCAACGGCTCTTGCGGGGCGAGAACGTGCTGGTGGAGGCGAAAGTGGAAGCGGCGATCATAGGAGCCACGGGCCGGCCGAGGCGCTTTCCAAAAGAATGGATTGCGGCTTTCAAGCCGAGGAACACTTAACAGCTCCATCTTCTCCTCGGATGGAGCGTTGCCGTGTTTTCCTAACGCTTAATTAACCATAACGGTTCATGAAGAAAATCATGAAATCCGTAGCGAATCCGTACGCCTTCCTTTCACCAAAATTTACCGGATAAAGGGGCGTTGAAACATCTTGCGGGGACGCCTCGGTTTGAACGAAGGCAACGGCACGCAAGCAGGGGCGGGTCCAAAGCAGAGATGTGCGCCGCCCTGATCTTAAGAGGATGTTGATCCATGGAAAGTGTTACGCTCGCCGCACCTGGTGGGGAGTTGTCGATCTGGGCGTTGTTCTGGCAGGCCGGCTGGGTGGTCAAGCTGGTGATGATCGGTCTGCTGGTGGCATCGGTTTGGACCTGGGCGATCATCGTCGACAAGCTGATTGCCTATGCCCGCATGCGTTCAGCGCTCAATCGTTTTGAGAAGACATTCTGGTCCGGGCAGTCTCTGGAAGAGCTTTATCGAGCACTTTCCGAACGCAAGACCACGGGCATGGGTTCGATTTTCGTGGCGGCCATGCGGGAATGGAAGAAGAGCTTCGAGAAAGGCGCGCGCTCGCCGATCGGCTTGCAGACGCGCATCGACAAGGCGATGGACCTGGCACTGACGCGCGAGATGGAGCGGCTGGAGAGCCGACTCGGCTTCCTTGCCTCCATCGGTTCGGCGGCCCCTTTTATCGGTCTGTTCGGCACGGTGGTCGGCATCATGACCTCGTTCCAGGCGATTGCGGGCTCCAAGTCCACCAACCTGGCAGTTGTTGCGCCGGGTATCGCTGAGGCTCTTCTGGCCACGGCCATCGGTCTTCTGGCCGCCATTCCCGCAGTTATCGCATACAACAAGCTGTCATCGGACGCGGGCAAGCTTGCCGGCCGGATGGAGGGCTTTGCAGACGAGTTTTCGACCATCCTGTCGCGGCAGATCGACGAGAAAGTCGCGAAGGCGGCCTAGGAGCACACAATGGGTATGTCAGTCGGTTCTGCGGGGGGAAGGAACGGGCGTCGTCGCGGTCGTCGCGGCTCGCGCTCGGGGCTTATCTCCGAAATCAACGTGACGCCCTTCGTGGACGTGATGCTGGTGCTGCTGATCATCTTCATGGTGGCGGCGCCGCTGTTAACGGTGGGTGTTCCGATCGATCTTCCCGAGACGCAGGCCAAGGCTCTGAACTCCGAGACGCAGCCGATCACGGTTTCGGTCAACAATGACGGCCAGATCTATCTGCAGGAGACGGAGGTTCCTATCGAAGAAGTGGTGCCGAAGCTGCAGGCGATTGCGCGCTCGGGCTATGACGAGCGTATCTATGTGCGCGGTGATCGCGCGGCGGACTATGGCACGGTGATGCGTGTGATGGCGCGTATTTCGGCGGCCGGATACCGCAATCTCGGTCTTGTCACCCTGCAGGAAGAAGGCAATTGACCGAATGAAGGCGGGTCTCGTCATATCGGCGACCATGCATGCTGCGATCCTGGGATTCGGCCTGGTTTCGCTGTCGGCGCCGCGCGCCTTCGAGGTAACGGATGTTGAATCGCTGCCTGTCGATATCATTCCCATCGAAACGATGACGCAGATGCAGGAAGGCGACAAGAAGGCCGAGCTTTCCGAAAAACCGGCTCCGAAGCCGACCAAACGACCCGACCCGGTGGAGAACGCACAAAACACCGGCGACAACGATGTTGACCTCAAGACGCCGCCGACGCCCGAGCCGCGCAATCGCGAGGTGGAAAAGACTGCCGAGCCGCCGCCTGCGCCCAAGCCCGCACCCAAGCCGGATCCCGAACCCGAACCGGAACCACAGCAGGCCGCCGCCGAGCCGACGCCGGTGCCGGCGACCGAGGTGCGGCCCGAACCACAGCCAAAGCAGGAAGTGAAGCCGGACCCCGCCCCTGAAGAGGCGACGGTGGCTGAAGCCCCGCAGGCCGCGGAGAGCCTTGCGTTGCCAGACAGCGCGCCGGTGCCGCAGACCCGGCCGCAGCCGCCGAAGGCGAGCACGGCCAAGGCGCCTGAGCGCAAGGATGCGGACAAGCCGGCGCAGAAAGCTGCCTCGAAGCCGAAGTCTCAGAAGTCCGACGAGCTTTTCGATGAGGTTGCCGCGTTGCTGAACAAGGACAAGGCTTCCGGCGGTGGCGCGAAGCGCTCGCAGGAACAGGCCTCGCTCGGGGGCAGCCGCAACACGCCGGGCGAGAAGCTCTCTCAAAGCGAGATGGATGCACTGCGCGGCCAGATCCAGCGGTGCTGGAATGTGCCGGCGGGCGCACTGGATGCGGAGAATCTCAAGGTTTCCGTTCAGATGAAGCTCGACCCGAGCGGGAACATCGAGGGCAGTCCGCGCATTATTGCCGGTGGCACCGGGACCATGGTGGAACGCGCAGCCGCGGAATCCGCGCGCCGTGCGGTTCTGCAATGCGCTCCCTACAATCTGCCGGCGGCGAAATACGACACCTGGTCCGAAGTCATCGTCCACTTCGATCCCAGCGACATGTTTTAACCCGGGCACCATCGGCAGGGCGGTGGGGGCTAGAGCCTAACCAGAATGGGAGAGGCAGGAGCAAATGCAGATGATCATGAGAGCGACCTTTCTGATCGCGACGCTGGTTGCGGGACTGGGCGTTGCGGTGCTGCCGGCAAGGGCGGTGGTGGAAATCGACATCAACAAGGGCGTGGTGGAGCCGCTGCCGATCGCCATTACAGAGTTCATTTCCGCCGACGGCAAGGGCGCAGAGATCAGCGGTGTGATCGAAGCCGACCTGCGGCGTTCCGGCCTGTTCGCGCCCATCGAGAAGGGCGCCTTCATCGAGAAGATCTCCAATCCGGATGCGGCGCCGCGTTTTGAAGACTGGACCGTAATCAACGCCCAGGCTCTGGTCACCGGCAAGGTTTCGGAGACCTCTGACGGACGCCTGCGGGCAGAATTCCGGCTTTGGGATACCTATGCGGGGCAGCAGCTTGTCGGCGAACAGTTTTTCACCAGCAAGGACAAGTGGCGCCGTGTGGCGCACATCATTGCCGATGCCATCTACCAGCGCCTGACCGGTGAGAGCGGCTATTTCGACACGCGCATCGTCTATGTGGATGAATCCGGCCCACGCAACAACCGCGTGAAGCGGCTTGCGATCATGGATCAGGATGGGGCGAACCATCGCTTCCTGACGGATGGCCGCTCGATCGTTCTGACCCCGCGCTTCTCGCCGACGCGACAGGAAATCACCTACATGTCCTATGAGGGCGGGCAGCCGCAGGTCTACCTGTTGCAGCTTGAGACCGGCCAGCGCGAGCTTGTCGGCAATTTTCCGGGCATGACCTTTGCGCCGCGTTTCTCTCCCAATGGCCAGCGGATCGTGATGAGCCTTCTGCGCGATGACGGCAACTCCAACATATTCGCCATGGACCTGAGAAGCCGCAACACGACACGTCTGACGACTTCAAATGCGATTGACACCTCGCCTTCCTATTCTCCGGACGGCTCGCAGATCGTGTTCACTTCGGATCGCGGCGGACGGGCGCAGATCTATGTGATGAGTGCGACTGGCGGGGATGCGAAGCGCATTTCCTTTGGCAACGGAACCTATTCGACGCCGGTGTGGTCGCCACGCGGCGATCTGATCGCCTTCACCAAGCAGACGGGCGGCGAGTTTCAGATTGGTGTCATGCGCACGGACGGTTCGGGTGAACGGATCCTTTCGACGGGCTTCCTGCAGGAAGGGCCCACCTGGGCGCCGAACGGTCGTGTGATCATGTTCTTCCGCCAGCCGGCAGGTTCGGCCGGACCGCAGCTCTATTCGATCGATCTGACGGGCCGCAACGAGCAGAAAATCCCGACCGCCAACTACGGTTCGGACCCGGCCCTGGTCGCCATTGCTGGAATAAGGCCACGGCACAACCTGCCGGTTTCGCCGTGTTTCCGCCGTATTTTAAGCTAGTTTGCGCGAAATAACGGTTTTGATAAGTCTCGAAAAGTTTTCGTTAACTGCGTTTGTTGAGGGGTCCTTAACGGCAACGTGGTTACTGATCGTTGAATGAAATTTCTCTAATCTGAAGGAGAGGTGGCAATGCTGTCGATTGCAGCTATCGCCAAACACCCGGTTAGCATCGCTCTTGTTGCGGCACTTGCACTGGCTGGCTGTGCCAACAAGCAGGTGCCCAACAATGCAGCCGACATCGGCCTGGGAAGCGGTGCCGGGGGCGCTCCCGGATCGCAGCAGGAGTTCACCGTAAGCGTGGGCGACCGGATTTTCTTTGACCTCGATTCGTCCGTGATCCGCGCAGATGCGCAGCAGGTGCTGACGCGGCAGGCGCAGTGGCTGAACAAATACACGAATTATTCCATTACCGTGGAAGGCCATGCCGACGAACGCGGCACCCGTGAGTACAACCTTGCGCTCGGTGCACGCCGCGCGGCTTCGGCCCGTGACTTCCTTGTTTCTCGTGGCGTTGCGGCCAACCGCATTCGCACGATCTCTTATGGCAAGGAACGCCCGGTAGCGACCTGTGACGACATTTCCTGCTGGTCGCAGAACCGCCGTGCCGTGACAGTGCTGAACGGCGGCAGTAGCTAACAGCCTTTGCCCGCATTCAGGAATGAAGCCGTGCCGACGATGTCGGCGCGGCTTTTTCATTGCATCAAACGGAACAGAAATCAGCCGTCTGCGGCTTTACGGATCGCGGCGATGTTTTTTGCGTAGGCAGCTTCCCCGCCCCCCTGGAATACGGAGGAGCCAGCCACAAGAACATTTGCACCGGCAGCCACGAGCGGGCCTGCCGTTTCCGGAGAGACAGCGCCATCGATCTCGATATCGATCGGCCGGTTGCCGATCATGGCCTTGATGCGCCGCACCTTCTCCACAATCGATGGAATGAAGGCCTGACCACCAAAGCCCGGATTGACGGTCATCTGGAGAACGACATCAACATTGTCCAGAACGTATTCTATGACGTTTTCGGGCGTTGAGGGATTGAGCGCAACACCGGCCTTCTTGCCAAGATTGCGAATGGACTGCAGGGAGCGGTGCAGGTGTGGCCCAGCCTCCGCATGGACCGTAATGATGTCACAGCCGGCTTCGGCAAAAGCTGCCAGAAAGGGGTCTGCCGGGGTGATCATCAGATGGCAATCGAACACCTTCTCGGTGCGATCGCGAATGGATTTGATGATGGGTGTTCCGAAGGTGATGTTGGGCACGAAATGACCGTCCATGACGTCGATATGGATCCAGTCGGCACCGGCTCGGACAACGGACTCAACCTCCTCTCCCAGGCGTGAAAAATCGGAAGCAAGGATTGAAGGGGCGATAAGCGTTTTGCGCTCGGTCATTGCGATTTTCCGGAATGATGGGACTGCTTCTGCCCTAACGCCTTCACCCTGGCTTGTCGAGGTCTCTTACAAATGGGCCACCATGCGATGCGAGCAGGGATGGACGAGATGAGCGAGCGTAATAGGGTCACCTCTGGTCCAGGTGATCCGCTCTCCAATAAAGACGGGGTCTCCCTCGCGGATGTCCAGAATCGCAGCCTCGTCCACCGTGGCTGCGCCCGCCATGAACGTGAATTCGGCATTTGAGAAAGGGGTGTGCCCGGTGAGCCATTCATTGGGCCCTGCAGTCCTGAAATCGGCCCTGCGGGCCTCCGGAACGGATTTAAGATTGATCCAGCGCACTTCGTACTGATACGGATCGCCGTCTGCTAGGTGCAGGCATCTTATATGCAGCATGGGCGATTTCGACAGCAGGCCAAGTCGCGCGCGTACAGCTTGCGGGGCGACGCGTTCCTCGCTGCCCAGCAGACGATAGCCATAATCGCATCCACGGCTTTCGATCTCCTGTCGGGTGCGAGGGATGGCGAAACGTACTTCGCGGACGGGATGAAGAGCCACACGGGTGCCGGCGCGGCGTTTGCGTTCGAGAATGCCGGCGCGTGCCAGCTCCTGCAATGCACGGTTCACGGTGGCCCGGGCAGCACCAAACTCCTGCGCCAGGGCCTCCTCGCCCGGGATCTGAGATCCCGGTAGCCAGACCCCCTCGGCGATACGCCGGGAAAGCTCGTCGCGGATGGTGCGGAATGAGGCGCGCTCGCTGCTCACTGGACCCCCTTTACGGATTGTTGGTCTGTGCTTGCTGCCAATTGCCTAATGCAGGTTGGACATGGTCTTATACGTGCCGTGCAGTGCATTGGATCACATTTGCGGTGCCAACCTCTGTCCCGTGGCAACCGCCTGCTCTGATGTGGCCATATGGTATGCCTGCCTGAAAACCCGGTCTATAGCGTGAGAACTGACCCAGCCTCACAACCGGGACATTGCAAATGGGCCGGGGCACAATAAACTTGCGGCAGAAGCAAATTCCGGGAAATTATCAACGGATAAAAAAGAGGGGTTCCACGATGAAAAGACGTCATTTCCTGAAAGCGGCTGGCATTGCCGGTATGGCCGGAAGTCTTGCAACTCCCGCCATTGCCCAGGACAAGATCACATGGAAAATGGTCACGGCCCTGGCCGAAGAACCTGCCGGGACCAGGTGTGGCGGCGCAGATGCTGGCCGACCGGATTACCGCTCTGTCCGGGGGCAGGCTTGAGGTTAAGCTCTACGCTGCAGGCGAACTGGTGCCGGGCAATGGTGTGTTTGATGCCGTTTCGGAAGGCACGGCCGAACTTTACCATGCCGTTCCTGCCTATTGGGGCTCCAAGTCGCGTGGCATCCTGCTTTTCGGCTCGCAGCCTTTCGGTTTACGCGCCGACGAACAGCTCGGTTGGTTGATCCACGGCGGGGGGCAGGCGCTCTATGATGAGATGTATGGCCGCTTTGGGCTGAAACCCTTCCTTTGCGGCAATTCCGGCCCCCAGTGGCAGGGCTGGTTCCGCAACGAGATCAATTCCGTCGACGACCTCAAGGGCCTGCGCTTCCGGACCACGGGGCTTGCCTCGGAAATGTGTGCCAAGCTCGGCATGGCGGTGCAGGCCATGGGCGGGGGCGACATGTTTCAGGGGCTGCAATCAGGCACGATCGATGCCGGCGAGTTCATCGGCCCGTGGACGGATTCCGCGCTGGGTTTCTACCAGGTGGCCAAGAACTACTATTGGCCGGGTGTCGGCGAACCGTCTTCGGCGGAGGAATGCGCGGTGAACAAGGCGGCCTATGACGCGCTGCCCGAAGACCTGCAGCAGGCCGTCGCCTATGCCTGTGAATCGCTCTACAATCCAGTTTGGACGGAATACACGACCAAACATGCAGCCGCGTTGAAACAGCTTGTGGCCGAGCAGGATGTGCAGGTGAAGCAGCTACCCGAGGATGTGATTGTCGCCATGGGCAATGCAGCAGGTGAAGTGATCGCCGAGCTGCGTGAAGACGAGGACGAACTCGTGAAGCGTATCGTGGAGAGTTTCCTCGAGTATCGGGCCGGCATTGCCGAATACATGGTCTATGCAGACAACGGGCAGATGAATGCCCGCGCGCTCGACTACTCCTATGATGGCTGACACGATTGACGGGTCGGGCATTCCAGCCCGGCCTTTTTTCTCAGGGAACGCCCGGCATGCTGGTGCTCGCGGACAGACTTGACTGGATAAACCGGGCCGTGGGGATGGTGGTTCGCTGGCTTGCGCTCGCCATGGTTCTCGTTCAGTTCGGGACGGTGATCCTGCGTTATGTTTATGGCATCAGCTTCATTTTCCTGAACGAGACCGTGCTTTATCTGCACTCCACGCTTTTCATGCTGGCAGCGGGCTATACGCTTCTGATTGATGGTCACGTGCGCGTCGATATTTTCTACGGCCTGTTCGGTCGCCGGGGAAAGGCGCGCATTGACATTTTCGGTGCGCTTCTCTTCCTGTTGCCGTCCATCTTCATGATCGGCTGGTTTTCCTGGCCCTCGGTGCGCAATTCATGGGCAATCATGGAGGGTGCGATTTCCGTTGGCGGGATTCCGGCCTCGTTCCTTCTCAAATCGCTTATTCCGGCATTTTGTGTGCTGCTTATCATTCAGGGGATTGCCTGCATTCTGCGTGACATTTCGCGCCTTCGTGAAGAAAAACCCGCAGCATGACCTTACCCCTCGACATTCTCATGTTTGCAGCGCTGATAGCTGCGATCCTGATCGGTTATCCCGTTTCTTTCATGCTGGCGGGCACGGCTGCGATCTTTGCTTTCCTGGGCTGGACGACAGGACAGTTCGACGTGGGGCTGCTCGGGGCACTGGGCCAGCGCGTGTTTGGCACCCTGACCAACGACGTGCTGATCGCGATACCTCTTTTCGTCTTCATGGGCGTGGTGCTTGAAAAGAGCCGTATCGCCGAGGAGCTGCTTGAAACGATGGGCCGGCTTTTCGGTGGCCTGCGCGGAGGGCTCGGGGTTTCCGTAGTGCTGGTCGGGGCGCTGCTCGCCGCCTCCACCGGCATTGTCGGCGCCACGGTGGTGGCGATGGGGCTGATCGCGCTGCCGACCATGGTGCGCAATGGCTATGATCCGAAACTCGCTTCCGGCGTGGTGTGTACCGCCGGGACGCTGGGTCAGATCATTCCGCCTTCCACCCTTCTCATCATCCTTTCTGACGTGATGTCCACGGCCTATCAGCAGGCTCAGTACGAGCAGGGCAAATTCAGCATCGAGACGATTTCGGTGGGGCAGGTGTTTGCCGCTGCGCTTTTACCGGGGTTTACACTGGTGGCTGTCTATATCGCCTATCTGATGACGCGGGCGGCGCTGAAACCGGAGACCGCGCCAGCACTGATGGAAGCCGGCTCCAGGCCAAGCTGGAAGGAGGTGCAGCGCGCGGTGGTTCCGCCGGTTCTTCTTATCGTCGCCGTTTTGGGCTCTATCCTTGGTGGCATTGCTACGCCGAGTGAGGCAGCGAGTGTGGGGGCAGTCGGTGCGCTGCTGCTTGCCGGGGTTCGCAGTGCCGGCAATGGAGGCTTGATTGTGCTGGGTGCGGCGGCACTTGGCGCTGTCGCGGTGCTGGCGGGGCTATTTCCAGTGCGTTTGCAGCGCAGCGATGCAGGGGGCTTCGAGTGGGGAATGGCAGCGCTGACGACAGGTCTATTGATGATCGGCGTCATTGCCATTGCGATTTCGATCGGACGGGCGCGCAGGCGGGGCATTCTCACCCCGATTGTGACGTCTACCATGACGGTGACGGCGATGATTTTTGCTACGATTCTGACGGCGAGTGTCTTCTCTCTCGTGTTTCGTGGGTTGGGCGGCGATGCGCGTGTGGAAGAGATACTCCATTCGATGCCAGGCGGGCCACAAGGTGCACTCATCTTCGTTATGGCGATGATTTTCGTGCTCGGATTTTTTCTGGATTTCGTGGAAATTTCGGTGATTGTTTTGCCGCTGGTCGCGCCGATCCTGATTCTGATGGGACATGACCCGCTCTGGCTTTCAATACTGATAGCCATCAACTTGCAGACCTCGTTTCTGACACCGCCATTCGGTTTTTCGCTTTTCTATCTGCGAGCGGCGGCGGCGAAAGAAATCACGACGGGGCAGATCTACCGCGGTGTCATCCCGTTCATTGTTCTCCAGATTGTGGGCATGGCGGTGATCTGGCTGGTGCCTTCGATATCGACCTGGCTTCCACGAAATATCTTCTAGGGTCAGGACCTGCACAAGTGTTGATCCAGATCGCCGAGTACGGGCCACTATAGCTTGACAAGCGGTGGCTTGATCATTGATGAGCCGATAAAACAATCATAAGGGAGCGCCCGCTCATGCTTAAGACGCCCTATCTTCTGTTTCTAGGTGATGCACCTGATGCCCTGACCGCAAAGGTTGCCCAGGGCATCAAAGACTGGCGCCCGGAGTTCTGTGTTGGCCAGTTGCGCCTTGATGGCTGCAAGGCCGATCTTGGCCTGAAGGACATGAGCATTGCCGAGGCCAGGGAAGCCGGTGCGCAGACGCTGGTGGTGGGCGCGGCAAACCGGGGTGGCGTTATCTCACAGAGCTGGATGGCGACACTTGTCGAAGCAGCGGAAGCGGGAATGGACATCGCGTCTGGACTGCACAATCGATTGACAGATCAGCCGGCCCTGGTCGCGGCAGCGGAGAAGGCGGGCACGCAGCTCTTCGATGTTCGTGTCCCGCAGGAAGAATATCCGATCGCGGATGGGAAACGGCGCACGGGCAAACGCTGCCTCGCCGTTGGCACCGATTGCTCTGTTGGAAAAATGTACACCGCGCTGGCGATGGAACGGGAAATGCGCGAGCGTGGCATGAAGGCCACGTTCCGTGCGACTGGCCAGACAGGCATTCTCATCACGGGTTCGGGTGTCCCCCTCGACGCTGTCGTGGCGGATTTCATGGCCGGCTCGATCGAGCACATCACGCCTGACAATGATGCCGATCACTGGGACCTGATTGAGGGACAGGGGAGCCTTTTCCATCCTTCGTTTTCCGGTGTGACCATGGCGCTGATCCACGGTGGACAGGCCGACGCACTGGTGCTTTGCCATGAGCCGACCCGCACACATATGCGCGGTCTGCCGCACTATCAGCTTCCAACGCTGGAAGCCCTGCGCGACCTGGCGCTGGAAACGGCGCGCGTGGTCAACCCCGATGTGAAAGTGGTGGGGATTTCCGTCAACACGGCGGCGCTGAACGAGGCGGAGGCGAAAGCCTGCCTCGACGAGATCGAGACGCGTATGGGTCTGCCGGCTGCCGACCCGTTCCGGCAGGGGGCCGGGCGCCTTGTCGATGCGCTTGAAAGCGTCACCTGAGTCAATCCGTGCAGGCGCATGGCTGCCCGTGAACAGCGAGGCGCCTGCACGCGGAGAAAGACGCCACTCAACCCAAGCCGGCTCACAGGTTGGGCGATTTTCCATCGCAACGCGCGCCGCATGCTACAAACATGGTGCCTGTCTGACATCTCGCGCCATTCAGGTGCCGGTCGAGAAAATGCGGCGCCAGGGGTAATGTGTTCCGCGAGTGAGCTCCGTTGGCGGAGCTGTGCTCCGGAGCGTTTTCTGAGAAGAAAACGTCGTTGATCGCTATGAGTTGCTTTTTTCCATAGTTGATGATGCGCTATGGGGATAAATATAAATATATAAAAATCTATTTTCCGAAATTGTCTCTGGTGCAGTTGATTTTTCTTAGCGCTTCTATCCCCGATCCCCATCCTTTAATTACGATATGATTATACATGTTTATATATGAATTATAGAGAGAGTCAGATCTGACTCTATAAACTCCTTTCTCATACTCGCAGATATATAGGTGTGAAGCAGCGGACGAATTTAGAGCTGTTGCCAGTATCGTTGATATACATATTGCAAAAAACTTCATTTTTAGCTCCGTTTTTTCTCATTATTGCATTGTAAATTTATCAATCAAGTTTTTTTGATTTTCGTCTAAAATGATATGCTTGGGTACACTTTGGGCGACGTTGCGCTGGGTGGAAAAACAAGTTTGCTCCCCGTGGGGAACAGTCGGGTTTTCAGGCGGAAATGTGCTTGCGAAATTTTGTCGGGGCAGGTATGTGCAGCGTGAAAGTGCCTGGCGCGCCTGCGGTGGGACCGCATTGATAAAAATGTGGAGCCCCGGCGTGTTTCTTCCAGGCGAAATGGGCCGCTTTAGCTCAGTTGGTAGAGCATCGCATTCGTAATGCGGAGGTCGTCAGTTCGAGTCTGACAAGCGGCACCACTTTTCTTTTTCAGCGTGAATCCCGGTTTGTTGACCGTTTGGCGGTCAGTGGGGACCGTGGGATTTTCCTTCCAGCCTGCGGTTCCAGTCTTCGACCTTGCCCGAGGAAAGCCGTCTTTGGGCATGGCGTCGCCAGCCTTCGGGCAATTTTTCCAGTGCAGCCATGGCTTCCAGTTCGGCACGATCGAGCGTGTTGACGTAGAGGATCTGCCAAAGCCGCCTGAGCGGCCAATCGGGCAATGGACGTGCGATACGCTGGAGGGTGTCTTCCGGTGAGACTGTTCCAGGTTGGAGCACGCGATAGTACCAGCCCGTGCGGCCGGTCTTCTGTACCCTGTAGGCCATGTCCGGTACGCCGAAGCGGCTGCTGAGCTTCCAGCAGGGCTGGCGTCCCTGCGAGACTTCAACAACGGCCTGGCCAATGCGGAATACATCGCCGATGGCAACATTGCCTTCGTCAAGGCCATGGGTGGAGATGTTCTCGCCAAACGCACCGGGGCGGGCGAGCAGGGCGTGATCTCCGATTTCCTGCGCCCAGGTTTCATAGTGATCACGGGGATAGTGATGGACGGCTTTTTCCGGCCCGCCGTGATTCCGGCGATCTGCCTGATGATCACCGCGAAAACCGTTTTCGCCGAGCCAGAGCGGCTGATCGACCGGTTTTTTGTCTATGCCGCTAGGAGCCTTTCGCTCGCCCAGTAGGGACACCTCTCCGATCAGGACGGCTTCCAGTGGGGTCGTTTTGCCAACGCACACGCGATTTCACTCCTCCTGCGGCATTGAGGGGCCTATCTGTTAGTGTGCCGCCGGTTCAGGCTGAAGGTCCAGTTGAGGCTTGCTCCTGCGCCAGTTCCGGCATAGAGGGGCAGGGCGTTGCCTGTCCGGTGTGGTTGTTGTTACCCTGCCGGTCTATCGGGCGTGGGGATTGGCGGGGTCGTCTGGGAGAGCTGAATGACCATCGCTTCAGAGCGACAAAACCCTGGTTCAAAGACGCCTTCGGTGTCTTCCGCGCTTGCACGGGGCCTCCGTTTGCTTGCCGTGTTCGCCGAGGCGCCCGTTTGGATGAGCAATTCGGAAATCTCTAGGCGCACCGATCTGCCGGCCGCAACTGTGGCACGCCTTACCAAATCGCTGACGGGGATGGGGTTCCTGCATTACAGCAGCAGCCGCCGGCGTTTTCGCCTGGCACCCGGCGTGGTGCGGCTTGGATATGGTTCGCGGAGCGAAACGCGCATCCTCGATTCGATCCGGCCGCATCTGCAGCACCTGGCCGATCACTTTCGGGTTCATGCGGGGCTGGCAGTTCTCGATGAGACCGAAGCTCTGTATCTTGAGGTCTGCCACAGCAAAGCCACCATGGTGACCTTGAGACTGGAGGCGGGATCAAAGCTGCCGCTTGCCGGCACACCGGTGGGTCATGCTCTGTTGTGGTGTCTCGACCGTGAGCGCCGTGCTGAACTCACGCGGGAACTTGCGCGATCCCATGGCCCCGACTGGGAAACGCTCGCGCCCGTGTTGGAGGCCGGATTGTCGAAGCTGGATACGCATGGCTACACCACCTCTTCAGCGGGGTGGCATCCGGATGTCCTGGGTGTCGCGGTGCCGCTCCAGCCCACCGAGCAGGCAGGGGCGATGGCGCTCAGCTGTGGCGTCGCACGCGGCCATATGCAGGCCTCCGAACTGGAGACCCTCGGAGCTGAACTGTTGCGATTTGCACAGATGGTTTCGCTCAGGCACCAAGGTGAAGAAACGGCGCCATGACGGACTGTCATGCGTCTTCGAGGTAGACCAGTCCTGCATCCGCGCATTTGCGCTGAATGATTTCCACACTGGCGAGAAGATCTCTGGCTAAGCCTTGGGGCGCGCTTTCGCGGGGGAGTACGATCTCTACCGCCATGACCGTGTTGTTGAGCTGCAGGGGCGCGCCCAGCCGGAGAAGCTCATTCATGGGCAGTTCAAGCCGGAAACAGCCATGCTCCCGGAAATGGCGGAAGCTGGCTTCCAGCCTTTCCATATCCAGGGAACCATGCTCTGATTCAAGATCTTCGGCTTCCAATTCAGCGCGTGCGGTGAGCAGCAGTGCATGTCCGGCCGCCGTCTCGGCGAGAGGACAGGCACTGCCAGCGCGCAACGGGGGCGGTGTTGACCGCTTCAGGCCATTGCAGACCAGGAGGAACAGCGCTTTCCGATCATGTGTTACCGCCAGTGCGGTGGTCGCATGATGCCGGTCCGCAAGTGCCTTCAGCACCGGGCGGGCGATGCCGTGAAGAGGACTGTCGCTAAGAAACTTTTCGGAAAGGGTGCCGGCGATCCTGCCGGGCTGGAAGCGATCTGCAAAACGCGAACGCTCGACAAAGCCATGCAATTCCAGGGTCTTCAGAAGCTTTGCGGTTGTCTCCCCTCTCATCGAGAGGCGTTGTGCCAGCTCCTCGGCGTTCATGGGACCTTCCACGGACAAAATCCGAACCAGTTCCAGGCCGTTGTATAAGGCTACCGTACTGCTGTTTCCGTCTGCCGCTTGTTTCTTCACAGATTGCATTGCCAGTGAAAACTGGCTTCCCCTGGAAACGTGTGTGCTTCTGTTTGAGTGTACATACATATGTATCTAGCGCATCTGAAGATAAACGACTAGGCGTCAGGCAATCATGGCGTGCCCCAAAAGCGCCTGGCGCATAGGTTCGCCCGTGGCGGGTTGCCAACCAGCAAGATGGACGCTGCAAGAAAATCTGGCGCGCGGGAGCGGCGGGTTTATGACCGTTTTATGGATACCACGCGGCGGTTCGGCAGCGCTGCTGAAAGCAGACGCGCTGGCACTGCGAACGAACCGGTGATCAATAGCCGCCGAGGCGTGGCAACCATGTGGACAGCGCCGGAATGAAGGTCAGCGACAAAAGCACCACCAGGTGCACGACCAGAAACGGCGGCATCTCGCGGATCATGTCGCTGACCCGGATCTTGACGGCCGATGAGACGACGAAAAGGAGCGCCCCAACGGGCGGTGTCAGAAGTCCGATGGTGAGATTGACAATCACCACGATGGCGAAGTGGATCGGGTCGATGCCAAGCGAATAGGCAATGGGGCCAAGTATGGGAACGAGGATCATGACGCCCGGCAGAGGGTCCATGAACAGGCCGAAGGCGAGCAGAAGGACGTTGACTGCGAGCAGGAACAGGACCGGGCTCAATTCCCACGCCACGATGGTGGAGGCAATGGCCTGCGGGATGCCTTCGATGATGATGATCCAGGCGAATGCGCGGGCCGCGGCGAGGATAAGGAGAATGGCTACGGTGACCAGAGCCGAGCGAAAAAGCACCTCCGGCAAATCCCGTATTCTCAGCGAGCGATAGACGAACATGCCGCACAAAAGTGCATAGAATACAGCGACGACCGATGCTTCGGTGGGCGTGAACAGACCGCTGCGGATGCCGCCGATGATGAGCACGATGAGGAAAATCGCAGGCAATGCCTGAAAGCTGGTGCGCATCATCTCGCGCAGGGAGGGGCGCGGCGTGCTGCTTTTGAAGCCGCGCTTGCGACAGACGAACCAGTTGGTCGCGGCCATGGAAAGCGAGATCAGAATGCCTGGAATGATGCCAGCCATGAACAGGGCAATGACGGAGACGTTGTCATCCTGCATGGCGTACAGGATCATGATAATCGATGGCGGTATGATCGGACCGACGACCGAGGCGGATGCGGTCAGCGCGCTGGCGTAGGATTTGTCGTAGCCGTCTTTCTCCATCATGCGGATCATCATGGCGCCGGGACCCGCGGCGTCGGCGAGTGCAGAGCCTGAAATTCCGGCGAACATGGTGGAGGAGACGACATTGGCATAGCCGAGGCCGCCGCGGAAATGGCCGACGAACTGAGAGGCGAAGCGCAGCAGGATCTGTGTCATTGCGCCGCTCGACATCAGTTCGGCTGCCAGGATGAAGAACGGCACCGCCATGAGCGGGAAACTGTCGAGGCCGGAGAACATCTCCTTTACGATGACAATCTGCGGATAGGTGCTGCCAAGGCTGATTGCTGCCCACACGGCAAGCGCAAGCGAGAAGGCCACCGGCATGCCGATGACGAGAAGCAGGAAGAAAGAGGCAAAGAGGATCAGTGCCACGGCTGTCTAGTCCTGTCTGGCCACGAGATCGGGGGACCCGGTCCGTGCCTGCATGGTGGATGGCGCGTCTGTCTCGATTTCCGCGAAGCGATTGTCCAGGACAAAGGAGCGCGCAATCAGGAGAAGGTGCACGATGAGCAGGCCAAAGCCTATCGGCATGGCCGCATAGATGTAGCTGAAGGAAATGCGGGTTGCCGGTGTCAGCTGGAACCGGGCGCGATCCATGTAGTTCATGCCCATCCAGATCATGATCGAGAAGAAGGCCAGGAGCAGGAGGAGAATGAGGATCCTGACGGTGCGCTGGCCGTTCTGCCCGAGCATTTCCTGAAAATTGCCGACAGCGACGTGGCCCCCTGTGCGCAGCGCCAGTCCTGCTCCGAGGAAGGTCATCCAGATCATAAGGTAGCGGGCCACTTCCTCCGACCAGGTGATGGAGAAGTTTGTAAGGTAGCGGAGCGACACATTGGCAAAGACGATCACTGCCATGGCGCCAAGCAGCAAGATCAGAGCCCATTTGTTGAGAGCTACGAAATATCGCTCGAATGTTCTCACTGATCCTCCCCGGCGGGGCCTCCCAAGCCGCGCAATCCCTGCCAGCTTCCTGTTTAGACCAATATGGCGAAGGGTGGGAACCGGCCGCTGGTGAAAAAATGGCTGAGAAACAATGTTCGGGCGGCGACGGTTGTGCCCGCCACCACCCGGACAGCCCTGTTCAGAGTGTTTATTCGGTCGCGATGATCTGGTCGATCAGCGCCTTGTCGTACTGCTCGTAGTATTTTTCATAGGCTGGCTGAACGGCCTGCTGGAATGCGGCTTTCTGATCGGCGGTGAGTTCACCGATTTCCATGCCTTCTTCCCTGAGCTGCTTGACACCGGAACTCTCGACATTGTCGACATAGGCACGCATGGCTTTCACGGCTTCTGTCGCGCCTTCCTCGAATGCCTTCTTGTCTTCATCCGACATGCCCTCCCAAAGCTGGCGGGAGACGAGAAGCATTGCCGGCGAGTAGACGTGACCGGAGAGCGTCAGATATTTCTGAACCTCAGAGAGTTTCGCCGAGGTGATGACGGAAAGTGGATTCTCCTGACCATCGATCGTGCCCTGCTGCAGCGATGAGATGACTTCCGGCCATGCCATCGGTGTGGGCGCGGCACCCAGCGTTTCGAACGCGGTGATGTGAATGGGGTTTTCCATCGTGCGCAGTTTGAGGCCGGAGACGTCTTCCGGCTTGCCGATGGTGTTGCGGTTGTTGGTGATATGGCGGAAACCCTGCTCACCCCAGGCAAGTGCAACGAGGCCGACATCATCGAACTTTGCGAGGATGTCCTGGCCGATCTCGCCATCGAGAACGTTGCGTGCGTGGGCAAGATCACGGAATAGGAAGGGGATGTCGAAAACACCGGTCTCGGGCACGAAGTTGCTGAGTGTCCCGGAGGAAACGATCGTAGCCTCGATCGTGCCAATCTGCAGACCTTCGATGACTTCGCGTTCACCGCCGAGACCGGAGGAGGGGAAGTGGCGGAATGAATAGCGGCGGTCGGTCTTTGCTTCCACGACTTCCTGCCACTTGTCGGCAGCGACACCGTAGTGCGAAGTTGGCGCAAGCGCGTATCCGAGCTTGATCTCCTGCTGGGGCCTGTGCGGCAGGGCCGCTGGCGAGAATGCCGAGTGCGGTCACAAGAGCCGCGAGCGGCCCTGCAAGTCTTGCAGAATGTTTCATGTCTCTCTCCCTTTGCAAAATTTCGTTGCGATTCAGGTCTCCCATTCGCTGAAAGGCTGTGGCCTATCCCTGCTATTCAGTCAATGCACCCCGGCTTGCGGGTGCGGCAAGTTTTGAGAACTTGGCCAGAATGCCATTGCGATAGCGTGGCGGGGGTTTGCGCCAGGCTTCGCGTCGCCTTTCAAGCTCCTCCTCCTCGACATTCAGCTGCAGGAGCTGACGGGTGGCGTCGATGGTGATGGAATCGCCTTCCTGCACCAGTGCGATTGTCCCGCCTTCGTGGGCTTCCGGGGTGACATGCCCGACGAGAAGGCCCCAGGACCCGCCGGAGAAGCGGCCGTCGGTGATGAGCCCCACCTTCTCGCCGAGCCCGCGCCCGATGAGGGCGGAGCTGGGTGCGAGCATTTCAGGCATGCCGGGGCCCCCTTTCGGCCCGAGATATCGCAACACCATCACGTCGCCCGGGCGGATCGTGTCGGACAGGATGGCGTCCATGGCCGATTGCTCGTCTTCAAACACACGGGCAGGGCCGGTGATGCTGGCCGATTTGAGACCGGTGATCTTGGCGACCGCACCATCTTCGGCGAGGTTGCCTTTCAGGATCGCCAGATGGCCCGTGGCATAGAGCGGTGCCTCGATGGGGCGAATGACATCCTGATTCGGCGATGGGGCTTCGGGGATGTCTTTCAGTTCTTCTTCGAGGCTACGCCCGGTGATCGTCAGGCAATGGCCATTGAGAAGGCCGTGCTCAAGGAGAATCTTCAACACCTGTGGCACTCCGCCCGCGCGATGAAGATCGACAGCCATGTATCGGCCGGATGGTTTGAGATCGCACAGAACCGGGACCCTGCGTCGGATGCGCTCGAAATCGTCGAGTGTCCATTCGACTTCTGCGGCGCGACAGATCGCAAGATAGTGCAACACGGCGTTCGTGGATCCGCCCGTTGCCATGACAAGCGCGATTGCGTTTTCCACGCTTTTGCGGGTGATGATGTCGCGGGGTCTGCGGCCTGCGCGTACGGCATCAAGCAGGACATGGGCCGAGCGGGCTGCCGAGAGGCGCTTTTCTTCATGGACATTGGCCATGGTGGACGAGCCGAGGAGCGACATGCCGAGCGCCTCGAATGAGGAGCTCATCGTATTTGCCGTGTACATGCCACCACAGGCTCCGGTGCCGGGGATGGCGTTTTTTTCGATGGCTTCGAATTCTTCGCGGGTGATTTTACCTGCCTTGAGTGCGCCGACGGCTTCGAAGGCAGAAACGAGATTGAGGTCACGGCCATTCAGGCGGCCGGGCAGGATCGTGCCGCCATACACATAGATGGCCGGCACATTGGCACGGGCAATGCCGATCATGCCGCCGGGCTTGTTCTTGTCGCAGCCGCCGATGACGAGAACGCCATCCATCCACTGTCCCTGAACGGTTGTTTCCACGCAATCGGCAATCACTTCGCGTGAAACCAGTGAGTATTTCATGCCTTCGGTGCCCATGGACATGCCATCCGAAATGGTGGGCACACCGAATGTCTGCGGGTTGCCGCCGGCTTCGCGCACGGCTTCCACGGCCGCGTCTGCAAGGGGCTGCAGGCCGGCATTGCAGGGTGTGATGGTGGAGTGGCCGTTGGCAATGCCGATCATGGGGCGGGCAAAGTCTTCCTCCCGATAGCCCAGCGCGTAATACATCGCCCGATTGGGCGAGCGCTCGATGCCCTGCGTGATGGTTTTCGACCGGTTGTTCGCTGCCATGCTCTCTCCCTGGGTGGCTCACACCGCTGAGAAACTAGGCTAGGGAGTGTTTGCTGATATGAGAAATATATTTATAATATTGAATTGATTGTTTTTTGATATGGGTTGCCGATGGATCTCCGCCAAATCCGGCATTTCGTTGCGGTGGCCGAGGAGTTGCATTTCGGCCGTGCGGCCGAGCGTCTGGGCATGACTCAGCCGCCACTCAGCCAGAGCATAAAGGCGCTTGAGGCGGAACTCGGATTGCCACTGTTCGAGCGAACACGGCGCAGTGTGAGCCTGACTGCGGTCGGCCGGGACTGGCTGCCGCATGCACGGCGGGTTCTGCAAGAAGCAGGCGCCCTGCCACAGGTGGCGCGGCGGCTTTCGCGTGGTGAGGTTGGCCGGGTGCGCCTTTCCTTCATCAGCTTTGTGAGTTTCAGCTTCCTGCCAGCCCTTGTTCGCCGTTTCAAGGAACGTTTTCCCGAGGTGGAACTGGTGCTCAGCGAGGCGACGAGCGACGTGCAGATTGCCGAATTGCTGGATGGCGCACTCGATGCGGGTATCATCATTGCACCGCCGCGCGGCGCCCTGCATTCACCCCTGCGCTATCGGCCCGTGGAGACGGACAAGCTTGTGGTGGCGGTGCCGGAGGAATGGGTAATTTCGGGTCGGGTCTCGCCGCATGGCGGCAAGCTCGATTTCGACGCCCTGCGGGATCTGCCGGTCATCCTCTTTCCGAGGCAGAGCGCGCCGGTGCTGCACGATCTTGTGACGCGCTATTACGCCGAACGCGATGCAATGCCTGTTGCGGGCCAGCAGGCGGTGCAGATGCAGACGATCATAAATCTGGTTTCCGCTGGGCTCGGCATTGCATTTGTGCCAAGCACGATGCGGCGGCTGATCCGACCGGGTGTCGTGTACTTTCGGCTGGCGGAACAGCAGCCCGAGATCGAGATCGGTTTTGCATGGCGTAGTTCCGGTGCCAGCGCCGCCTTGAAGCATCTCGCCGACAGTGTGGATGAGATGTTTCCGCACTTCCCGGCATCGGGTTGACGGAGGCGGGCCACCCGCCTCCGTCCCCGGGGACGGACTATTCTTCCGGCATCCGCACGGTGAGCGCGGGATTGTGCGGGAAGAAGTTGTAAGGCTTCAGTGTGAAGCCCTTCCACATGGTCGACATGACCGGCCAGTCTTCCATCTGCGGCACGTGGTGGAAGCCCATCGTGTACCAGGTGACAATGTCGGTGTTGTCGATGCTGCGGTCCTGCTTCACCCATTCGGCCAGCGTGTCCGTGCCGTCGCTCTGGAATGCGTACTCGCCGCCGGCATAGCGCTCATCGACCGCATAGGGCGTGGTCCAGAACGTGTAGTCGATATAGGCGTTGCGCTTGGCGGGCATGTCGTTTTCGGTGTCGAGCGGGCTGTAGGCGACGCTGTTCTGCGGCATGATCATGTAGCCCGGCACGTGGCCGACGCCGACTTTCCGGCCCATGTTCATGATATGGTACATGGCCGGCGTCGCCGGATTGACCCGGTAGCGCGCGTTCATCTCCGTCTTGGGCATCTCTGCCTTTGCCACCCACATGGACCGACGGGGCAGGTCGTCTGCGACCTCGCCTTTCACAAGGCCGGTGCGCATGAAGACATTGTCCTGGCCATCAATGTCGAAATCGAGCCGGAAGTTGAAGAAGTGGTCGTGGTTCGGCGCGATCAAATTTGGCATGATCAGCGTCCCGTAGCGGGTTTCCTGCTCCGCCGTGGCGTCGGCCATGGAAGTGGAGGCGGCGCCCTTCACCGCGTCGAGGCCCGTTGCACCGACCATCACGCGGATGCGGCCATTCTGCTCGAACACATAGTCGATGAGATAGTCGTAATTGCCGACCTGCGAGGCGGAGCGCACCACGAGCTCGTTCGCCGGGCGACCCTCAGCCGGCACGGCCTGATCCTCGCTCTGGGCGAAGATTTCGTAGTGCCGCCATGCGGGGTCGCCGATGTTGCGCTCGAAGATGCAGAGCGCATCGGGGATCTCGATCGGATTGCCCAGATCGTCATGGACGGTGGCGGGCAGGAAGCGGGCGTATGAGGGGCAGTCGACGCCTGCGCGCAGCGGGCTTAAGAAGATGCCAAAACCATATTCGCCGCTGTCCATATAGGTGCGCCAGTACCAGCCCTTGTCCGGGTCCATATAAGGCACGAACACTTCCGACAGATGGGCCTGATAGAGCACCGAACGCCATTCGTCGCGGTCATTCACCTCGATGTTGGAGAGAACGACGCCGGGGCGCTTGTCGACGCGCCAGCGGAACCGCCACATGTCCCAGTTCACCATGCTGCCATCGATGGTGAAGTTGGGCTCGCCTTCCTGTCGCAGCGTGGCGGGGTTGCTTTCGGGACGCAGCGCACCGGTGCGCGCTTCGACCTCTTCCTCTGTGTAGCCCCAGGGGTCCTCCGGCACGGGGACGACGCCGGTGTCGATAACTTCCACCACGGATTTGCCGGCGAGATCGACCACGGCATAGAGACCTTCAATGGGCTTGGCGTAGAAGTTGGAGCCGGTCGGATTGACGTAGCAGGGCACCTTCATGAGGCGCTGGCCGGCTTCCGCCTCGATGTCGAAGGAACCGGCAGTCAGCGGCAGGCAGAAGACATCATCCGGCTTGAGCTCGCGCTTTGCCAGCGCTGCCACGAAGTTTTCGTCGGAGAGCGCCAGATCCATGGCACCGATGAACTCTTCAAGCAGCACCATATGCTGGCCGCCAATGGGGCCGAAATTCTCGATCTCTCCGGAAACCAGATCGACCTCGGCCTTGTAGGTGTCGTCGCCGGAAATCACATGCACGGTGGCGGCGCGGGGGCCTTCATCGCCTTCTTTCCAGGCGAGAACCTCGGCCTTCTCTGGCTCTTTCAGCTCGATCAGTGGAAAGCGGGCTTCGTCGGAAATCCGCTCATCGGACTTCATGATCGTGACGATTTCAGCGATCTCGTCTTTGGAGAGACCGTCCAGCGGATGTGCGAGTGCGCCACTGCATAAGGCGGTGAGCGCAAGGGCTGCGCATGTGGTCGATAAGTGTCTTCTCATGTTATCTGCTCCTCCTAGGTCCCGGTTTTCACATGATGATGGTCTGGCCGACCGTATTTTCCATCAGCCCCGCCTCGGCGAACTGTACGCCGACCCCTGATTGCTTGATGCCGCCAAAGGGGGCGTTGGGCTGGATCATGCCGTGCTTGTTGATCCATGCGGTGCCGCATTCGAGCTGCAGCGCCAGCGCCTTCGCGCGTTCGGTGTCCTGCGACCAGATCGAACCGCCAAGTCCATTCGGGTTGTCATTGGCGCGGGCGATCACCGCCTCGACATCCGTGTACCGGATGATCGGCAGGACGGGACCGAACTGCTCCTCATCGACGAGGCGCATGCCGTGCTCGGCATCGGCGACGATGGTCGCGGGGTAGAAGTAGCCGGGCCCGCCGGACGGCGCACCGCCGGTGAGGATGCGGGCGCCTTGTGCTTTCGCTTCTTCGACCAGCTCCTTCACGCGCTCGAACTGCATTGCGTTCTGGACGGGGCCGAGAGCGACACCCTCCTGCCGCCCGTCGCCCATGGGGATGGCCTCGGCGAGGGCTGCAAGCGCATCGCACACCGCATCATAAATGCTCTCATGCACATAGAGCCGCTTGATGCAGGCGCAGGTCTGTCCGTTGTTCAGGAATGCTCCCCAGAAGAGCCCTTCGGCTATCGCCTGCGGATCGACATCGGGCAGCACGATTGCCGCGTCATTGCCGCCCAGCTCAAGGGTGAGGCGCTTCACGGTTTCGGCGGCGGAGGCCATGATTTTGCGGCCGGTTCCGGTGGAGCCGGTGAACACCATCTTGTCAATGCCGGGATGGGCGGACATGGCCGCGCCGATTTCATCTGCGCCGCAGACGATGTTGACCACGCCGGCCGGTAAGACCTGATTGATGAGCTCGACGAAACGGATCGTGGCAAGCGGCGTGTTGGGCGAGGGCTTGATGACCACGCAATTGCCGGCGCGCACGGCGGGAATGATGTGCCAGGCGGCAATGAGCACCGGGAAGTTCCACGGGGTGATGGAGCCGACCACGCCGATGGGCTTGCGGTGCACTTCCACGCGGCCCTCATTGTTGTCCTGCAGGACGGAGACGGGCAGAGCGAGGCCGGCGGTGTGGCGGGTCCACGCGGCGGCGGCGCCGATTTCCCACTGCGAACCGAAACCGCCAATGGGCTTGCCCTGCTCGGCGGTCAGCAGCGGGGCAAGTTCGGGAATGGTCTGCTCGATGAGGTCAGCGATCTTCAGACAGGCGGCCTTGCGCTTTTCATCGCTGGTTGCAGCCCATCCGGGAAAGGCAGCGCGCGCGGCTTTGACGGCATCGTCCAAGTCGGAGCGGGTGCCGAGCGGCATATGGCCGGCAGGTGCGCCGGTTGCCGGATCGAGCACCGGTTGTGTCTCACTGGCTGGCGCTTTGTGCCCATTGATGATGTTGTGAAACGGATCGCTGTTCGCTGCTACTGCGGTATCGGCCATGTTCTTCCTCCTCCCGATCGCGCCGCTTTCCGGGCGGCATCAATCGGTCATAGTGGAGGCGCATCAGACCAAAGGTCTTGGACTATTGCGTCAGGTCTTTGGCCGATGACGTCGCTGCATGAAGACGGTATTCGCCGGGTGGGACCTTGAAACGCGCCCGGAACTGCCGGTTGAAATAGGACAGGTCGTTGAAGCCGGCATCGAATGCAATACTAGAGATCCGCTCCGACGTTCCCGCGCATTTCTGGCCCATAAGCCGTTCGCAGACATAATCGAGCCGTGTGCCGATCAGGCAATCCGACAATGAGGAGCCAGCAGCCTGAAACCGGCGCTGCAGGGCGCGCAGGCTCACCCCCATCGCCGATGCGACGCTCGCCGGGGTGCATTCGGGATCGCGGAAGCGCTGGCGGATATAGGCGCGCGCCTTGGCGACAAGCAGCTCATCGCTGGTGCCAGCCGACGGAAGGCTGCCGGCTTCAAGCCCGCAAAGATAGGCTCCCATCAGATTGAAGAAGGCCTCGCCTATGAAATGCTGCTGAGCGGCGGCATCTTCCGCATTCACCAGGCGGTCGATGGTGGCGCGTAAGGCCATGCCGATCTCGGTGGAGCCGGGGATCGGGCAGCCGCCGAGCGCTGCCGTGCCAAAGCGGTGGGCGAACTCGGAGCGGTTCAGATGGACGGAGTATTGCAGGCTGCCGCTATCGCCATAAAGAAAGCGGGAAGGATAGGCCGAATCGATCATGATGAAATCGCCTGGTGCGAGACGCACATCGGCATCACCCTGTCGCATGACCGAATGCCCCGACTTTTGCAGGACGAGAAACAGATGCTCGGCGGAATCCTGACGAATGCAGCGCCAGTCCCGGTTGATGCGCGCAGCGCTGTTGCGCACCACCGCCACTGCCAGCGCCTGACGCTGTTTCAGTGTGATGATGCCGCGCATGTCGCGTGCGCCATCCGGCGGCGACACCAGAAACTGGCCGCAAACATTGCGCACACCAGCCTGGAAGGCATCGAGCGATGCCAGGCTGTTTGTCTTGTCAGACGGCATAAGTCTCCTCCCGCCCTGTTCTGCTCTCCATGCAGGCAAGGGCGGGGGGAAGCGTAATCAGCTTTCACCGGCTCGGCAAGCCGGGCGCGTGTCTCCGCTCTCAGGAGCCGGAGGGGCTTGCCTCTCTGCGGCTGATCATCTGTCTTACGAACACCGGAAGTACGATGACGGCGCCAGCCAGCGTCGCGTAGAGGTCGGGCGCGACAAAGAGGATCGCAGCAAGGGCAAGAAGCAGCCGCTCATAGACGCGCAGCGGCGCAAAGAGCCAGCTTGAGAATGCTGCCGAAAGCATCCAAATGCCCAGCATCGCGCCAATCGTTGCCACGAAGAACTCGCTCCAGGTGAAGCTGTCGGTGACAAGCAGCATGGAGGGCGAGAAGACGAAGACGAAGGGCACCAGTGCCTTGCCCATGCCCAGCCGGAAGGCGGTGTTGCCGGCCTTGAAGGCGTTGGCGCCGGCAATGCCGGCTGCGGCGTATGCCGCCAGGGCAACGGGCGGAGTGATGTCTGCCAGAACTCCGAAATAGAACACGAAGAAGTGGGCCACGATTGGCTCGACCCCGAGCAGGTTCAGAATGGGGGCGGCAACCGCGATCATGATCAGGTAGTTGGCCGTGGTGGGAATGCCGCAGCCCATCAAAACGCAGACCATTGCCGTCATGATGAGGGTGAAAAGCAGGGTCAGCGTGGCGACGCTGAAGAGCTCGAAGGGCAGGAAGGCGAGGCCGTCTGCCACACTCTGCGCCCAGCCGGCGGCCACGGATGTGACCATATAGGCGATCTTGAAGCCGACGCCGGTAAGCGTGACGACACCGATGATGACACCGACAAGGGCTGCAGCGGCGGTGACCGAAAGCGAGTATTTCGCGCCGACAACGAAACCCTCCCAGGTCTCGCGGATGCTTTCCATGACTGCGGTCTTGATATCGTGACGCAGAAAATTCTGGATGACCAGCACGAGCAGGCACGCCGTGATGCCCCAGAAGGCGGCGAGATAGGGCGTCTTGCCCGACAAGAGGATGGCTATCAGGACGAACAGTGGCAGCGTGGTGAGCCAGCCGGCCTTGAAGACGGTCCACGCGACGGGCAGTTCGTCTTTGGTGAGACCGCGCAGGCCGCGGCGGCGCGCTTCCAGGTGCACCTGCACCAGAACGCCGAAGAAATGCATGAAGGCAGGCACCAGCGCGGCGGTGAGAATGGTGGTGAGCGGAACGCCCAGATATTCGATCATCAGGAAGGCGACCGCGCCCATGACGGGCGGCGTGATCTGACCGCCGGTGGAGCTTGCGGCCTCGACGGCTGCCGCGAAATGGCGCGGATAGCCGATGCGGATCATCGCCGGGATGGTGAGCGAGCCGGTTGTCACCGTGTTGGCGATGGAAGAACCGGAGATCGAGCCGAGCATCGCGGAGGAGAGCACGGATACTTTGGCGGGCCCGCCTGAATAGCGCCCGGCCAGAGCCGAAGCGAGATCGATGAAGAGCTGCCCCAGGCCGATGCGGGTGGCAAGAACGCCGAACAGCACGAAGTGGAACACATAGGTCGAGATGACGCCGAGCGCCGTGCCGTAAATGCCCTGGCTGGTCAGGTATAGATGGTTGACGATGTTGTCCCAGCTGGCACCCGGATGGGCGAGAATTCCGGGCATCGACTGGCCGAAATAGGCATAGGCGATGAACAGAAGGGCAATGACGGGCAGCGGCCAGCCCATGGCGCGCCGCGTCGCTTCAAGCAGCACCGCGATCAGCACCGTTCCCATGATGACATCGATGGGCAATGGATCGCCGACGCGGAAGGCGAGCTCGTTGAAAATCCACGGAACATAGAGTGCCGAAACGGCACCGGCGATTGCGAACACCCAATCCTGGACAGGCATGCCAAGCGGATAGAGCAATCCGCGGCGGGGTTCGCGCGGCTGGTGCCATGCGGCGAAGAAGACGAAGATCAGGGCGAGGGTGAAGGCCAGGTGCAGGCCGCGATGAGTGGTGGCCTGCGGGATGCCATATCCCGATGTGTAATAGTGATAGCAGGAGAGGATGAACAGGGCGCCGCCGGCGATCCAGCTGAGCAGGGACGGCAATGGTCTGAAGCGGACTTCGGAATCGAACTGCTCTTCAAGCGCCTTCATTTCCTCTTCGGTCAGCGCTTCGGCGCGATCGGTTTCAGGTGTCTGGGCCATCCTGCAAAGCCTCTCTGGAGATCATGATAACAGCATTTCGATGGCGGATAGAGATGGACCCGGCCTGTGATCAGACAGGTCGGGTCCATTGTTCGTCATCGAGTTTTCTGAGCGTTATTCGCTCAGCACGCCCGCTTCGCGGTAGAATTTCTCCGCACCGGGGTGGAGCGGGATGCCAACACCGTCAAGCGCGGTTTCCTTCGTGATCTGACGGCCCTTGAGGTGGCCGGCATCGAGAAGCTTGCGGGTGTTGTCGTTCCACAGAGCCTTGGTGATCTCGTAGATGAGTTCTTCAGGCTGATCCGCACTGGTGATCCACTGTGCACCGACGGAAAGGGTGGTCACGTCTCCGTCAACACCTTCATAGGTGCCGCCTGGCACGGTGTTGGCTGCAAAGAAGCCATGCTCGCCGGTGACCTTGCCTGCTTCATCACCGTCAATCGAGACGAGCGTGATGTCGTGCTGGCTGGCCAGCTCGGCAATGGCGCCGGCCGGGAAGCCGCCGACAAAGAAGAAGGCATCCATCGCGCCGTCGCGCATACGCTCTGCGGCCTGATCAGGCTTGAGGTAGTGGGCTTCGACATCCTTTTCGGTAAGGCCATAGGCATCGAGGATGATGCGGGCATCGACGAGGGTGCCGGAGCCCGGCTCATCGAGCGAGACGCGCTTGCCCTTCAGGTCATCCACGCTGTCGATGCCGCTTTCGGCACTTGCGACAAGGTGAATGGTCTCGGGATAGAGGTTGGCGATCGCACGCAGCTTCTCGACCGGCTCGCGGTCTTCCCAGATGCCGGTGCCGCTATGGGCCCAGGTGGCCACATCCGACTGCGAGAAACCGGATTCGAGCGAGCCGCCGGCAATGGCGTTGACATTTGCCACCGAGCCGTTGGCCGAAAGGGGCCGTGGCGATCAGGCCGGGCACACCGCACGAACCGCCTTCCTCGCAGGGGCGCGAGCCGGGTGGATTGGAAATCGCATTGGCGATGAGACCGCCAATCGGATAGTAGGTTCCGGCGGTGCCGCCGGTGCCGATGCGGAAAAACTGGGGCTGCTGCGCAAGGGCCACGCCGCTCGCAGCCAGGCCGCACAAAACCGCTCCAATAATCGCAAAACGCCGTCTGTTCACATGATCCTCCCGGAAACGAAAAATGAAACTCTCTATGAGCTAGCACTCATTCTGCCAGCCATCAATCTTTGATGATAGCTTATTAATGTGATCTATCACATTTGTGCAGGGACTCGGCCTCTGGCCGGATTTCGAACCGGGGTAAAACAGCCTTGCCCGCGCGGCGAGTGCTGCTGGAACATTTCATTGGAGGCAATTTGGCCAAGTGTATTCACACCATGATCCGCGTCTTGAACGAGGAGAGATCAGTCGCGTTTTACAGGACTGCCTTTGGTCTGGAGGTGGCTGATCGGTTTGACTTTGAGGGTTTCACCCTCGTTTACCTGCGAAATGCTGAAGCCGATTTCGAAGTCGAGCTTACCATAAACAAGGACCGGACAGAGCCTTATGATCAGGGCGATGGCTACGGACATCTGGCGGTGGCGGTGGATGACCTCGACGCGGAGCATGCGCGCTTCAAGGCCGAAGGGCTGGAACCACGCGATGTGGTGGCGTTCGAACGGGAAGGGACGTTGCTGGCGCGATTCTTTTTCGTGCAGGACCCCGATGGATACAAGATCGAGGTGCTGCAGAAGCACGGCCGTTATCGCTGATGTTTCGGGCTGTCTGCCAGTGGCTGGAAGCCCGGTAGATGGCCCCACCCGCTCCCCGCGGCCAGACAGCAAAAAGGCCCGGGAGACCCGAGCCTGTAAGCCGTTCATGTCGCAAGGAAAACTGGAGCGGGCGATGAGATTCGAACTCACGACCCCAACCTTGGCAAGGTTGTTATCTACCCACTCTGCTATATCCAGCACTTGTCTAAGGTACGTTAATATAAGGCAAAACCAGAATTTAGATCGCCGTCTGTCGCCGTTTCATGCCTGCTGATTTCCCTGTGTTGCTTACAATTTGCTTACAAAGCCGAAGGCGTCGTGCTATTGTAAGCAAACTTCGATGATGCAGTTAGGGGAGGTCCTTATGGCCAAACTTACCAAAAGGGCGCTTGAGGCGATGGACCCGCCGGCAAAAGGCAAGCAGTCTTTTCTATGGGACAGCGAATTGCGTGGCTTCGGGGTACGCCTGCTCCCCTCAGGTCTGCAAACATTCATTTTGCAGTACCGCAACACTGCCAACAAAGAGCGGCGTATCAACCTTGGTCGTTTCGGCGTGATTACCGTCGAACAAGCAAGAGACAAGGCGAGGATCAAGCTTGGCGCCATTGCCGCTGGAGAGGATCCGGCCGACACGGATGATGATCCCCACCATCAGGCAACTGTTGCGATGCTCTGCGACTGGTACCTTACAGAGGCGGAAGCGGGACGCATCCTTGGACGCCGCAATCGACCGATCAAGAAGTCGACACTTGGCATGGACAAGAGTCGCATCGAAACGCACATCAAGCCGCTCTTGGGCGATCGCCTGGCTCACACCCTGAAGGTCGCCGACATCGAAGGCATGCAATCCGACATCGTTGCCGGAAAGACAGCCAAATCGAGAGGCAAAGGCCGCGGCGGCGTTGCCGCCGGCGGGCCTGGCGTTGCGTCTCGGGCAGTCGGGACACTTCAGGCTATCCTTGGTCATGCTGCCCGTCTCGGCAAGATCGAGAATCATCCAAGCCGTGGTGCGCGAAAGCTCGCGGGCAAAAGGAAGACCCGACGCCTGAGTGTGGCTGAGATCAAGAAGCTTGGCATGGCAATGCGGCATGCGGAGCGCAATGGCGAACATCCTGTTGGCCTCGCAATCGTCCGGCTTCTTTTGCTCACGGGTTTTCGTATTTCCGAAGGCCAAGCGATGCAGCGCGCCTGGATTCACGCGGATGCAGGCTACATTAGTTTTCCCGATACCAAGGGGGACGCACAGGTCCGCGCGATCGGACCTGCTGCAGCGAAGCTAATTGCCAGCCAGCCGGTGCAACAGAACTGTCCCTATGTCTTCCCGTCTGATGTCGGCGACGGCCATTTCACAGCTAGTAAGGCATGCTTAGCTAGACTTTGTGCAAGCGTTGGAATTGAGGGCGTAACACCCCATACTCTACGACACACGTTCGGAAGCGTTGCGGGAGATCTTGGATTCTCCGAATTGACGATCCGGGCGTTGCTCGGCCATGCGGCCCAGAGTGTAACTCAGGGCTATGTTCATATCGATGAGGCGCTGAAACTCGCGGTCACGCGCACATGTGACGAGATCGCGTCGCTGTTGGACAGTTCGGAGGAGAAGGCGTTCCTAAACGCTGAAGAGTTTCAAGCCGCGTGAGGCCAGGCCAGAGTGAATTGAGGTGGTGCCGGCTGGTGAGACAGTCTGGCGGCTTGGCTCAGGTGGATCGGGTTCGTTTCTCCCCGCTAATCGCTCCGTCATTTGTGCCGTAGCATAGACCTCGTCGGGCGTCTTGCCGCCGAAGGTCGAGTGTGAGCGTCGCTGGTTAGCCGTGTCCGTCAATTCGGCGAGATGATAGACGGTGGTCTCGATGACTCCAGACATTATGTTTGCCTCCCTCCCAAGCGGTGGGAAGCCATCCGTGTGCCTAGATCCAGTCGACCGTCTCGCTGGTGGCAAGATCGAGCACATGAAACAGGGGGCTGAATCTATGATGCTACAGCCTTCACCGGGACGGCACTTTTCAGTTTGCGCGCTGAAGGTACCCCGACTCGCAGTCTTCGATCCAAAAGTGATAGAGTGCCGCCCAGCATCATAACCGCACCGCCAAGCCAGATAAGCAAAATCAGCGGTTTCCACCATGCGCGCACCACTAGACCGCCGCCGGGTGTGACGTCGCCTATTGATACGTAGAGCTGGCTAAAGCCACGCGTAGCAATTCCAGCCTCGGTGGTCGGCATTTGGCGCGCAGTGTAGAGCCTCTTTGATGAGGTGATTTCACCCCGGAGGCGACCAGCCTTATCGAAGTATTCAAACTGAGCTCGATCCTCGGAAAAATTCGGCCCCTGATAGGGCGAAATGCCTTTGTAACTGAGTGTATAGGCCGCGATCGTCAATGTATCGCCGGGACGCATGACGACAATCCGCTCGATTTCCAACGATGTGACGGCGACGATGCCCAGCACCGTAACGCCCAGCCCGAGATGTGCTAAGGCCGTCCCATAGATCGAGCGCGTCAAACCCTTTAAGCGTCTCCAGACGACTGAGAGTCTGAGGTTTCCTATGCCAGATTTGAGTGCGATGTCGGTAAGCGACCCGAACATCAACCAGAATGCGAGCCCCACTCCAAAGGCGGCCAACGCGTTGGTTCCATCAACCATGAAGAAGCCTATGAGTGCCGCCAGCAGCGCTGCTCCCAAGGCAACGTACAAGCGTTGCGAGACGGCATAGAGATCGCCACGCTTCCAGGCAAGAAGAGGGCCGAGCGGGACCACAAGCAACAACGGAACCACCAGCGGGACAAAGGTTAGATTGAAGAAGGGGGCGCCAACTGAAATCTTTTCGCCGGTTACCACCTCGAGCGCGAGCGGATAGAGCGTCCCGATCAGGACCGTCGCGGCTGCGGTTGCCAGAAAAAGGTTGTTGAAAACCAGGGCTCCCTCGCGCGAAATCGGATGAAACAGCCCGCCGGGCGCCAACCTATTGGCGCGCAGCGCGAATAGGGATAGCGCACCTCCAATAAACATTATGAGGATCATCAGGATAAAGACGCCTCGTGCAGGATCGCTGGCGAAAGCATGAACCGACGTCAAAACCCCCGATCGGACGAGAAAGGTTCCCAGCAACGAAAGCGAGAAGGTGAGAATAGACAGCAAGAGCGTCCAGATTCTCAGGGCCGAGCGCTTTTCCATCACCACTGCGGAATGCAGCAATGCGGTACCCGCCAACCAAGGCAGGAAAGATGCGTTTTCCACGGGATCCCAGAACCACCAACCTCCCCAACCAAGTTCGTAATACGCCCAGTAAGAGCCCATCGAGATCCCGCCGGTTAGGAATATCCAGGCAGTGAGCGTCCATGGCCGAACCCAGCGCGCCCACGCAGCGTCGATCTTTCCCTCAACGAGAGCAGCAACGGCAAAGCTGAAGCAAACCGAGAAGCCAACATAACCCAAGTAAAGAAGTGGCGGATGTATCGCGAGGCCGATGTCCTGAAGTATCGGATTGAGATCTCGCCCCTCGACAGGCGCGGGATTAATCCGAATGAAAGGATTCGACGTCGTCAGGATGAAGAGCAGAAACGCCGCTGCAATCAACCCTTGCACCGAAAGCACATTCGCCCGAAGCGTCGGTGGCAGATTATTGCTAAACCAAGCCACTAACGCACCGAATAATGTAAGAATCAGGACCCATAAAAGCATCGATCCCTCGTGATTTCCCCACACACCTGTGATTTTAAATAGCATTGGCTTTGCAGAATGCGAATTCGCCCAAACATTTGCTACCGAGAAATCTGACTGAACGTAGGCGGACGTCAGTGCGACAAATGACAGCGTAGTGAGTAGGAAACACATCGTCGCAGCCGGGCCTGCAACGGCTGCCAATCTGGAATCACCAAACTGAGTACCGGCAAGCGGAACGGCGAATTGTATGGCGGCCAACGAGAAGGCCAGCACCAGCGCAAAATGCCCAAGCTCAACAATCATACCGTCGCTCCCGCAGGACATCTTCCAGCCCCTCGCTTCATGAGAGGCGAGCAAATCAAAAATACTTGACGAAACAAGCAGTGGCCGGGAACGGTAGCATCTCGAGTTGGATGAGGTTCAAGTCCCCTGCCGAGAATAATTCCCTACCGGGATCGCTAATCCAGAAATCGCGGTAGAGCACCGACTCGAGGCAACAAGGGGCCGTGGTCTCGTGATGGTGTGTCCGACCGCCTCGAACGCTTCCACTACCCTGAGACATCACCATGGATGCGGTTCTATCGCGCAGCTCTGACGAATAGGAGCATCAAAAAATCCCGCGCCACCTGCGCGTTCGCAAGCGGCATCAGGACGCGCTTCAGAAGTTCGTCATTACCTCGACACTTCCGATGCCGAAGCTAGCTCAATGGTTCCGCGCTTTGTCGGCTCAGAAAATACTATTATCGCCTGCAATCCTGAGGTTCTCATCGCGGCACGTCGTAGCCAGCACCTTTGACAGCCTCGAAAATAACACCTTGGGACACCTTGCCACCGTCGTGTTTTACGAGTGCGCTTTGGTCGATCAGCGAAACCTTCACAGCGTCGATGTGAACCGCCCCGGGTTTGCCGGAGGCCTTCTGGTTTAAGTTATGCCGCGATGGCCGGTTCTTCCAGCATGGCGTAGTAGCGCTCCTCGGCTTCGGCCGGCGGGATGTTGCCGATGGGCTCCAGCAGCCGGCGGTTGTTGAACCAGTCGACCCAGGTCAGCGTGGCGAACTCGACGGCCTCGAAGCTTCGCCATGGCCCGCGCCGATGGATGACCTCGGCCTTGTAGAGGCCGTTGATCGTCTCGGCCAGCGCGTTGTCGTAGCTGTCGCCGACACTGCCCACAGACGGTTCGATGCCGGCTTCGGCGAGACGCTCGGTATAGCGGATGCTGACATATTGCGATCCGCGGTCCGAATGATGAACCAGACCACCGCGATGAACGGGGCGGCGTTCGTGCAAGGCCTGTTCGAGAGCGTCGAGCACAAAGCTCGCATGGGCGGTCCTGCTCACCCGCCAGCCGACGATACGACGGGCGTAGGCGTCGATGACGAAGGCCACGTAAACGAAGCCCGACCAGGTGCTGACATAGGTGAAATCCGAGAGCCAGAGCATGTTCGGGGCCGGCGCGTGGAAGACCCGGTTCACGCGGTCAAGCGGGCACGGCGCGGCCTTGTCCTGCACCGTGGTGCGGATCGGCTTGCCACGAATGACGCCGTGAAGGCCGAGGTCGGCCATCAACCGCTCGACCGTGCAGCGCGCGACATCAAAGCCCTCGCGCAGCATCTGCCGCCAGACCTTCCTCGCGCCGTAGACCTCGAAGTTCTCGGCGAAGACGCGTTCGATCGCCGGTTTGAGCTCCAGGTCCCGCTTCGCCCGCGCCGACAGCTTCGCGGGATCAGTGCGCTTGGCGACATGATCGTGATAGGTCGATGGGGCGATCGGCAGCACCTTGCAGATCGGCTCGACCCCATGCGCCTCGCGGTGATCGTCGATGAACGCGATCATCGTTTGAATGGGCGGTCGAGCTCCGCCTGGGCAAAATAAGCGCTAGCCTTGCGCAGGATCTCATTGGCCTGTCGGAGTTCGCGGTTCTCCCGCTCAAGAGCCTTTATCTTCTCGGCCGTGTCCGTCGGCAAGCCGGCCCTCTTGCCGGTATCGATCTCGGCCCTCTTTACCCAATCCAGCAGAGTGTGCGCCGAGCAGCCGATCTTTGCCGCTATCGACTGGCAGGCGGTCCAGCGCGAAGAATGATCAGCCTCGTGATCGAATACCAACCGCACCGCACGCTCGCGCACCTCAGGGGAAAACTTGTTCGTCGTTTTGCTCGTCATGGCTCCATCCTATTGGGAAGTTGGAGCCTCCGGCAAACCCGGGGCGGTTCAATGTTGAACAACTGCCGCACTGCTCTCTCGATGGTAAAGGCGCAGTTGGGCATATGGATCAGCCATGATATCGCGACGTGCAGTCGCACTGGTGTTAACTTTCTATCAAGGTTAACACTCGATTCTTTTCCGCGTGTGGGCATTCGGAGGAATGAGATTTTGCGGTCGAAATCGAAGGTCGCTGCCCAGCGACGATCATTGGGTGGTCGCCAGCGGGTGCTTGCAGTTCTCTGCGCGAGTTGGCTGGTATTCGGTTTTGCGTCGCCCACCGGGATCCGGGACGCTAAATCCGAACGTGAGATCGGTCCGACCGCAGATCGGTGGGCGGCCTATGTCGAGCGATCCGACAACTGTTCCCATTTGCAGGAGCTCCGCCTGCGCAACGCAAATATTCCCGGTGACGTCGGAAATCTGGATCTGGTAGTCCCGAGCCAGCGCATTAATTTGCCTGTAGAACGAGAACTCTCCCTCACATCTCAGCGAGTGGTCGAAGAAACAAAGAAGCCGCGCCTCCTTAGCGTGGCATCCCGAACAAGCCCGGAGGTTCGGTTCGCCAGGCAGACGTTGGCCGCCCGCCTGTTCGCATCGGAAACTGACACGGCTTATCTTCTAAGAGGATTTGCAAACCAATCTGATCCTGAAATCGCGGCTAGTCAATCGACTTTTCATAGCCCGTCGGACGATCGTCTCGTCGGAATACCACAGGTTCTTGCTGAACTGGTCAACAACGATGGCGCAGACATCCTGGCCACAGCTTATACCCCAAAGGACGGGTTCCATGCTTCATCCGGTGCCTTCGCAGTACTGCTGGGGACCGATGAGGAAGCCGGTCGCTTCGTCCCGCCCACGACGGAAGGTGACCACGATTGGATGAAGCAGCCCCTACCGAAATCCGTCTTTTCAAGCGCCGAGCAAAAGTGCCTTGCAACCGCGATCTATTTCGAGGCTAGGGGCGAGGAGGTTAAGGGCCAGGCCGCGGTCGCGCAGGTCATTCTCAATCGTGTGCGTAACCCTGCATATCCAGCAAGCGTCTGCAACGTAGTTTATCAAAACGACAGCTGGGTCAACAGATGCCAGTTTTCCTTTGCCTGCGACGGCATTCCAGATGTCATTGCAGATCGACGCGCGTATGGTCTGGCAAAGGATGTGGCGATGGCAGTCACCGGTGGGAAGATCTTCTTACCCGAAGTCGCGTCATCGACCCATTACAATGCCACCTACGTTAGCCCGCGTTGGGCTCGCTCCATGGAGCGCATGACCCAAATCGGATCGCATATTTTTTATCGCACCTTTGGTGGTGGCTGGAGCTAGATAACTGTTGAAGTCGATGCATGCGAAGTCGCCGGTCGAGCGAAAAAGAACCTTGGTTACCTGGCTGTTGGCTCCAGCGTGGCTGACCATGCTCATTGCAACTCAGCCGGAAGGTTTTGAAACACTTGGCTACAGCCTGGTCGAGTTTCTTGGTTTCTTTCTGGTCTTTGCGGCAGTCCTTGGCCGGCTCTGGTGCACCTTATACATCGGTGGACGAAAGGATCTGGATTTATGCCAAAGCGGTCCGTATTCGCTCAGCAGAAATCCGCTCTATTTTTTCTCCTTCCTTGGGCTGATTGGAGTATGCCTTGCGGCACAGAATATTTCTTTGGCGGTGATAAGCGCCGTCGTGTTTTTTGGTTACTACAGATCTGTGATCAAGAATGAAGAGAAGAGGCTCCTTAGCCTGTTTGGGACGGATTATATTTTGTACATGGCCCGCGTCCCGCGTTTCTTTCCGCGCCGCTATATTCCGGAAAATGAGGATATTCTTCTTGTCCAGTCCCAAGCATTCATTCGGTCGCTAAAAGACGTCAGCTGGTTCCTCGCCGGTATCGTCGGCATTGAAGTGATTGAAGAGCTGCGACAGGCGGCTGTGATTTCTGGTTGGCAGCTCCCATTGTAGAGCAAGCTCTTGCACGCCGCCCTCATCTGCCACCGCTTCTTTCCTCGTTTTGTCCTCGAAGGGCCCGCCTTGGAGAAGGCTGAGTTGCTCGGAGGCCTTGTGCCTAGTGGCCTTGGATCGATGATCCTGATTAAGCATCTGTTGTAGGTGTAACGGACTGCAAATTGAGCCGGTGTCCAAACGCCGGCAGCAGCGCTGTCGTGTTTGAGCAGCATATTGCGACATTTGCACACTTGAACCTCAACCTGCTGGAGGTCTTACGTTATGGCAACTGGGTGCTCTGGTCGCCCGCACAAGCTTGCCAGGAGACAACGAATGCTAGAAACTTCCCAGGGAGTCGGTGAGAAAGGCCACGGCCTTCTTTGCCCACTTTGCAGGGTCGACCTCGTCATGAGCGAGAGACAAGCCATTGAGATCGACTATTGCCCAAAATGTCGGGGGGTATGGCTGGATCGAGGGGAACTCGACAAAATCATCGAGCGCAGCGCGGCTGAAGATGCTCCGTATCCTCAGCAACAGCTAGATCGCGGGCGTATACAAACGCCTGCACGCAATGCATCCAGTGACTGCCGCGAAGATCATCGCCGCGACTATAGCGACCATGACCGCCATGGCTATGGCGGTCACCACGGCCGAAGGCATGGCTCATTCCTCGGCCGATTGTTCGACTAACACCGAGGGGGGATGAATCATGAAGGTTGCGCGTATGGACCGGCTGAGCTGCTTCGCTTTCGCGATGCTGTTAGCGTCCTCGCCAGCGTTCGCTCAAACAGTCGATCGCGGCGAGGTCGAAAAGATCGTCCGCGAATACATCTTGCAAAATCCCGAGATCATCGAGGAAGCGCTTGGGGAGCTTGAAAAGCGGAACCAAGCGGCCCAAGCCCAAGCCAGGTCACAGACTGTACAGGCGGAAGCAGATCCGCTGCTCCGCTCAGGCGATGACGTAATCCTAGGAAATCTGGATGGGGACGCAACGCTGGTCGAATTCTTCGACTTTAACTGCGGCTACTGCAAGCGGGCAGCCCCAGACGTCAAAGCACTCGTGGACGAGGATCCCAAACTGCGGGTCGTACTCAAGAATTTTCCGATTCTTGGGCCGGGTTCGGTCGAGGCAGCGAAGGTGGCGCTTTCCGTAAGCCGCTTGAAAGGCAACTCTGTCGCTGCCGATTTCCATGTCAAACTGATGGATATGCAGGGACAAATAAACGGTGACCGTGCGTTGGGTCTGGCAGAGGAGATGGGCCTTGATCGCAAACAGTTATCTGAAGAGATGGCCAAGCCTGCGGTGGAGAGCATCATCTCCGATAACATCGCACTTGCGCAACGCCTTGGGCTGACGGGTACGCCTTCGTTCATTGCCGGTGAGCAGATCATCGAGGGGGCAGTCGGAAAGAAACCCCTTGCTGATGCAATCGAAACGGCTCGCCAAAAGTGAGCTTTGGAAGCGGGTATGCCGCCGGTTGGATATGACCAATAAGCGGACTGAGTTTTAGCGTTTCAATTTGAGCACGCTCCGACACGACCATTCTAGTAATACGCGAGGCGGCTCGTTTATGTCTGCAGCCATTAAGATTTCGGATAGATGTTTCATGCACTGCAGCATTTGATTTTCCTGCGCCAGCGGGCACTCAATCCCCTATATGTGGGAACTATCTTTTCCTTCGGCACCGCTAGGCTCAGGACTTTGGTAACGGGGCCGTCCCAGTCAAGCGATTTTGGGCGAGCGTAATTGTCCGCCCGCAGGCGGACGTGGCGGCGGCTTGATGCTGAGCGGCGCAGTGTGTGCTTAATCGGCATGGCCTTCAAGGCGCCCTTGACCTGCCGAGTTTCCATCAAAACGACGTCCAGACCTGCCTCGGACAATCCGCGATGAAGCCATTGCGACAAGGGGCCGGCCTCGAGGGCCGATGGCGACGATGCTTCCATTCTGCTCTCCGATCCAACTCGCGAGCGTCTCGGGCTCACTGGCGACCTGTGGCTCCTTCACGATCTTCCCGTGTTCGCTGACCACGCAGATCGCGGTCTTCGCCAACGACACATCTAACCCGACAAACAGTCTCATCCCGCAGTCCTCCTTCTGGATCCGATACGGGAACAGCGACAGCTTATCCGTGCCATCTGGCGCTCGTTTAGCAGAAACAAATCACTCATCACGGCCTTCTTCAACGGAACCGTGAATCACATCGGATTGGTTGAGGAAAAAGAGAGCCGATAACAAAATATGGATACCCTTTGTCCAAGACATCTAGTTGCAAACAATGATTGCAATTCAGGGAAAGTAGATTATTTTGTGTAATTTCAGAGATTCAGGCAAAGTATTGTGTGCTCAATTTCTTTCATTTTGATTTGATGTCTGCTAAATATTTTTCGAATGCAGTGAGAGTTTGATTTGACACGTGATGTTCGATGCCTTCGCCGTCAATCTCCGCTGTTTCCTCTGGCACTCCAAGGGCGACGAGGAATTGAACGACGATGAGGTGGCGTGACCGTACACGGTCCGCGAGCTGCTTGCCTTCGTCGGTCAGGAATATCCCGCGATAGGGCCTTGACGTTGCCAGACCCTGGCGTTTCAGTCTTGCGACAGCCTTGGTTGCGGTAGGTTGCGCCACGCCCATTCGCGCGGCGATGTCTGCAACTCTTGCCTCTCCATTGATTTCAATAAGGTCGCCGATCATCTCGACATAGTCTTCGATGAGAGCGCTTGCTTGACATTCCCGGACATGTGCGAAGCGACGCGCGTGCTGGGCGGGGCGAGGCGGTGAGTTATTTGACTTTGTCATCAGTAGCTGTTGGTCACCTAGTTGGAGAGATGAGCCCATGGCTCAAATTTAGCCAAGGGTAAAATTGTTTCCGAAAATAGGCAAACTCGAGGTTTTCATCATGCATGAAGCTTATTAGATTGCCCTATTGAACTAAATATAGCATAGGCTATAACGCCACGCGCAACGGCATTTGGATACCGTCATGTACGATACAGAGCGCACGCGTAACGGGATGGCTGAAGTGCTTTCCGGCCAACGTCGCGGCTTTACCAGCCGCCTCCTTTTTGTCGGACCGGCAGTGATCGCCTCAATCGCCTATGTTGATCCGGGCAATTTCGCAACCAACATCCAGGCCGGCGCAGGCTATGGGTACCAGTTACTCTGGGTCGTGCTTCTCGCAAACCTTATCGCCATGCTTTTCCAGGCACTGTCCGCCCGCCTTGGCATCGTGACGGGGAAGAACCTTGCTGAAATGTCCCGGGACCGGTTCCCCGCACCAGTGGTCTGGGTGATGTGGGTGGTCAGCGAAGTGGCGGCCATGGCGACGGATCTGGCCGAGTTTCTCGGTGGTGCGATCGGTCTGGCGCTGCTCTTCGACCTTCCCATATTCTGGGGCATGTCGGTTACGGCCATAGTGACGTATGGCATACTGATATTTGAGAAACATGGTTTCAGGCCGATGGAGCTTATCATCGGCTCGATGGTCGCGATCATTGGCCTTTGTTACCTCATCGAATTGGTGATAGCCCCTGTCGACTGGACAGAGGCCGCTACAGGTCTGATTACGCCGCAGCTTCCGGACGCGGCCCGCATTGACCATCGCAGTGGGAATCATTGGCGCTACGGTGATGCCGCACGCCATCTACCTGCATTCGAGCCTCACTCAGTCCCGCGTCCAGATCCGGAACGAGAATGATCGCCGCAAGGTACTGCGTTACTCCAACATTGAGGTTGTGGTTGCCCTCGCCATCGCAGGCATGGTGAATATGGCGATGGTTATCATGGCCGCAAGCGCCTTTCATCAAGGCAACAGCGACGTTGCCGAGATCGAGACTGCCTACCATATGCTGACACCGCTGCTCGGTACGGCAGCCGCTTCCGTGTTTCTCGTTTCCCTGATTACCTCGGGCGTTTCAAGTTCCGTGGTCGGCACCATGGCGGGTCAAACAATCATGCAGGGCTTTCTGCATTTCCATGTCCCGATATGGCTCCGACGCCTCGTGACAATGCTGCCTGCCTTCGTGGTCGTTGCCATGGGCGTCAACCCGACCCAGGCCTTGGTGATGAGCCAGGTCGTTTTGTCGATTGCCCTACCCGTGCCGATGATCGCTTTGATCATTTTCACCTCGCGACGGGATGTGATGGGTAGTTACGCCATGCGGCCGGCCACGAAATGGCTTGCGTTCGTCGGAGCCACGATCGTTCTCGCACTTAATTTTACATTGCTTGCGAGTGTTTTTGGCATCCGCGTTCCGTTTATGGCGATCTAAGAGACCGCATAGAATTCAGTAGGACGAGTCCGTGCGCGGAACGTTCGCGTTAGATACAGTTCAGATGACTATCATCCTCGGTTGAAGCCGAATTTAATTTCCAACCGGAAGTGAGACCCTGGAGGGGACCTAGAGAATGAATTCGCAAATCCACGGGCCGAATGATGGGCATGATCACGGAACGGCGGTGACAGCCGGCAATGAGCGGCGTATTCGGCTCGTCTTCATCTTCACTGCCGGTTACGCCGCTGTGCAGGCAATCGGCGGTTGGCTCTCCGGTTCGCTCGCACTGATCGCGGACTCCGGTCACATGGTGTCGGACGCGGCAGCACTACTTCTTGCGCTGATCGCCTATCGGGTAGCTCGCCGGCCTGCGGACAATAGCCGGACATACGGATTCCACCGCGTGCGCGTCCTTGCCGCGCTGGCAAACGGGGCGAGCCTGCTTCTTCTGGTCGCATGGATCGCGTGGGAAGCTGTTGGCCGGATCAACCAGCCAGTGGAGATTCTGGCGGGTCCCATGCTCATTGTCGCGACTATAGGATTACTGGTCAATCTGGGGGGAGCCTGGATTCTCATGCGCGGCTCCCAGGGTGATAGCAACCTTCGTGGAGCCCTTCTCCATGTCGTCGGCGATCTACTGGGATCGGTCGGAGCCATCGCTGCCGCCATCGGCATTATGCTGACGGGTTGGACGGTGCTTGATCCGATCCTTTCGGTTCTGGTGGCGCTGCTTGTCGTTCGCTCGGCTTGGACGCTTGTGAGCGAATCGATCCGTGTGCTTCTGCAGGCGGTGCCGCGGGGGCTGGATGCCAGCAACGTCGAACTGGAACTGAGCAAATTGCCGCAGGTAGAGGAGGCTGGGCATTTTCACGCGTGGACGCTGACGGATGACACTGTGGTCGCCACGGTTCATGTCACGCCGGCAATGGACGGCGATCCGCTTCAGTTGCCGTCTGTAATCACGGCCTGGCTGAAGGAGCGCTACGCGATCGATCATGTAACCGTTCAGGTCGATCCCCGCGGCGCCCTTCGTCGATCCGGTCCTTTATAAAAATTTCAGGGTTCAGCCGATCGACCCGAAAACCGGAAACTTCTCCAGCAGCCAGAATGCGAACCAGGTCATGTAGCCGCTCACCATGGCAAGGCCCATAACAATCATGATGACGCCTGCGGTCACCTGCAACGCTCGACCAGTTTTACGTAGGCCGGGAAGGAATGCGATCAACCGATCTGTGAAAAGCGCGGCCAGAAAGAAGGGTATTCCCAGCCCGAGGGAGTAGAGAGCCAAGAGCGCTACACCATCCAGTGCCGTTGCCGACACAGCGCTGACTGTCAGTATCGCTCCAAGAATCGGGCCAATGCAAGGCGTCCAGCCGAACGCAAATGCCAGACCAAGCAGATATGCGCCCGTCGGCCCGCCTGTTAACAGGCTACCGTGGTAGCGGACATCCCTTTGCAGCATGGGGAGACGCAGAACTCCGGTGGTGAAAAGGCCGAAGATGATGACAATGACACCACCGATGATGCCCGCTTCGTAACTGTAGGCGCGAAGCGACTGACCAAGGGTTGTGGCTCCCGCTCCGAGTATGACGAACACCGTTGAGAAACCGAGGATGAAACATAGGCTCAGCCAGGCGACAGACAGCTTGTCGCGATCCGGATCGCTGCGTTTATCCTGAGTGGCGGTGCCGGCTATGAAGGACACATAGCCGGGCACCAGCGGAAGCACGCACGGCGACAGGAAGGAAACGGCGCCGGCAGCGATTGCCGCCACCACGCCGATATTTGAGATCTCAAAACCCATACCCGCGTATACAACCTCACCCCGCTGGAGGTTCAATGCCCTGCAACAGCGACATCTTGACCCTCTAGCCGGATGAGCTTCTACGAAACGGTTCCGCCGAAAGGAGAATCGATATCGTAATGATAGCCCGTGTTTATATGGTCGATGCGTGGCGCGGTCTGGCAATCGCGGGCGTCGTGCTGTTCCACTTCGTATGGGATCTGGAATTTACTGGCTTCATCTCGGGCGTCGCATACCATCCGCTCTGGCTAGGCTTCGGGCGTCTTCTGGCCGGAAGCTTCATGATGCTGGTCGGGATCAGCCTAGCCTTGTCCTCTCGCTCACGGTTCCGGCCGAGTGCCTATCTGCTTCGCCTTGCGAAAATTGGCGTCGCAGCCGCGGCCATTACGCTGGTGACATGGTATGTTTTTCCGGCGACGTTCATTTACTTCGGCATCTTGCATGCGATCGCTGTTGCGACGTTAGTTGGTACATTATTCCAGCGTACACCTTGGTGGCTAAGTCTTGCTTCTGGCGTTGGCATGCTGGTGGTTCCTTCCTTATGGCAGTCGGAACTCTTTGACACACGTTGGCTTGCCTGGATTGGATTTGCGCAAAATGCACCGCCGAGCAACGATTTCGTACCGATCTTCCCGTGGGTTGGCATTACCCTCATCGGGATTTCTGGAACAAAAGTGCTGGTCGACAAGGGAAAGGTAGGCGCAGTCGATCGTTTCCTTCCAGCCGGTCAGCTAGCCAATGCGCTGATTTGGATGGGGCAGCACAGCCTGGTGATCTACTTGCTGCACCAGCCGATCATGCTAGCGCTCATTATACCGCTTTCTAGGGCCCTCTAGGTCACGGGTTCTAGTTGAGCACATATTCTCTTACAGCGGCCGGCAGGACTTGATCGGTGCCGACGAGGATGATTAGTCAAGGCGATGCATCCTTTTTCTCATTGTCCTCCATCAGCTCGTACCACATGGCGTTAAGGACGGCGAAGGCGGCGGCGAGCGGCAATCCGAGCAGCCAAGCGAAATACCACATGATGGTTCTCCTTTCTTTTGCTTGCACATAGGGCCGAAAAACGGTTTGCCGCTTTTCGGCCCCATGCGCCTCAATAGGCGTGGCCGGAGCCGTCGCTGATCTGCTTTTCGTCCACCTTGCCCCACAGCACGCGGTAGACCCACGTGGTGTAGAGCGCGATGATCGGCAGGAAGATTCCCGTTGAGACCAGCATGATGAATAGCGTCAGGTGGCTGGACGAGGCGTCCCAGACAGTGAGGCTGGAGCGTGGGTCAATCGAGGAGGGCAGGATGAAGGGGAACATCGCCAGACCGACAGTGGCGATGATTCCGAGCACCGACAGGCCGCTCGACAGAAGCGTCATCACCTCGAGGCGCAGGGCCAGGAATGCGAACGCCAGCAGCGCGCCGCCAAACCCCAGGGCGGGCGCGGCGATCATCCATGGATGGGCGGTGTAATTGGTGAACCAGAAACCGGCGCCCTGCTCGACCGTCTTGTAAAGCGGATTGGACGGGCCGTCAGTGACGATCTCCGAGACGAATCGAAAGCCGTCGATGCCGGTCCAGACCCAGAGGCCGCCGAGCGCGAACAGGATGATGGTTCCCATCGCGGCGATTGTGCCGAAGCGGCGCGCGCGGTCGGCGACCGGGGCCGCTGGTCTTGAGCACCAGCCACGACGCGCCGTGCATCATCAGCATGACGACGGAGAGCAAGCCGCACAGCAGCGCGAACGGGTTGAGTAGCTCGAACAGGGTGGTGCCGTCGTAGAAGATGCGCAGGTCCGGCCCGAGCCGGAAGGGCACGCCCTGAAGCACGTTGCCGACGGCGACGCCGAAGATCAACGCCGGCACGATCCCGCCTACGAAGAGCGCCCAATCCCAGCCGTTGCGCCAGCGCTGGCTGTCGCGCTTCGACCGGTACTTGAAGCCGACCGGGCGCAGGATGAGGGCCGCAAGGATGGCGAACATCGCGAGATAGAAGCCGGAAAACGACACGGCATAGAGCGGCGGCCAAGCGGCGAAGATCGCGCCACCGCCGAGGATGAGCCAGACCTGATTGCCTTCCCAGACCGGGCCGACGGCGTTGATGACGACGCGGCGCTCGAGATCGGTGCGGGCCACGAAGGGCAGCAGCGTCTGAGTGCCGAGGTCGAAGCCGTCCATCACAGCAAAGCCGATGATGAGGATGCCCAGCAGCAGCCACCAGATCAGGCGCAGGGTCTCGTAGTCGATGAGTTCATGCAGGATCATGACGGTCACTCCGCGGGTTCGAGCGCGTCGGGCAGGAGCTTCTGCTCCGGCTCGTGGTCTTCTTCGGGGCCTTTGCGGATCGCGGCGAGCATCAGCGTCATCTCGATGATGAACAGCACGGTGTAGATGGCCGCGAAGCCGGCAATGGTGAAAAGCACCGTCGTCGCGCCTAGATCGGAGACGGCGGCGGCGGTTGGCAGAACGCCCTCGATCACCCATGGCTGGCGCCCGACCTCGGCGACGATCCAGCCCGCCTCGGCTGCAATCCACGGCAGCGGGATCGAGAACACAGCGACTTTCAACAGCCACGGATAGCGGTCGAGCTGGTGGCGCGCCGACAGGTAGAAGAAGGTGGCCGTCAGCAGGATGAAGAATATCCCGAGCCCGACCATGATCCGGAAGGACCAGAACAACGTCGGAACATTGGGAACCGTATCCCACGCAGCCTGGGTGATCTGTTCATCCGTCGCCTCGCGCGGGTCATCGAGGTAGGGCCGCAACAGCAGCGCGTAGCCGAGATAGTGGCCGGTATCCTCGAAGCGGTCAGCGACGTCGGCCGGTATGGCCGCGCTGCTGCCGGCCTCGCGGATCGACTGGAGCGCATCAAAGGCCATGATGCCCTGCCGGATCCGCGTCTCGGCCAGTTTGACTAGTTCGTGGATACCGGGAATTTCCGTTGTCAGCGAGCGGGTGCCAATCAGGCCCATGACCCATGGAACCTGGACGGAGTAGTGAGTCTTACGCTCGGCCTGATCGGGCAGGCCGACGATGGTGAACGCGGCCGGGGCCGGCTCGGTGTGCCACATCGCTTCGATGGCCGCGAGCTTCATCTTCTGGTGTTCGGTGGAGAGATATCCGCTTTCGTCGCCCAGCACCACGACCGATAACGACGAGGCCAGTCCGAACGAAGCCGCGACGGTCATCGAGCGCTTCGCGAGCGCGATGTGCCGTCCTTTGAGCAGATACCACGCCGAGACACCTAGTACGAAGATCGAGGCCACCACGTAGCCCGCCGACACGGTGTGAACGAACTTGGCCTGCGCAACGGGGTTGAAAAGAACGGCGTAGAAGTCCTCCACCTCCATGCGCATGGTCTGCGGGTTGAAGACGGAGCCGACCGGGTTCTGCATCCAGCCATTGGCGATGAGAATCCACAGCGCCGAGAAGTTGGAGCCGAGCGCCACGGCCCATGTCGCGGCAAGGTGTCCGAGCTTCGACAGCTTGTCCCATCCGAAGAAGAACAGACCGACAAAGGTGGCTTCGAGGAAGAAGGCCATCAGGCCCTCGATGGCCAGCGGCGCGCCGAATATATCGCCGACATAGTGGCTGTAATAGCTCCAGTTCATGCCGAACTGGAACTCCATCACGATGCCGGTGGCGACACCGAGCACGAAGTTGATACCGAACAGGGTGCCCCAGAACTTTGTCATCTGGCGCCAGATGTCGCGGCCGGTCATGACATAGACCGTTTCCATGATCGCCATCAGGATCGAAAGTCCGATGGTGAGCGGCACGAAGAGAAAGTGGTACAGTGCGGTGAGTGCGAATTGCAGCCGCGACAGGTCGACAATGTTCAGTTCCATGACTGGCTCCGGCAGGTCATTTTCAATCGGGCCTCAATTGGCTAAGTTCTGCATTGAATTCGGTTGTGCCGCGCGCAATGTCGGCCACCATATGGCCGTTGCGCATCACGAGGATGCGATCGGCCAGGTCCGCTTCGCGGCGTATATGAGTTGCGATGAGCACAGTGCGGCCCCTTGCGCAGGCGTGCAGGCGTGCCAGCAGATCACGCGCCGTTTCGCCATCGAGCGCCTCGCTCGGCTCGTCGAGCAGCCATAGCGGGGGATCGAGCAGCAGAAGTCGCGCCAGTGCAAGCCGCCGCGCCTGCCCGGCCGACAGGCCCGCGCCACCTTCGCCGAGCATCGTATCGAGCCCGGTCGAGAGAGACGCGACATGGTCGGCAAGGCCGGCCTGCCTCAGAGCCTCGAGCATCTCTTCATCGGTTGCGCTGGCCCGGGCTATCGCAAGATTGCCGCGCAGCGTGTCACGAAACAGCTCGGTGCGCTGGGTGAGCATGGACAGCGGACAGGCAAGCACGACGCCTTTTACCGGCGTCAATTCGCCGGCAAGCAGGGATAGAAATGATGACTTTCCCGCTCCGCTGGCGCCGACGAGCGCAACCCTTTCGCCGGCACGAATGGTAAGAGTGACGCCTGACAGGACTGGCAGATCGGCGCCGCGATGGCGTATCTCGACATCGTCGAGCCGGATCGCAATGCCAGTCGCCATGGCTGGCTGGTTCTTCTGGACGGCATCGGGCGCCAGCCGGGGGGCCAGCCGTGCCGCGGCCTGCAATGTGCGGCCGAATTCCACCGCGCCGCGGCGCAGCAGGCCGAAAGGCTCCAGACTGGCGAGCACCAGCAGCACCGCGAATGCCGCAACGGCCGCGCCAATGGTGCCAGCTTCGGCGAGGAAGGCAGTTGCGACAAGGACGCCGGAAAGCAGCATGGCCGAGAGCACGCTGAGACCGAAGCCCGCGTCTGCTTCCGCGCGGTTCAGTGCACGGTCAGCGCCACCCAGACGGATGTCAGCGGCCTCGATTGCACGCAGATGCGCGCCGAGGCGGCCCGCCATGGCCAGATCGGCCTGACCGCGTACAAGATCGATGGCGCGTGAGCGCAGCACCTCGAGCGCGTAGGCACGGCGTCGGGACGATGTGACAGCGTGACGAGACACGAGGAAAGGAATCCCCAGACCGCCAGTTATGAGCGCGACACCAACGGCAAGGCCGAGCAGCGGACGTACGAAGGCAAGAGCGACCGCAACGAAAATCGCCGCGATACCGGCGGCCATAACGGGCGCGATCACGCGCAGATAAAGGGAATCGAGTGCGTCAATATCGATTGTCAGGCGAAAGAGCATGCGCGACGGATTGGCTGCCAGACTGCGCGCCGCCCTTGCACCGGCATAGCCACGAAACACGGTCTCCCGCAGCCGCGCCAGAACGCGCAGTGTCGCATCGTGGGTGGTGAGCCGTTCGCCGTAACGGGAGGCGGTGCGGCCGATCGCCAGCAGCCGGATGCCCGCCGACGGCATGAAGACGTCGAAGGCGAGCGCCGTGGCCGATGTCGCCCCGGCAATTGATGTTGCGACGATGAACCAGCCTGACAGGCCGAGCAGTGCTATGCCGGCGAGCGCGGTGGATAGCGACAGAAGCACGCCGTAAACGAGCATGCGTCGATCGCCCCCCCAGAACAGGGCAATGACAGGACGAAGGCTGGAGAGCCGGCTCATGCGGGCACCTGTTCTATCGGTGCGGCGATGGTGGGAAGCAAGACGACACGATCCATGCGCGCGGCGAGCGCGGGGTCGTGCGTTGCCACGACAAGCGTTGTGCCCTGCGCCACGGCGATCAGTCGCTCGGTGAGTTCGTCAGCGGTTTCGCGGTCGAGATGTGCGGTCGGCTCATCGACAAGAATGAGCCCGGGGCGCGGGCCGGCCGCCGCGCGCGCCAGCGCCAGACGCAGGGCTTCGCCGCCGGAGAGGCCCTCGCCATTTTCACCAATGGGGGTAGAGCCACGCCGCGCGGCCACCTCGCCAAGCCGCGCGACTTCCAGCGCCCGGCCGATCTCGGCCTTGCCAAGCTGCGGTCTGCCGAGAGCGATATTGCCGGCAAGCGTGCCGGAAAAGATATGTGGCGGCTGGCCGAGCCATGCGATTTTGCTGCGCAGCCGGGCGGCGTTCTCATGGTTCAAAGCTTCGCCACCGATCCGGATCGTGCCGGCATCAGGCGATGCAAGGCCCGCGACAAGCGCCAGCAGGGTGGATTTTCCGCCGCCGCTGGGCGCCATCACCGCAACGTGTTCGCCGGGACGGATGGACAGGGCGAAATCGGCGAAAATGTCGAGGGTCGATCCGGCATGGCTAAAGGCAAGGCCATCGATTTCGACTGAAAGCGGGCCTGAATATCCGTCGGCCGAGCTTTCGGCATTGCCGACGATTTGCGTGCCGCCGCGCGTGTTGCGCTCAAGAGCTTCCAGTCCGGCTTGCCCGGCGGCGCGGTCGTGCCAGGCCGCCGACAGATCGCGCAGCGGCTCGAAGAAGGCCGGTGCGAGCAGCAGGATGAACAAGCCCTGCGCCAGCGTGAGTTTCTCTCCCCACGCACCGAAATTCAGCTCGCCAAGGAAATGGAAGCCGATATAGACGGCGACCAGCGCCACGCCGAGCGCAGCGAACAGTTCCAGAACCGCCGATGACAGGAACGCGACGCGTAGTACCGCCATGGTGGAGGTTCGCAGGCCTTCGGCATTGGCGCGCAACTGCAGCGCGGTAGCATCCACCGCCTCGAAGGCACGGATGGTAGCAAGCCCGCGCAGCCGGTCGAGCAGAAAGGCATTCATGTCGCCCAGGCGGGCGAGCTGCCTTTCGCTGACCGCCTTTGCCTGCCAGCCGATCAGCGCCATGAAGATCGGGATGACAGGCGCGGCCACCAGCAGCACGAGGGCGGCTACCCATGACAAGGCGAAGACGAAGCCGAAAATGACCAGCGGCACCACGGCGGCGCGGATGCGCAGCGGCTGGAACCTTGCCAGATAGGGCACGATGGCGTCGGCCCTGCTCGGTAAGCGTGCTGGCGACGAGGCCGGACGAAGGCCGGGAGGCATCGAGTGGGGAACGGGTTGCAACAGCGGCGGCGGCGCGGGCGCGCAGGGTGGAGAGGTGGGCGCGGGCGGCATCATAGGCGCGGGTGGTGCCTGCGCGCTCAAGCGCTGCGCGCGCAACACCAAGAACTAGGACGCAGAGAGCCGGCAGTATCGCCGCGCGTGCGGAAGCGGCATTGGCCACGTTGCCGATGGCGAAGGCGATGGCCGCTGCCTGCGGAATCCACAGCAGCGACGCCGAGAGCTGGAGGAATGTGGCGAAACGGGGAAGACTGGCCGTCGCCGCGATTGCGTCCGGGTCGTCTCTGTGCAAGGGCGTCTCATCCGCACCAGCGGCGGCGCGTGCGGTTGCCGTGGAGTGCCCGTTCAGGGTTCGCGAACCGCTCATCAATTATCCACCTTTCGGCGGCCGCGTCCTATCGAGATGATCCTGTCGCGCGCATCGAGAAACCGCGTGACCTTCGAGCCCAGCGACAGCAGCGACGCGAGCCGTCCGGTATCGAGTTTCTTGACGTCGTCATACCAGTTGGTGACCTGTTCGATCAGGCCGTGCATCTCTGACAGGCGCGCGCGGGCATAACGCTCGTCGTCATTGACGGGTTCAAGCATCAGAAGATCGCGCAGCACCGACAGGGTCGGATCGACCTCGCGCTTCTTGCGCTCTTCGGCCAGCGTACGGAAAATCTGCCAGACATCCTCGGGTGCGGTGAAGAAATCACGCCGGTCGCCAGGCACGTGGCGGAGAACGACGAGGTTCCACGCCTGAAGCTCGCGCAGGCTCATCGAGACGTTGGATCGCGAGATTCCGAGCGCCTCAACTATGGCATCCGCGCAGAGCGGTTTCGGCGAAACATAAAGCAGGGCGTAAATCTGCCCGACCGTGCGGTTGATGCCCCAGCGGCTGCCCATCTCACCGAAATGAAGGACGAACGACTGGATGGTCGGGGAAAGGTTCATGGCTCTCTACTTCACAACTTTCAGAAATTTCTGAAAATATTGAAGCAGAGTGGCGCGGCGGGATCAATCGCGGGGAGCTGCGCGAGACGGTTTGTCACGGATGCAGCACTCTGCCGAGATTGTAGGAGCCTATCGTCGGGAACCCGCGCACTTGTGCGGTGCGGACGTTTTCAACAATTCATTCTTATCGTAGATTTGACGTCAATTACGTCAGGGAACGACAGGCATGTCCTCATGCCCGTTAGTGATCAGCCGCCAGTTTTCTGATCACTGACGCGGCGTCGGGCCACGCGCCCATGATCAGAGCGGAAGAGCGACTGCGCTGCCATGGCCTCCCTACGAAGTAGAGGCCCTTAACCGGAGACACGCCTTCTGTGTGGAGGAAGCCGGTCTTGGCATCAACCGCGCCTTTGATGTCGACCCAATCTGTTTCATCCCGATAGCCCACCGCCCAGATCACCGTGCGGATCTGAACGACTTTTCCGTCAGAAAACTTCACGACATCTGCTTCAGCCCCTACGAGTCGACTCATGAGCCTGACGCCACGTTTCTGTAACACCTCGTCCCGCAGATTTCTGTCCGGGAAAGCGTCGGTTTTCCTCACCATTCGGCCGCGGAAAGATGTCGCTGGTGCTTCCAATGCGCCAACAAGGTTGAGCCACCACCAGATCGACTTTCCCAGAATATGTTCTGGCAACAGCTTTCTTGGCTTGCCAACGGAGAGAAGGACGGGTTGGCGCTTCCTGGATTCGATCGCAATGTCGCGTCCGCTTGCTCCATCTCCGACTACCAGGACGGGCCCGTCAGGCAACTGATTGCAGTTACGGAATGTTCCTGCTGTCAGCTGCAGCACCTCGTAGCCCAACTCGGCTGAAATTGGAGGAACAATCGGAACCTGAAATGATCCGGTGGCGATTAGTACTTCGGATGCAGCAATGATCTCGCCATTTGAGAGGTTCGCTTCAAAACCATCGGCAGATTTGGCCAGGCGCGATACGTACGATCCCAGTTTGACCGGAAGCTCAAAGTGCCGGGCATAGGCTTCAAGATACTCAGCGAAATCGTCGCGATTGGCATAGCCGTCGCGGTTGCCCGGAATCTGCAATCCCGGCAACGTACTGAACTGGCGTGTGGTGAACAAAGTGAGGCTGTCATATCGGTTACGCCACACGTCGCCAACATGGTTGCTTCCCTCAACGATGATGAAAGGAAGGCCGGCCCTGCGCAGATGGAAGCCTGCGGCAAGACCGGCCTGGCCCGCCCCGATGACGAGGACGTATCGATCCATCAGACCACCACGACGCGCGTCCCGATGGGCGTCAGCTCATAGAGTTCCCGGACGTGATCATTGAGCATACGGATGCATCCGTTCGACACCGCCTTGCCGATCGTCCATGGCTCGTTGGTACCATGTATGCGGTAGTAGGTGTCGCGTCCGTCTCGATAGAGGTAGAGCGCGCGCGCCCCGAGGGGGTTGTTCGGACCACCTGGAACGCCGCCTGCGTGTTTTGCATAGCGTTGCGGGTCTCGCTTGATCATATTTTGCGTGGGGCGCCATGAGGGCCATTTGGCTTTGCGCTCGATAATAGCGCTGCCCTTGAACGCCAACCCGGCTTTACCGACCCCTATTCCATAACGGCGTGCCAGCGTTGGGCTTTCCAGGAGGTACAGAAACCGCTCACGCGGCGCGACGATGATGGTCCCGACAGGCTCCATGAATGTGTGTCTGACTCGTTGCGGAAGGAAACGCGACTCAATTTTGACAGGGCGACCATTTGCGAGCGCGCTGACCGGCGTGAGAGAACCGGCAGCGGCAGCCAGAAGGCCAAAGCCAAACGCCCGACGGTCAATGGTCATGGCCATCATCCTCCTGCGGAGGCGTGACATCCGGCACGAGCTTTTCGACCGTGGCGGTAGCCCGCAACTCACCTGAAATCCGACGCTCTTCGGCAGCCTTGAGAGATTGACGAATTTGTGGTTCGACCAACTCAAAGGCGGGTGGCGGCCTGTCGCGGCTCTCCTCGAGCTTGATGACGTGAAACCCGAATGGAGACCGCACCGGCTCGTTGGTGTAGTCGCCTGTCTTCAGCCTCATGGCCGCCTCATCGACTTCCGGGACTGTCTGCCCCTCGGGGACGAAGCCCAGATCCCCGCCGTTTACTTTCGATACCGCATCGAGGGAGCTCTTGGCGGCAAGGTCGGCGAAGGAGGTACCTTCTCCGAGAGCAGTGATGATCTGCTTCGCCTCGTCTTCAGATGCCACCAGGATATGGCGCAGCCGCCGCTCGGTAACCACCGGTATCGAAGCGACCTGCTGATCGTAGATCTGGCGGATAGCGTCGTCGGTAACGGCTTCAGCGGCCTTCTGCTCCATGAAATTGGCCCGCAGTGTCTGCTGTTCAAAGAACTGCATCTGGCGCTTGTATTCGTCCTGATCTGCGATACCTGCTTTCTTCGCTGCGTCAGAGATGATCCGCATTTCGATAAGTGTATCGACGATAACAGAGAGTTTGGCATCGTCTGGCATGGTCCCGAGTTGGGAACCATACATTTCCTCAGCCACAGCGACGTCTGCACCTGTTATGTCGCTACCGTTCACGCGGGCGACAACGTCTTCCGGCTGTGCGAATGCCGAACTGCATGCTGTGGTCATCAGAAGGGCCAGGGCGATCCGACGCAGGCTTCTTGACGAGTTGGAGAATAAGATTGTCATCTGATGGCGTCCCTACTGGCCCGACGCTGCAAGCAGCGGATCGATGGTGTCGCTGAACTGCGCGACGCTTAGAGCACCCTTGTACATTTTCCCATTGACGAAGAACGTAGGGGTGGAATCGACGCCAAAGCCGCGCCCAGCTTCTGCAACCGCTTGCACCTGCTGCATCAGCTCCTCATTTTGAAGACATGCTTCGAACGCGGCTTCGTCCATGCCGGTCATGCCCATGACAGATTTCATGGCGCCCGTTCCGTCTGAGACGCGGGCCCATGTCTCCTGGGTTCGATAAAGAAGATCGAGGGTTGGATACCACTTTTCGTCGCCCGCGCACCGCGCCAGCATGAAGCCGGCGGTGGAGCGCGGGTCGAACGGGAATTCGCGCATGATGAAGCGCACCTTTCCGGTATCGACATATTTCTCCTTCAGGCCGGGCCAGACGTCGATATGGAATGTTCTGCAATGCGGGCAAGTCAGAGATGCGTATTCGATGATAGTTACAGGTGCATCGTCGGCGCCGAATGTCTTGTCCGGCAGGGCTCCTGGCTCGAGAAGCTCCTGCTCGGTTGACTGTGCAAATGCCAGTGGCGATGCAGCGCAAGCCAGCGCCATGGCTGAAGTGCCGATGAGAAAATTGCGACGTTTCATGGGTGAATCCTTTTGAAAGCCGGAGGCTACAAGCTCTGCCCGCTAGAGGTTCAAGTGATTTTTCATGCTGACGGCTAAGCGGTCGAACTGCCACGGACGATCACCGGCGCTGGCGTCGAAACACGATTATAGAGGTCGATGACGTCCTGGTTGATCAGCCGGACGCATCCGCTCGATACGGCTTTGCCGATGGTCCAGTATTCCGGCGAGCCGTGAATTCGATAAAGAGTGTCCACGCCGTCCTGAAAGATATAAAGCGCACGTGCACCAAGCGGGTTATTAAGCCCTGGATCCATGCCGCCATTGGCTGCGCTGTATTTTTCCAGTTCAGGTTGTCGCGCAATCATTTCCTCAGGAGGTGTCCACCGCGGCCAGCGCCGCTTGTATTGAACGACACCAGCCCCTGACCATGTAAAACCCTGACGCCCCAACCCCACGCCGTAGCGCATCGCCTTCCCATCGGGCAGCACGAGGTAGAGATGGAATGCGGAGGTGTCGACTACAATCGTCCCAGGCCGTTCGCCTGTCGGATCGTTGACGAGCTGACGATAGAAGCGACGTTTCACCTTGCTTAAATCGACAGCAGGGATGGGATAGTCTTCTTCCGGCATCGCGCCGTACATCCGGGCATATCCGACATCTACGGTCGGTTTTTCGGGTTCGGGAGTGGCTGGCGCATCCTGGATTGTCGCACAGCCCGGCAGAACCACAGTTGCGGTCGCGGCCGCAGCCACAGTGAAAAGTTTGCGACGTGATAGCATCACGTCTTGATAATTCGAGCTCAAATCTTCGCTCCTTATAGCTGACAATATCGCCGCGATTTGCGGTCGTACTGAAGGGCGAAATGCGATACATTGCTCGACGGACAAAGACTCGCCCGCCGTCGTATTCACACCCCTTGCGCCTTGCTATCGGGGAGGTCGGAGCAAGCCGGATACGCCGGCTGATTCCAAGCGGAACTGGCCAAAATCGCTGCGTAGTTCAACAGTTGATGGGGCCGAGGGATATGCGGTGTAGACCATCAGTTTGGCGCAATGATCATGACAGGATGACGGGAGGGGTACCGGTGCGGGATTGTTGTCGTCGACCGCAGAGATTTCCGAGCTGTCTCCAGTATCTATGAAGAGATCTGATGAAACCAGGCTGCGACCGTCTGTCGCCGGCGCCGCAATGGACGTGGCAGCGCTCAAATGCAGGGTTAGCAACAGAGCGGCCAGCAATGACAGAAAACCACGCAACATATCCGTCACTCGTTCGGAGAGTGAGGATCCGCGAGCGCTGCGGCGGGCCGGCTGACGGGCACAGAAGAACGGGGTGAGGTTCGCTTAGCCAGCGCATCCTGACCGTTCCGCTCCAGCAGACGGCGAAAGCTTGGATGCATGCCGCCGTCTACATAAGAATGCGCGGACAACGCGCTACCGCTTGAAACCAGCAGGTCCGCCTGCCGTAAGTCAGTCTGTGTGCGGCCGGCTATCGCAGGATGAGACTGGTTGATGGCCGGAGGGCAAGCGGCCAGAGGGCTGCGTGGCTCACCGCCCTCAAAATCTGTATCCACGACATATCGGCCACCGCAATACGAGATCTTGGGTTGGCGACGGGTGACCTCGAAGCTGTCATAGCCGCGCTTCAGGTCGGTCCAGAATTCGAAGTTGGGATCCTCTCGATGCTTGGCCATATTCTGCGGCGTCATGCGGAATGGAAAAGCCTGAACCTGGAAGGATTGTTGACTGCCCTTCAGGGCTTCGCGCGCGACTGCATAAATCTCGGCGACCCCATCATCCGTTAGCGCATAGCACCCCGAGGAGGTGCAGGCGCCATGAACCATCAGGGCGTCGCCTGAATACCCCAATGCCGCTTCGAGCCGGTTCGGGTAACCCAGATTGAACGACAGGTAATATTGGGACGTGGGATTCAGCATTCCCGCATTGACGTGATAAAATCCTTCCGGTGCCTGACGGTCGCCTTCGCGGGTTTTCGGACCGAGCTTTCCCGACCATCGGCACATGGGATACATCTTCAGGAGGGCATATTTTCCGGTACGATCCTGTTTCCATATTTCCAGTTCGCTCTCCTGCTTGAAGATACGAACAAGGATCGGCGATGCGGGAGACATCGACTTTCTTGACATCTCGGCAACCAGCGAGGCGGGAATTGGCTGGGAAGCCTTATTGTCGACATCCAGCACACTCGAGACGCAACCGCTGAGCGACATGACAACAAGGCCGACAGAAATTGCTTTGAGCGCATACAGCATGAAACAGAACCAGACCCGATCCGCCAAGCGACGGAGAACACCATCCGTATTCTGTAGCTATCATAGTTAATGACCCGTTGCGCCTGACAAATCCGCGAGCGACACATCACCGCAGCGGCCCGCCTGTTACTCGCATCGGACGAGGTTTAAAGGGAAAAACTCCGCTTGGGGAGTTTCTTAACAATTTGGAACGGTTAAGATTTTGGAACAACTGAGTAGTGAAGAAACGCAGCGACTCACTCGCCGCCGATCAAAAATGAACATGGTCGTGCTTCTCGGGCTCGTCCTTTTCATCGCCGCTGTGTTCAGCTTCAGCCTGTATCACATACGAGTCGAGACACGTCCTCCTGTAGCGGTGTCGACGCAGGGGTAACATCTGGATCACCCAGCTTTGAATGGTCGGTTCCATTCTCCCGTGAAACAATGGACCGCAGTCTTGGGAGACATGCGGTCCAGTTAATGCTGCTTTATGTATTTTCGTTCTTTGCTGCGGGTGTCGCCGCTTACGGCGCTCTGACACTGGTGTTTGCTCTGGCGTGTCTGGTTCTCGGTCACAATTCCATGGAGATGATATACGGAGATTTCGCCGTTTACTTCTTCACATTTGTCGCAGCTGTGGAAGGCGCCTGGCTGTTGCCGGACGATATAAGGAGTTCCTCGTCGGTGCGCAGGCTCACCCACTGGTTGAGGTTGCGCTGAGACTGGCGCTTGAGGAAGTAGATCTTCGCGTCGCTCCACAGCAGAACTTTCTGTTCAAGATTGTCGAGGATGAAGTCTCCCAGCGAAGTGACGACGGTGAGTACAGCGTGACCGCCGCCTCTGGCATCTCGTGCAGTCGTCAGCAGCAGCGCGCCCAGCGGATAGCCCATTTCGTTCAGTCGCTGGCGTTTGAGAAGGGCGTAGTCTTCACAATCCGCTGCGCTGGTCGGGTATTCCCAGAATTCCTCTACGCCGTAGATTTCCATGTCCGTGAAGGCGGGAATGCTGTTCACTTCAGCATTGATGCGAACGATGTCGCTCCATGCGGGTCGCGTCAGTTCGATCATCGTGCCGCCCGCCCGGCGTGCGCAGCGATCACTGTAACGCTGACAGTAGTCATAGTAGCCGTACGGTACCGAGGTTACCCCAAACGTCGTCATGTTATTGCGACCGGATTGCGTGGGATTGTAATGCGCTGCGCTTGCCAGCGCTGCTGAGCAAAGCATGAGAAAAACAATTGCTGCGCCCCAGATAATCCTCATTGCTCGGCCTCTCCGATTGTTGACGGAGACAACCTATGCGAAAGCGGGAAAAATCAAATAAAATCAATATGATAAATTAGATTCAAATGTCTTGAAAATCTATCTGCGCTTTTTAGCGTTGCATTTACCGACCGATTACGGTCATCGCGCATCACTTGAACGGGGTATCTTGTTCGCCATGACGATGGTGGGTCAGGTCTCCTTTGTCCTGCACAATTTTGGCATTCATCGTGATGGAGCCGCCGCCTTCGAAGCGTAATGTGATTGGAATGGTATTTGGCCGGAGTGGATTGGCGACAAATCCGTCAAGCGCCAGATGAATTCCCGGTTCCACCATCTTCAGCTCGGCATGGCCGGGGATCGTCAGAACGTTGCTTATTCGCTCACGCCGGCCGAAGGTGTTTCTGGAAACCCTAAAGCCGGTGAAGCTGTCGCTTTCGACACTGACAAGATTTTCGGAGGATGTCGTTCCGTTCCATATCGTCAGATACATCGTCGACGACGAAGTATCTGCGGAGGAGATGAGCACCTCTGCATGCTCGATCTGAAGCACTTGCGATGAACTCTCGTGCGATACTTGAATTTCCCGAGCACCGGCGTCAGCTGTAAAACCGGGAACCAAAGCTACGGTCAGGAGGAGGTGGTACAGGTTTGGCTTCATGATTGCCCAATCGGAGGATTGCCCAAGATACAGGTCTGCGTTCACTGACGATGATCACAAATAGTTCAGCGCGTCGGACAATATGCCCTGTTGCAGAGCGGCGGGGAGGACATGAGTCTGGGCTGAGAATGAAAAAGGAGACAATGTTTGCTGACCATTGGAGAGCTGTCAAAGCAGACAGGGGTGAAGGTCCCGACCATAAGGTACTATGAGGAAATGGGCTTGATGAAGCCCGCAGACCGGACGGAGGGTAATCAGCGCCGTTTTGAACCGTCGGACGGGGAACGCCTGGCGTTCATCAAGCATGCACGTGATCTCGGCTTCACTATTGAGGCTATCCGTGAACTCCTCGATCTTAGCGCTCATCCCGAGCGCCCGTGTAAGGATGCCGATCAGATTGCCGTACGCCAACTGAATATGGTTCGTGACAAGATCGACCGACTGGCGCGACTCGAGCACGAACTCGCCCGGATGGTCGGCACGTGTCACGATGGCCATATGAAGGATTGCTATGTCATCAGATCGCTCGCGAACCACGATCTCTGCACAACCGAACACTGACCATCAGGTTTGCGTGTCCGCATCGAAGCTGCAGTAATACGTAACTCGGTCCGTTTCGGCCGCACTCATGGGAACGCCATATAGCGTAATGGCAAACACCGACCCGTCGCCGCTCTGCCTGATCGATCCCCTTATGATTTCCGCGGGATGTTCGTCGGGTATCAGGTCAAAGGTGGTCTCATCGCCTTTCGTTTGCAGATTGCGAAGCTCGCCCGTGTCGTAGTCGCCTTCGGCCGAAAACGTCGTTTCCATCCTTGTTTGACTCAGGAACATGTAGAACTCCAAATCCGAGCCGAACGGCGCGCGTCCCCAGTACCACGCCTCAGCTTTTTCCACGGAGGGCCGGACACGCACAGTAAGACTGCGGCATTCGTCTGCGCTAGGAGCCGTGGCACCAGGATGGAACAGAAAGACGCCGGTCGGCATGGCATTTGCGGCAATAGTAACTGCAATGGTGGAAGCGGTACCGGCCAGCAGAGACAACAATATTCGCGAGCGCACGAGATTTTTCCTGGCAACCGTTTGATCAAGCGAAACAGGACCCAAATTTAGGGGAGAGAAAGCCGCGCGATAACCGGAAGATGGTTCGATTGAAAGCGCGGTCCGAGATTGAGGCTGACAAGCCCCATATTAGGCGAGATGACAATCCTGTCGATCGGTGTGCCCAGCGCGGGTATGTTGCCGAAGCGGGTGCTAAATCGCGTAGGTGCTGGCCACCACGCGGATTCCGTAGTGCGGTAGCCAGTTTCTGCGAGAAAGTCCTGAAAAAAGAGCGACCAGGGTGGCATATTCCAGTCTCCAGCGATCATGACAGCTGCATCACCATCTTCGTACTGTAGCGCTTGTGTCAGATCGCGAAAATACGCGGCCCGCTCTCGCCACATCGATGGCCTCCGCGGAGTTTGCGCGTGAACAGCATAGAGAACCACCGGCCTGCCTTCGATCAGGAGCTCGAGCCTGAGCGGGTGCCGGCCTCCCGTGTCACGGCTTGCTGGTGAGACAACCTCCTCGCTGACGATCGGAAAGCGGCTGAACACCTTCATGTCGGTATTTGCCCGAAGGTCGCGGTTGCTTTCGTAGCGCCATAATCCGCTGTCGACCAGCGCGTCCTGCCAGACGGGACGCACTTCCTGAAGCACGATGATATCGCTCGAAGCGACTTCCGCGATGGCGAGAAACGGTCGTGGGTTGCGATTGTCCGAGAGGACATTAGCGGAAACAATCGTGAACCGAACGCCGTCGCTTTCGCTGGCCGGGGCGGGCAGGAAGACGAACGGAAAAATAGCAGCAAGACATGAGATCACAGCGCCCACCCGCGTTAGCCGGGATGGCAACAGCAGGCCAGTTGCAAACAGCCCTATTCCCGCAGCGAGAAGGTGTGGCCGAACAAAGTTCGCCATGTCCGCTGCCCACAAATCACGGGCAAGCAGGTGCGAACCGAGCTGGGCTCCAAAATAGATAACCTGCGCCAGAGCGACCAATGGAATGAAGAAGTCGGCCAGACGACGACGGCAAACAGACAAAATGCCCCCACGCTTTCTCTATTAAATCTGCCAATTCACGGACCTGTCGGTAAAAGTCAACAAGCCGCACCAAATCGATAATTGTGCTTGACCCTCCAGCCACCTGAGGTTTTATAAATTTGCTCCTGTATGACAGGAGACCAGCCATGAGTGCTGCTGAACGCCAGACCCGCTTCAGGGTCGAGGGCATGGATTGCGCAAGCTGCGCCACGAAGATCGACACTGCTGTACGTCGCCTCAACGACGTCGCAGACGTCAAGGTTTCGGTTGTGGCCGGAACAATGACCGTGACCCATGGCGACCGCATTGACATAGACGCACTCGCCAAAAAGATTGGTAGCCTCGGATACAAGACCGTCCCGATTACCGCGACGGATTCTCCCGTCGCAATGGAAGGCGCGGTGCATCGTCACGGCCCCGATTGCGACCATGATCATGCCGAGGGAACTCACAATCATTCGAGTGAGAGCACCGGCCAGTCGGACGCTCTCGCGGGCCTGCACGGGCACGATCACGGACCTTCTGACGGGCCATGGTGGAAATCCTCCAAGGCGCGACTGACCATATTATGCGGGGCCGCGCTGGCGATCGCTTTCGGCCTTGCACAGCTTTACCCCCAGACGCAGCCTTGGGGTTTCGTCGTTGCCATGGCGGTCGGGCTCGTCCCCATCGCCCGGCGTGCCCTGTTCGGCGCGTTGAACGGCAGCCCGTTCACGATCGAGACATTGATGACGGTAGCGGCCGTAGGCGCCGTGATCATCGATGCGTCCGAGGAGGCGGCGGTTGTCGTTTTCCTGTTCCTCGTGGGTGAGCTTCTCGAAGGCATTGCAACCGGGCGCGCGCGAGCATCCATTCGCGCTCTTGCAACACTGATGCCTAAAACGGCCCTGCTCGAGATAGACGGTGCGACGAAGACCGTCCCGGCCGAGAGCCTTACGGTCGACGCTATCGTGTTGGTGCGTCCCGGCGATCGTGTGCCGGCTGACGGCGTGGTGTTGTCGGGTGAGAGTGCTGTCGACGAGGCGCCGGTTACGGGCGAGTCGGTGCCTAAGCGCAAGGAAGAAGGCGACAACGTATTCGCCGGTACCGTCAATCAGGAAGGCGTGCTTCGGGTGCGGGTTACGGCCGCTGCTGCCGACAACACGATTGCCCGTATCATCACTCTCGTAGAGGAAGCGCAGGAGACCAAGGCCCCGACCGAGCGCTTCATCGACCGCTTCTCCAGATATTACACGCCCGGCGTGATGGTGGTGGCTGCGCTGATCGCAATCATTCCCCCGTTAGTCGTTGGCGCGGAATGGGCCACGTGGATCTATCGCGGCCTTGCGGTCCTGCTGATCGGTTGCCCGTGTGCGCTGGTCATCTCGACACCGGCGGCAATCGCCGCCGCACTCTCAGCGGGCGCGCGACGTGGCTTGCTGATGAAGGGCGGCTCGGTGCTGGAGAATCTCGGCAAGGTAAACCGGGTCGCCTTTGACAAGACCGGAACCCTGACGGAAGGCAAACCGAAGGTGACCGACATCATCGGTGTCGCAAGGGATGAACGGGAGACCCTGCGTCTCGCGGCGGCGCTCGAGGTGGGATCGAGCCATCCTCTTGCCGTCGCCATCCTTGCAAAAGCTGACAGCGAAGGCGTGCCGCTGACCACTGCGTCGGAGGCCGGTGCGGTTGGCGGGAAAGGAGTGGTTGGCACGCTCAACGGCGAAAAGCTGTTTCTTGCATCGCCCCGTGCGGCCGCAGAGGAGGTTCAGATCGATGCCGCGCTTGCCGCCCGGATCGCCTCGCTCAACGATGAAGGCAAGACAGTTTCCGTGCTTCTTGCCGGCAAAGAGATTGCCGGTCTGGTCGCTATGCGCGACGAACCGCGCGAGGACGCAAAAGAGGGTATCGCGCTTCTGCGCGAACTCGGGGCGGACTCTGTCATGCTCACCGGCGACAACACTCGTACCGCGAAAGCCATCGCCGCTTCGCTTGGAATGGAAGCTCGCGCTGAGCTGATGCCGCAGGACAAGCAGCGGATGATCGGCGAAATGCGGCGGGAAGGCCGTTTTGTAGCCAAGGTAGGCGATGGCATCAACGACGCGCCCGCGCTTGCCGCCGCCGACATCGGCATTGCCATGGGCGGTGGAACCGACGTTGCGCTCGAAACGGCGGATGCTGCGATCTTGCATGGCCGGGTGAAAGACGTCGCGAACATGGTGTCCCTGTCGCGGCTGACGATGAGCAACATCTGGCAGAACATCGTTATCTCGCTTGGGCTGAAAGCCGTTTTCCTCGTAACGACCGTGCTCGGGATTACTGGGCTCTGGCCCGCGATCCTTGCTGATACCGGCGCAACCGTTCTCGTCACCGCCAATGCGATGCGCCTTCTCGCATGGCGGGGAATCCGAACATAGGCAGCGCTCGATAGTGTTTCAGAGGTCGCAATATCTGACGTTTCTTCGCCGTTGGGTCGCTGATCCGCTGACGGTAGGCGCGGTCATGCCTTCCAGCCCGGTTCTGGCCGGGCTTATGGCAAATGCAGTCGGTTACACCGACGGAAGGGTCCTTGAGCTTGGACCAGGCACAGGTGTCTTTACAGAGGCCCTATTGGCGCGGGGGCTTGTTCGGGACCAACTAACCCTGGTCGAACTGGATGAATGTTTCGCAGATTTGCTCTCTGAACGTTTCCCCGGCATCAGGATCGTTCGAGGCAACGCCGCGCGCCTGTCGGCGGCAGGGGTCGATAAGGATGCAAAATACGATGCCATCGTAAGCGGTCTGCCACTTCTGTCGATGTCTGCCCGGAGCATCTACCGGATCGTCCGGAGCGCGGCGCTCAGGCTTGAGCCGAGCGGCCACATGTTTCAGTTCACCTATGGCATACGCTGCCCTGTTCCTGCAGGCATCCTTCTTAAATGCGGATTGAAAGCTGAATTGCTCGGAAGCGTCATCCGAAACATTCCGCCCGCATCGGTCTATCGCATCTCGCATTCGCTAACGCCGAGAGAGCAGGACGTCCCTCGCTCGTTAACCGATGCAAAAATCGCAAACAACCTGACCGAAAGGAGTCAGGCAAGGGGAACGAGTTCACCGCTAACAACATCAAGGAGTTTGATATGCTGACAAGACGCGAGATACTCGCAGGTGCAACTGCGCTTACGGTCGTGTCTGGGTTGTCTGCGCGCGCACAGTCCGGAACCAATCACAAGGTCCAGATGCTGAACAAGGGAAAGAAAGGTCCCATGGTGTATGAACCCGACTTTGTTCGGGCAGCTCCCGGCGACACGGTGACATTCGTTCCTACAGATAAGTCTCACAACGCAGTTAGCATCAAGGAGATGCTTCCCGAAGGAGCTCAGGCGTTTGCAGGAAAACTCAATGAGGAAATCACCATCACTATCGAAAAGGAAGGAGTTTATGGTGTGAAATGCGCACCTCACTACGGAATGGGAATGGTGATGCTCATTTCTGTTGGAGCTCCCGTCAATCTGGAAGACGCCAGAGCAGCCAAACACCCTCCTAAAGCAAAGAAGCTATTTGACGAACTTCTGAATGCCGTTCCGGCGGCCTGAACCTGTCTGACAAATCAATACTGGATGGCAGCGCAAAGCCTGAACCAAAGGAAGGTGCTGCCATCCCGCTGCATGAAAGCTCTATAATCCTTTAGAGATCTTGTTCCATGCGACGCTCATTATGTCGTTTCATTCCGAGTTGCCGCCGATTGAGTGTTGCGACATGTCACATCGACGGTATTGACGGGGCCAGTTAAGCTTTTAGCCATGCAACTTGCACGCGGAATAAGAAGTGGATGCTGGATAACCGGTCTCGCCGTCGGCTTGCTTGCTTACCTCATTTTGCTTCAGGGCCTGGCATCGGCTTACGCCAAGACGGTTATGATTATCAGCCCGTCTGCACCAGTGTTCGTCATCTGTGCGCCGTCCGGCAACAAATATAGCAGCCCGGATAACCCGCTCGGATTTCTCGGTAAGGACTGTTGCGCGGCACTTTGCAAGTCTGCCGCTTCATCAGGGCCGACGGTGCCTCCGGTATGGTTAGATCTGCTTGCGCTGATACCGCATGGTTCGCCCGGAGAGCGCATGCAGCCGCTCGAAAAGGGTGATCCGCCGGACATACTCGTCGTCCCGTCCCTCGGAGCGCGGGCGCCACCTTCATTCTTCATCTGACAGAAAATCGATCCGGCGCGTTCCTGCGCTCGTTTTGTTGCATGGAGAAATCAATGCTCAAGTATATCCGTATCCTCGCGGCAACTGCCGCCTTCGTCTCTGCATCCACAGCGTTCGCGCATGATTTTCGTGTTGGCGACATCGTGATTAATCATCCCTGGACACGTGCTACGTCTCCGGCAGCAAAGGTTGGCGGCGGATATTTCGACGCGGTCAACAATGGGGCCGTGACTGACAGGCTCGTGGGGGCCAGCTCTACCGCGGCATCACGCGTCGAAATCCACAAAATGGAAATGAGCGACGGCATTATGAAAATGCGCCCGGTGCCTGACGGGATGGTCATTTCCGCCGGTGGCAAGATTGAGCTCGCCCCAGGCGGATACCATCTCATGCTGATCGACCTCGTCAAGCCGATCAAAGAAGGGGACATGGTGCCAGTCACTCTTCAGTTTGAGTTGGCCGGTTCGGTAGAGGTTGAGTTCGCGGCCGGGGCCCTCGGCCAGGCGCAGTCGGATCATCAGGGTGGCTCTGCGTCATCGCATGATGGAGAAAACTGATGCGAGGGAGAACGATCGGACTACTTTCGGCTGCGGTGCTTGCAGTCGGCATGGCCCTCGCAGCCGTTACTATCATCTCCAAGGAGCGACAACCGAATATTCAGTTCCGAAGCACTGGTGTCGCCACTGTAGGCGGGCCGTTCCAATTGGTTGGAACCGAAGGCCAGACAGTGACGGAGAAAGATCTGCTAGGCAAGCCGAGCGCAGTCTTCTTCGGCTTCACATACTGCCCGGATGTGTGCCCGACCACGTTGTTCGAACTGACAACATTAGCAAAGCAGCTCGGTCCGGATGCGGACAAGCTCAATTTCGTGTTCGTCTCTGTTGATTCAGAGCGCGATGGGCCTGAGGAGATGAAGCAGTATCTCGAGGCGTTCGATGACCGCATCATCGGGCTTACCGGCACCGCCGAACAGATCGATTCCGTCGCAAAGGCATACAAGATCTACCATGCGAAGGTCCCGCTCGAGGGTGGTGATTATACGATGGATCACACGGCCAGCGTTATCCTCATGGATGCGGACGGAAGGTTTTTCGGCACCATGGACTACGAGGAAGAAGCGAGTGTCATGCTTTCGAAGTTGAAGCGCCTGATCCGTCAACGGGATGGATAAATACTGATCAGCGCTCGTGGCGTAATGGCGAATCAATAATCGGGAGGTTGCTACAAATGGCAAAAGACAACGCCGGGCCGTCTACCGGTGTCTGGATAGTTTTAGCTATGGTTGCTGGAATGTTGGCCGGACTGGGTGGCATTTTGGTATCAGGCGGCTTTTCCGATGAAAGGCAAAAGAGCGTCGCTGAAGCCGCGGTATCGGATAGTTGCTCAGTTTCGCCAGATCAGTTGACGGCGATAAGGAGTGCCTCAAAGGGCGCGGTCGCGGCAATGCTTACGACAGAAAAGCCGCGATCTATGCGTGGAATGACATTCAGTGGGCCGGACGGATCACCAGTAAGCGTCGGCGACTTCGAGGGAAAAACGCTGCTGATTAATCTGTGGGCGACATGGTGCGCTCCCTGTCGTGAGGAGATGCCGGCGCTCGACGCACTTCAAAATGAAGTGGGAGGCGAAAAATTCGAGGTTATTGCCGTAAACCTCGATACCGGCGGAAATGACAAACCGCTGGCTTTTCTCAAGGAAATCGGGATCGACAATCTTAGATACTATAGCGAACAGACACTCTCCCTATTCAACGGCCTTAAGAAGCAGGGCTTAGCGCTGGGCCTGCCGGTTACGCTGTTGGTTAATGGAGAGGGGTGTCTTCTCGCCCATATGAACGGTCCGGCCGAATGGGCGAGCGAGGATGCTGTCTCATTTATAAGGACTGCGATGGGAGCGGCCAACGAGGAAACCTAGCGCGAACGAAGGGAGAGGGACACGAGGGAGGATGGCCGGCGATGGAGAAATCGAACGCGCCACGTTGGGAGCGGCCTGTACGTTGGCCTTCGGACGGACTTCCATTTGATATGAGGGCGTTGCGCTATGTCCTCGCCGCTGCCGAGCAGATGAGTTTTTCCGGTGCCGCCGGCGCCCTTGGAATGAAAGTGTCCAGCGTCAGCCGTCAGGTACGCAATTTCGAGGATGCTATCGGCATCTCCCTGTTTGAGCGCTCCACCTCCGGGGTGCGCCTCACCGATGCCGGCAGCCAGCTGCTCGATGACATCATTCCTGTTCTCCAGATGGCGGAGGCCGTCCTGCAACGCGCCGGCGCCGCAGGCAGGGTCGAAGAGGGCACGGTCAAAGTCGGGATTATCACCACACTTGGTGGCGGATTCCTTCGCGAACTGATCGCGACCTATCGTCAAAGCTATCCGGGTGTCAGGCTCGTTATATTCGATGGCGGGCGACAGGATCATCTGCGCGCAATCCGTGCGCGGCAGCTGGATGTCGCGTTCTTTACCGGCAACGCGCCGCTTGCCGGTTGTGATGTCGAGGAGTTCTGGCGCGAGCGGGTCCATGTGGCCATGAGCGCCGAGCATCCGCTCGCGGACAGCAATGCCGTGGACTGGCCGCAACTGCGGCAGGAGCAGTTCATCGTCTCGAGTATGGAGCCCGGTCCGGAGGTCCATGACTATATCGTGCGCCGCATCGCCGATTACAGCACCTATCCTGATGTGAGCTATCGTCAGGTCACGGTCGAGACGCTGATGCACATGGTCGCCATTGGCGAGGGCATCACGCTGGTTTCCCAGGGCTGGACCAGCATGTCCCATGCTGATCTGACCCTGCGTCCGTTGACCGCGAACGAGGACATCGTGCCGTTCAGCGCCGTCTGGTCACCCTCAAGCGACAATCCGGCCCTGCGGCGCTTCCTGAGCTTCGCGCGGGAACTGGCCGTCAAGCAGCAAGGGCCGGCGTGCTCAATGATCGGTGTCGGCCGGATTCGTCCGGCCGACCGCGCCAGGCTGGCCTCCGGTCGTGGGTCGTGATTTACCAACAGCCTTGGCCTTGCGGCTCCGCCAGCCGCGATCCGACCGCAGGAAGGATTCGAGCATGTGGGGGATCAGGGTTGCGGTATCGACCTCGCCATAGAGCCGGCCATATTCGGCGGCGTAGAGGTCGAGTTCCTCCTTCAGTGGCTCCGGCAGCGAGACGGTGATGCGCACCACGCCGAGTCTGGGCAATGGACCGAGTTTGAGATTGCTCATCAATGCGCTCCATAGGGCTCGAGGACCAAATCGCGGGCGACGATCACGCGGACCGGAAAGCCGGGGCGAATGGTGAGCGTTGGGGCGACCTGAAGCTGCCGTTGGACGATTTGCTGGCCGGCCTGGTTCACCGTGTCCTGCGCCCCTTCGCGGATGGCGCGGACAAGACGGTCCTCATCGCTCGTGGCCAGCTCCGCACCGACGGCAAGAAGCGTCGAGAGGCCCGCCGCCTTCATCAGATCCCACCAATGGTAGTCCACTCCATCTTCCAGGCCCGCATAGCCCGACGCATCGGCACCGCGCTGGCGCTCCAGCACGATGGACCGGCCGTTGGGCAGGATGAGACGATTCCACACCAAGAGGACGCGGCGCTGGCCGAAGGTCACGCCGGCGTCGTATTCGCCGATGAGGCGGCTTCCTTGTGGGATGAGCAGGAGCGCGCCGGTCGGGCTGTCATAGACGTTCTGCGTCACCTGGGCTGTGATCTGTCCCGGCAGATCCGAACGGATGCCGGTGATTAGCGCGGCAGGGATCACCGCGCCGGCCTGAAGAATGTAAGGCGACGCGGGTCCCATGACACGATCCGTCGCGACGGTGCGTCGATCCACCTCGGCATTGAGGAAGGCAAGGTGCCTGTCCTGCGTTGCGGCGCCCGCCAGGCCGGACATGCCCGGAACGGCCGGGATCGACGGCGAGCCAGTGTTTTGGCCTGCCCTGATCTGGAAGAAGATCTCGCTGGTGCGGGCCGCTTCCAGCTCGGCGAGGCGGCGCTGCTCCTCGGGATCGGCCGCGGGAACCGGCATCGGGGTCGCGGGGATGGGCTGGCCTTCCTCGCGGGCGCGCAGCACCGGCCCGCCGAGATCTCCGGGCAGCGGCGGGCCGAGGACCGGCACGTCACCATAGCTGCCGGGAAGCCCCTGCAAGCCGTCTGCGGTCTGGCGGCGATCGGTTGAGATCAGCTCCTCGGGCTGCCCGCCGCGATCGACGCCTTGAAGCGCATAGATCAACGCGCCGCCGATGCCGATACCGGCAACCAGGCCCGCGCCCATGAGAACCTTGCGCGAGATGCGCGTGACGCGCGGCGCTTCGGCGCGCAGGCGCATGGAGCCCGCCTTGTCGTTGGCCGCTCCGGCCAGCTCCATCCCTTCCTCCTTCCGGCCTTCGGTCTCGCTCATGACGGCGACCCTCCCGTTGCCGTGCCTTGTCTGCTGGTCGCGGCGGCGGTCTGGCCGGGCTGAACGCGGACGATCCTGACGGTCTGTTGCCGGTTGCCGGAGCCCAGCCGCAGTTCGGCCGCGCCGAAGAGGCGATCGACGATGAGGACGTTCTGATAGATGCGGCTATTAACGATCTCGGGTTCGCCGCCCGATCCGATGACAAACAGGGGCGGCATCTCTCCCTGGATGATGCCGCGTGGGAACACGACATAGACCCGGCGCCCATCGTCGAAGACGGAGATCGGCCGCCAGGGCGGGTTGTCGCCGGAGAGGCCGTAGCGGTAGTTCCGCGCAGTCTCGGCCGGAATGATCGGAGCGGGGGGCGTGGTCATGCGCTGGGTGGCGGGCGGCGCAGGATAGGCCCATGCGACCGCAGGCATCCACGTCTCGTCGCTCGCGCGCAACTCTATGAGGTATGTTCGGCGATCTGTTGTGATGACCAGATTGGTCGAGATGCCGGCGCGGGTCGGCTTGACCAGCACATGGACGCGCCGCGTCGTTCCCGAACCGCTTTCAGTGTCGCCGATGATCCAGCGCGCGGTATCGCCCGCAGCGATCGGGCCAGCGCCGGTCAGGCTTTCGCCGGGCTCCAGCGCTATGGTGGTGATCTGTCCGACAGCGGCATAGACCTGAAACAGCGCGCCTTCCGACCAGGGATAGATCTGGATCGCATTGTAATAGCCCTCGCGGCGCGGCTCGACACGCGCAGCCGCATTGGCGTTGCCCACCTGTCCTGTTGGTGTGCCCGCTGCAGCTCCGCCCCGCGCGACCCTCCAGGCCGGAGGGGTATGGAGCGGCCTTGGGGTGTCGTTGGTCGCCGAGGTTCGCACCACGGGCAATGGGGGCACGTTATCGTCGTAGCTGAACTGCGGCGTGCGGTTGGTGGCGCATCCGGCGAGCGCTGTTGCTGCAAGCAGGCAAGCCGCCATTGCGGGTTTACGGAAAGCCGGATGTCCGGCCTTTGCTGAATTTCTGGTCATTGACTCATCTCCCGCGACCACGAGATCGCGTTGACAAAGATTCCAAGGGGGTTTGCACGGAGACGCTCGGCGGTGCGGGGCTGCTGGAGGACGATGGTGAGGATCGCTGTCCAGCGTTCGGTGGCGGCAAGTTGCCCGTTTTCGTAACGCTGCTCGGTCCAGGCGATGCGGAAGGAGTCTGGCGAGGCGCGGATGACGCTGGAGACCTCCACGGAGACCTGCTCGCGGCCAACGCGGGTGAATGGATCGTTCGCCCGCGCATAGTCGTTGAGCGCTACTGCGCCACGATCGGTCGTAAACTCATAGGCCCGAAGCCAATTCTGGCGGACGATGATCGGGTCGGATGGCAGGCTGCGCACCTGTTCGATGAAGCGGGCGAGGTGCCAGGCGACCTGAGGGTCGGTGGGCCGATAGTCGGCGATGGCGGATTCGACGGCGCGGGCCTCGCCGTGGCGGTCGATTTCGACCACCCATGGAACGACGGTGCCTCGGGCCGATTGCCAGACAAGCGCCGAGGCGAAGCCGGCCGACAATATCAGGCAGCCAAAGGCCATGAAGCGCCAGTTGCGGGCCTGCACGCGCGCCGAGCCAATGCGCTCATCCCAGATTTGGGCTGCCTTCTGATAGGGCGTGACGGGTTCCGGCGTCTTGCCGAAATGGGTGGTGGGGCGTTTGAAGATGTTCATGTGCGGTCGCTTTCGGAAAGGCTGATGGAGGCGCCGCCGCCGTGACTGTCACCGGATCGGACGGCATGGGCGGCGGCCGAGGCGCCGTGACTCAGAGCTTGGCTGCGGCGCATGCGTTGCGCCCAGGCTGGCGCTCCATCGGAAGACGGAGTGCTCGCCGGGCTCGACGAGATGCCACCACCGATGGTTCCCATGGAAGAACTGCCGCCGGTCTTCTCGAATCCAGCTTTGACGCCGGCGTCATGGCTGGATTTGAGGCTGTCAGCGGCTCGGGAAGCCGCGCGTTTCAGGGGAGAGACGGCGGCGGTTACACCGGCACGCGCAACACCGCCGATACCGGCCGCAACGCTGGCCGCGCCGGTATCGCCCATCGAGGAGAGTGTATAGGCAGAGGATGCTGCGCCGGCGGCCGTTGCGCCGCCACGCGCCAGTGCCGCACCACCGGAAAGAGCGGCGGCTCCACCGCGCGCGGCCAACATGGTGGCGCCACCCGCCGCGACGGCAGCGCCGCCGACAGCGAGGCCGGTTCCGACCGCAGCACCGGCGCTGAGCTGCGGGCCGCCGGAAACGAGGCCGGTTGCGATGCCCGGCCCGAAGATGCCGAGGCCGAGAAGGGAAAGGGCCGCCAGGACGATTGCCATGGCATCGTCGATTGTTGGCGTCGCGCCGCCGAAGCCGGCGGTGAATTGTCCAAAGAGGGTGGAGCCGATGCCGATGATGACCGCCAGGACCAGCACCTTGATGCCGGAGGAGATCACGTTGCCCAGCACGCGCTCGGCCATGAACGCGGTTTTGCCGAACAGGCCGAAAGGAATGAGGACGAATCCCGCCAAGGTCGTGAGCTTGAACTCGATCAGGGTGACGAAGAGTTGGATCGCCAGGATGAAGAAGGCGAGGATCACCAGCGCCCAGGCGAAGAACAGGCAAAGGATCTGCACGAGGTTCTCGAAGACCGCGATCCAGCCCATAAGGTCCGAGATGGATTCGAGCAGCGGCCGGCCGGCATCGAGGCCGGTCTGGGCGACGCGGCCGGGACGCAACAGATCGGCGGTAGAGAATCCGGTGCCGGACGCCATGAGGCCGAGGCCGGCGAACGACTCGAAGACGATGCGCGCGAGGTTGTTCCAATTGGAAATGATGTAGGCGAACACCCCGACAAAGAGGGTCTTCTTGACCAAACGCGCGATGATGTCGTCATCCGCGCCCCACGCCCAGAACAGGGCGGCGAGCGTCACGTCGATCACGATCAAGGTGCTGGCGATGAAGGCCACCTCACCGCCGAGGAGGCCGAACCCGCTGTCGATGTAGCTGGTGAAGATGCCGAGAAAGTTGTCGATTACTCCGGTGCCGCCCATGCGCTCACCGCCCTTCGTTCGGGGCAGGAGCTGCCGGTGCGGGCGAGCGGCCGAGGAAGCGATCGCGGGTCTCGGCCCAGACGCGCAGGCAAGCGGCGTCATTTGCGGCGGCTTCACCCAGCTCCTGGCAACGACGCTGTTCCAGCCGCAGCGGATCGGCTGCAGGCTGAAGCGCAGGCGTGGCCGGCGCCGGCCCGGTCTTTTCCTCGCGGGTCATTTCGATGATCGTCGCCGTGATGGCGACGGCGACGAATATGATGGCCGCGATCCGGGCCAGCACCTTGCCGTCCATGATGTCCCCCTTCCGGCCTGTCAGTTGTTGAACATGCTTGCATTGCCCGGCTGGTAGCCGGAGCCGGGCGTCAGGAAGCGTTCGCGCTGGATGCGGCCCTGCTCGGCCGCCGTGGCGCGTTCAGCCTCGGACAAGGCATCCGCCCGGCCATTGGCCGAGATCACGGCAATGAGGTCGGAGAGTTGCTGGCTTTGCAGGGCGAGGAGCTGGTTGCCGGCCTGGGTTGCCTGAAGCGCGCCGGTCGCACCCTGGCTCTCGCCGACGAGGGCCGACATCTGCGAGCGGTTGGTGTCGATGTTGCCGACCACCCCGGCCTGGACACGCATCGCGTCCTGCAAGCCGCCGACGGTCGTTTCCCACCGGCTGCGCGCATCGGCGATCAACTGGCTGTCGGTGGCCGAGAGGGAGAGCTTGCCGTAGTCTTGCTGGAACATGCTGTCGATCGACTGAACGTCGAAGGCGATGTTCTGCGCCTCTCCGAGAAGCTGCTGGGTGCGCTGCACATTCTGCTGGAGCGCCTGAAGCGAGCTGAAGGGGAGGCTCGCCAGGTTCCTCGCCTGGTTGATGAGCATCTGCGCTTCGTTCTGGAGCGACGTGATCTGGTTGTTGATCTGCTCCAGCGTCCGCGCGGCAGTCAGAAGGTTCTCGGCATGGTTGGTCGGGTCGTAAACGATCCGGCCGAAGCCGAAGAGGGCGTGGGCCGGCGTGGTGAAGACCGGCGAAAGCGCCATCGGCGCGGCAAGGGACAGCGCGAGCAATGAAGCGCCGGCGAGACGGGGAAAGCGGTGTCGGGTCATGGCATGATCTCCTCTGGGTCGAGTTCAAGGGCATCGGTGAGGTCGAGCGCCGCCGCGAGCACCGCGCCGGGCGCGAGGGGCTCCGCAGCGGCGGTGATGTTGGTGAGGTTGGGAATGAGATCGGCCGCCCATTCGACGCCGCGCGCCGTGAGCCATGCAGCGAGGAAACCGTCGCGGCCATGCTCGGCGAGGATATCGGCGATCAATGCCTGGTCGGACTTGGAGGACGCCGCGCAGAGCGCGAGGCCGACTTCGGACAGGCCCAGCTCGAACAGCCGGTTTCCCCTGCGGCTTTGGCAGTAATAGTCCCGTTTCGGGATAGCGCGGGCCAGGATCTCGATTTGCCGATCGTTCAGCCCGAAGCGCCTGTAGATGGCCGTGATCTGCGGTTCAACGGCACGGTCGTTGGGCAGAAGCAGCCGCGTCGGGCAGCTTTCGATGATCGCCGGCGCGATGCTGCTCTTTTCGAGCTGTGCGAGCGATTGGGTCGCAAAGACAACGCTTGCGTTCTTCTTGCGCAGCGTGACCAGCCACTCGCCCAATTGTTTGGCGAAGGCCGGATCGCCGAGCGCAAGCCAGCCTTCATCGATGACGATCATGGTCGGGCGGCCGTCGAGGCGATCGGCGATCCGGTGGAAGAGATAGGCGAGGACGGCTGGAGCCGCGCCGGTCTCCAGCAGCCCTTCGGTTTCGAAAGCGACGACAGAGGCTTCGCCCAGGGTTTCCGACTCGGCGTCGAGCAGCCGGCCGTAGGGACCGCCGATGCAATAGGGTTGGAGTGCGAGCTTGAGATCGTTGGACTGGAGCAACACCGAGAGGCCGGTGATCGTTCGTTCCTCGACGGGAGCCGACGCCAGCGACGTGAGGGCGGTCCAGATATGCTCTTTCGCCTCGGGCGTAGCGGATACGCCTTCGCGCGCTAGGATCGCTATGATCCAGTCTGCGGCCCATGCGCGATCCTGCGTCTGCTCGATGCGGGCAAGCGGCTGGAGCGAGACGGAAATCTCGGCGTTTTCGGTGAGCCGTCCACCGAGATCGTGCCAGTCAGCGCCCATGGCAAGGGCGGTTGCCCTGATGGACCCGCCATAGTCAAAGGCGAAGACCTGCGCGCCCTCATAACGACGGAATTGCAGGGCCATGAGCGCCAAAAGCACGGACTTCCCAGCGCCGGTGGGGCCGATGACTAGGGTGTGGCCGACATCACCGACATGAAGGGAGAACCGGAACGGGGTGGAGCCTTCGGTCCTGCCATACAGCAGCGGGGGTGCGCCGAAGTGCTCGTCCCGTTCCGGCCCCGCCCACACGGCGGACGAAGGAACCATGTGGGCAAGGTTGAGCGTCGAGACCGGAGGCTGACGCACATTTGCGTAGGCGTGGCCCGGCAGGGAGCCGAGCCAGGCGTCGACGGCGTTGACCGTCTCGACCATCACGCTGAAATCGCGGGACTGGATGACCTTCTCGACCAGCCGCAGCTTCTCGTCGGCGCGGGCGGCATCGGCGTCCCAGACCGTGACGGTCGCGGTGACATAGGCGATGCCGGCGATGTCCGCGCCGAGTTCCTGTAGCGCCAGGTCGGCATCGGCAGCCTTGTTGGCGGCATCGGTGTCGACGAGCGCCGATTGCTCGTTCGTCATCACCTCTTTCAGAATGGCGGCGATGCTCTTGCGCTTCGCAAACCACTGGCGGCGGATTCTCGTGAGCAGCCTGGTCGCGTCCGTCTTGTCCATCAGAATGGCGCGGGTCGACCAGCGATAGGGGAAAGCCAGCCGGTTGAGGTCGTCGAGCAGGCCGGGCGTCGTGATGCTCGGGAATCCGGTGATGGTGAGGATGCGCAGATGCGCGGCGCCGAGGCGCGGTTCGAGCCCGCCGGTCAGCGCCTCGTCGGCGAGCAGCGCGTCCAGATAGATCAGGGTCTCTGGCACACGGACGCGGTGCCGTTTGGTCGAGACGGTCGAATGAAGATAGGTCAACGTCTCGGCGTCGGTGAGCCACCGGCACTCGGGCATGAAGCCGTCGAGGAGCGCCAGCACGCGATCGGTGCGATCGACGAAGCCGCGCACCAGCTCCCAGGGATCGACGCCGGAGGTCTCCCGGCCTTCATAGAGCCAGCTTTCGGCGCGGGCGGCGTCCTCCGCGGGTGGAAGCCAGAGGAAGGTCAGATAGTAGTCGGAGACGAAGTGGCTGCCTTCCTCCTCGAAATCGGCCTTGCGCTCGGCATCGACCAGCGCGGATGCCGGATCGGGAAAGACGTCGTTCGGATAGGTGCCAGCCTCGGACCGCTGCGCCTCGACGAAAATGCACCAGCCGGAGCCGAGGCGGCGGAAGGAATTGTTGAGGCGCGCGGCGACGCCGACCAGCTCGGCTGCGACTGCCGAGTCGAGATCCGGCCCGCGGAACTTTGCGCTACGCTGGAGCGATCCATCCTTGTTCAAGACGACGCCCTGACCGACCAGCGCCACCCAGGGCAGGTAGTCGGCGAGGCGCGCGGCGGTACGGCGATATTCTGCGAGGTTCATCATGGCCTGCGCCTCACACCGAAAGAAAAGCCGGAACGCGCAGGTGTCGGCGCGTTACTTCCATGAAGAGGGGATCGCGCCGCGCCGCCCATACGGCTGCGAGATGGCCTGCTGCCCAGATCAGGATGCCGGCGAGCCAGAGCTGAAGGCCGAGACCCACGGCCCCGGCAAGCGTGCCGTTGAGGATCGCTACCGAACGCGGCGCACCGCCCAGTAGGATGGGTTCGCTGAGCGCGCGATGAACCGGGGCGGTGAACCCCGGCACGGCGTCGAGCTGTTCGAGAACGGTCGCCATCAGATCAGCGCCCCGCCACCAAAGGAGAAGAAGCTGAGAAAGAAGGAGCTGGCGGCGAACGCGATCGAAATGCCGAAGACGATCTGGATCAGCCGCCGGAACCCGCCGCCGGTATCGCCGAAGGCGAGCGTCAGGCCGGTCACGATGATGATGATGACGGCGACGATTTTCGCCACCGGGCCTTCGATGGATTCAAGGATCGACTGCAAAGGCGCTTCCCAGGGCATGGATGAGCCTGAGGCGAGTGCCGGAGAGGTCATCAACGCGACCCAGGTGAACGTAGCGGCGGTTGCGATGTGGCGGCGGGTGCGGAAGGCGCGGCGAATCATGCGGGTTCTCCTGAAGGCTCGTTTGGGGTGGGGTCTGGAAGGGCGGGCGAAAGCTGGTAATCGCCATCCGGGCCGAGCCCTTCGACGCGGGCAAGTTCGGCCAGCCGACGCGCGGAACCGCGCCCGGCAAGGACTGCTACTATGTCGATCGTCTCCGCGATGAGGGCGCGCGGGACAGAGACAACGGCTTCCTGAATGAGTTGTTCGAGACGCCGTAGCGCGCCGATGCCGGAACCAGCATGGATGGTCCCGATACCGCCGGGATGCCCGGTCCCCCAGGCTTTGAGCAGATCCAGGGCTTCGGAGCCGCGCACCTCCCCGATGGGGATACGGTCGGGGCGCAGGCGCAGCGAGGAGCGAACGAGATCGGAAAGCGTCGCCACGCCATCCTTGGTCCGCATTGCCACCAAATTCGGTGCGGCACATTGCAGCTCGCGAGTATCCTCGATGATGACGACGCGATCTGCCGTCTTGGCGACCTCGGCGAGCAACGCATTGGTGAGCGTCGTTTTGCCGGTGCTAGTTCCTCCGACGACGAGGATATTGGCGCGGGAAGCGACGGCATTGCGCAGCGTGGCGGCATGGGCGGCGCTCATGATGCCGGCCGCCACATAGTCGTCGAGGCTGAATATCGCCACTGCGGGCTTGCGGATGGCGAAGGCGGGCGCGCCGACGATGGGGGGCAACAGCCCCTCAAACCGTTCGCCGGTTTCGGGCAGCTCGGCCGAGACCCGCGGCGAACGGGCGTGGACCTCGACCCCGACGTGATGGGCGACGAGGCGGATAATACGCTCACCGTCCTCCGGGGTCAGCCGCTCGCCGGTGTCGGCGAGGCCCTCGGACAGCCGATCGATCCAGATGCGACCATCGGGGTTCAGCATCACCTCGACGATGGACTTGTCTTGCAGGAGAGTTGAGATGGCAGGCCCAAGCGCGGTTCGCAGCATGCGCGCGCCGCGTTCGGTCGTTGCCCGTTTCTGGTTGTTTCCGGCCATCTCATCCCCGTTCCGCCGGGGAGGAGGTGATTGGCGATCCCCGGATGGGGATGACTAAAAGAGCCACAAAGCGCGGCAGTTCAAGAAGTTTCGGCAGGCGTCGTAGCGTAGCGTGTAAATACAGGAAAACGGCGGAATTGGCTCGATAGGTCTGCGTGAGATTTAGGGGCCGCCGACGAATTAAAAGCGAGAGGGAGTTCACTGACGCCCGGGGCTAAATGATGGCCTAATCTTCAAGGCGCAGGTCTGGAACGTAGGAGAATTCCCTGTGTTGTTCCTTACTATCGTCATCTCGCGCGACAGCGGCGTACAGCGAAGCCCAACGGTGTCATTTATCGGCCTCGGGACGCAGGATGACGGCTTCATCTTCGCGCGAGACCTCGACTTCATTTACATGGAGGCGGAATTCCTTAGGGTCAGGATCTGTAATTTGCAGAGCTTGGCGGTGTTTCCCTTGAGGGTTTCAAGGATCTGTCCGCACTGATGGCTGCAAGCAGCGATCGTGCTGTATCGGGTTTCACAAGGCCGAACGTTGCATTGACTCGAAGCGGGCTTCTTCCCCATCCGGTAACCTTCGCAGATCGCTCGTCCCTGCGTTCCCTCTCGGGACACCGCCTTCGGATCAGCTTTCCGGCATCACCGCTGGCAATCAGATTCTATCTCATCTCATGCTTCGAACAAAGTGCCATCGCGCAACATGGCATGCATGATGACGGCAAGACGGCGAGCAAGCGCCACGCGTGCCTTTTTCAAACCACGCCGTTTCGCGATTTTCATGGCCCACACCTTGAGGGCAAAGCTGCCACGAGTGCGCGTGAGGATCGAGTTGGCTGCTTCGTAGAGAAGTTTGCGCACCATACTGTCGCCTTGCTTGGTGATGCGCCCTGTCCAATCGATCTCTCCAGATTGATGACGTCTGGGGACGAGCCCGAAGTACGCGCCGGCGGTGCGAGATTGTCGGAAGCGGCCGACTTCATCGATGGCAGCGGCAAAAGCAGCAGAGGTTTGAACGCCGACACCAGGGATGCTCATGAGTTGCCTGCAGGGCTGGGAACGGTGCGCGAACTCACGCAGCACCAGATCCATTTCCTTAATCTGCTTCATTAGCCCAGTTCTCACGGCAAGCAGCGCGGTGATGCTCTGGCCGAGGCCGGGGTATGTTGGCTGCCTCCATCACGCGGTCGATAAAAGCCTTGCCCTGACCGGGACCAGGCTTGAAGCCGAAGGTCGCACACAGGCCGCGGATCATGTTGTCGAGCCGTACCCGGGATTCGACAAGGTGGTTGCGGGTCGTGATGACGCTGCGCACGCCATGGGCGGCAGGGGATTTGACATGCACCTCCTTGTAGAAGCCGTTCTGGCCAATTGCGCCAGACCTGCTGCGTCATGAGGATCGGTCTTGTTCGCCTTCAATGCTTTCAGGCTCTGATGCGCCTGCCGCGCATCGATGCAGACGACGGGAATGCCCAGAGCCCGCAACCCATGGCACATTGCCGGCGACATGCGGCCGGTTTCGATCACCGCTCGTTCGACGCCGCCAGCTTCGCGCAATGCATGTGCGATCATGGCGGGAGCGCTCTCGACCTTCATCAAGGCGATTTTCTTACCGCTTTCGTCGACCACGCAGACCTGCGTGGTTTCCATCGACAGGTCCAGTCCGGCATAATGTTTCATGGCTGCTTCCTTCCTTCAGCTTTCGACAGCCAGAAGTGTGAGCCATCTGTCAGCTCCGAGGGAAGCGGCCACAAATTACCCGATGACTCGTTGATCAGAGCCAGAAGATGACGGTTGCGGCGAGAGCGATGGCTGAGAAGAAAGCCATTGGGCACCTGTCGTAGCGGGTAGCAACACGCCGCCAGTCCTTGAGACGCCCGAACATGATCTCGATCCGGTTGCGCCGTTTGTAGCGGCGCTTGTCGTATTTGACGGTCTTGTTTCGGGATTTCCTACCCGGAATGCAGGGAGTGATCCCCTTCGCTTGTAAAGCGTCACGAAACCAGTCGGCATCGTATCCACGGTCGGCCAGCAGCCATTTGGCCTTGGGAAGTTCATCAAGCAAGGCGGCAGCACCGGTGTAATCGCTGACCTGTCCCGCCGTTATAAAGAAACTGATCGGGCGACCATTCGTATCCGTTACGGCATGAAGCTTGGTGTTCATGCCGCCTTTCGTGCGCCCAATCAGGCGACCTGCGCCCCCTTTTTTACCCGCAGGCTGGAAGCCGTGCGGTGGGCCTTGAGATAGGTCGCGTCGATCATGATCGTCTTGCGCTCCGCAGTATCAGGCACAGCCAGGCCTTCCATCATCTGGAGAAAGATGCCCTTGTCACCCCAGCGTTTCCAGCGGTTGTAAAGCGTCTTTGCGGGGCCGTATTCCTTCGGCGCATCACACCACCTGAGCCCATTGCGGTTGACGAAGATGATCCCGCTCAGAATGCGGCGATCATCAACACGCTGACGGCCATGGCTCTTGGGGAAATACGGCCGGAGACGAGCCATTTGCTCGTCCGTCAGCCAAAACAAATTACTCATCAGTCGGGCTCCTATGCGCCCTGCTGAATCACAGCCGTCAATTCAAATCAATGGGTCCTGAGCCTAGGTACCGGGATCGTCATGCCCATGCCTATGTGATCGACGACACGCACGCGGCGTGGCCGCGCAAGCGGTGACCGGCTGCGTGGAAGACCTGCTTCCGCTAGTCGGGCTGTTCGCCGTCGCCTTTGTCGCGGCCACTGTACTCCCTGCCCAATCTGAAGCCGCCCTTCTCGGGCTGCTCATTCTTGGCAAGCAATCGCCGGTTCTGCTGGTGATTGTCGCGACGGTCGGCAACGTGCTGGGCTCGGTCACCAACTGGCTGCTCGGCCGCTTGGTCGAGCAATATCGTCACCGGCGTTGGTTCCCCGTCAGTGAACAGGCCCTCGCCCGTGCAACGGGCTGGTATCGGCGATGGGGCCGCTGGAGCCTACTGCTCTCCTGGGCGCCGATCGGCGGTGACGCGCTTACCGTCGCAGCCGGCGTGCTGCGGGAGCCGTTCTGGAGCTTCCTGCTGCTCGTGACTATTGCGAAGGCCGGACGCTACATCGTGCTCGCGCTGATTGCGATGGGTTTGCTCTGATGTGGGGCCATCCCGGAGCGGTGCCACGGTGCTGATCGTCACACCGATCCTGAATTCGCGAACTGTGGTCAATGCCCAAGTATCTGGCTGAGAAACAGCTTCGTCCGTTCGTTCAGGGGTGCTGAGAAGAAGGCGGCAGGCACGTTCTCCTCCACGATCTGGCCGCCGTCCATGAACACGACACGATTGGCGACTGCCTGCGCGAAGCCCATCTCATGCGTCACGCACACCATTGTCATGCCCTCGTTCGCCAGCTCGATCATGGTGTCGAGCACTTCCTTGATCATCTCGGGATCGAGCGCGGAAGTCGGCTCGTCGAACAGCATGATCCGCGGCTTCATGCACAAGGCCCGCGCGATGGCGACGCGTTGCTGCTGGCCGCCCGAAAGCTGGCCCGGATATTTGCCTGCCTGTTCGGGTATGCGGACCTTGCGCAGGAAATGCATGGCGGTCTCCTCAGCTTCCTCCCGCGGCAGCTTCCGCACCCAGACGGGTGCAAGCGTGCAATTCTCGAGGATCGTCAGGTGAGGAAAGAGGTTGAAATGCTGGAACACCATGCCGACCTCCGAGCGGATCTTCTCGATCCCCTTGAGGTCGTTCGTCAGCTCGGTGCCTTCCACCACGATCCGTCCGGTCTGGTGCTGTTCCAGCCGGTTTATCGTTCGTATGAGCGTGGATTTGCCTGAACCCGACGGGCCGCAGATGACGATTCTTTCCCCTTGGGCAACCGTGAGCGTCACATTCCGGAGCGCCTGGAAGTCGCCGAAGGACTTGCCGAGATTTTCGATCCTGATCGCCGCACCGCGATCCTTCTGGCTCTCAACATGTTTCATCCACGCTTCTCCGCACCGCTGCGTTCAAGGAAATCTGCAAACCGCGCGAACGAAAAGGCGAGCGCGAAGTAGATCAGGCCGATAAAGAGAAAGGTTTCGGTAGAGGGCGCCGGCCATGCCGGGTCGGAGAGTGCCGCCTTGCCTGAGCTGATCAGGTCGAACAGGCCGACCACCAGCACGAGGCTTGTGTTCTTGATCATGACGATGATCGTGTTGGTCAGCGCCGGTATGACGATCCGGATCGCCTGCGGCAAGATGATCAGTCTTTGCGTCTTCCAGTAGCCTAAGCCGAGGGCCTGGGCCGCTTCCGACTGGCCGCCCGGGATTAACTGCAGGCCGCCGCGCAGGACCTCGGCCAGATAGGCGGCGGCAAAGATGGTGAGTGCGATCAGAGCGCGCACAAACTTGTCCGGGAGCAGTGAGTCCGGCAGGAACAGGGGCAGCAGGATAGATGCTACGAGGAGCAGGCTGAGCAGCGGCAGCCCGCGGATCGTCTCGATGAAGAGCACGCTCAGGGTGCGAACGACCGGAAGAGCCGACCGGCGTCCCAATGCGAGCAGGATGGCGGCCGGAAAGCCGAGCCCTATGGCAAAGACGGTGAGGATCAGCGTCACTGGCAGCCCGCCCCACGAGCTAGTGGGCACACTGGCCAGCCCGAAGCCGCCACCCATCAGCCAAAGGACGATCACCATCATGCCGACCCAGACGAGTCCCAAGCTGGGCCGCCATGCGGAAGGGCGTGCCGATGCGACGAGCGTCGTGATGATAAGGACGCATACCACCCCGGCGCGCCATCTTTCCGTCGGCGGATAGATGCCGAAGAGGATCTGGCCGGACTTGGCGATCACGAAGCTCCAGCAGGCTCCGGTCGTGCCCGCGCACGTTTCCGGTTCGGGAGGGAATATGGCGGCCTCGAGGACTGCCCAGTCCAGCAGCAGCCACCCGAACCAGGCCATCAGCCAAAGGAGGACGACTGTCAGGGCGGCATTGAGCGGCGTGCCGAAGAATGGCGCGAGACGACGTAGCAGTGAGCGCATGTCAGGCCCGACGGCACGTGGGATCGTATTGGACGCGGTATCGGCCATGTCTCAGCGCTCCACGATGGCAATGCGGCGATTGTAGGCGTTGAGCAGCGCGGACAATGCCAGGTTCACGGCTAGAAAGACCCCGAGGATGATTGCCACGCCTTCGATCGCATGGCTGGTCTTGTTGATCATGGTGCTGACGACCGTCATGAAATCCTGGTAGCCGACGACGATTGCCAGAGTGGAGTTCTTGACCACGTTGATGTACTGGCTGTTCAGCGGCGGAACGATGCTTCGCAACGCCAGCGGCAAGACCACGAGCCGGTAGGTCTGGCCTCGCGACAACCCCAGCGCGGTCGCCGCCTCCCACTGCCCCTTGCGAACAGCCAGAATTCCGCCTCGCACGATCTCGCCGATAAAGCCTGCGGTGTAGAAAGTGAGGCCGATCAGGATTGTGGTCAGTTCCGGCGTCAGCGACCAGCCGCCCGCAAAGTTGGCTCGGCGGAATTCCGGGATGTCCAGAGATGCGGCGTCGCGATAGGCGAACAGAAAGATGCTGGCGCCAACCGCAACGAACAGCCACGCCATGCTGACGTAGGCGGGACGCCGGCCAGTTTTCATGTGGCGCCGCCGAGCTGCGTAAGACGCTCCCAAGAGAATGAAGGCACTGGCGCCGAGGAATGCCAGTGGCGCAAGCGCCGAAGCTGACCAGGTGAGAGCCGGCATCGAGAGGCCTCGCACCGAGATGTGCGTGCCCGGCGCCAGCGTCCATGCCTCGGTGGCGAGCGGGAGGACTTCCCACCAAAGCGCGTAGTTGAAGATTAGCAGGACGACCAGCGGCGTGTTTCGGGCCACCTCCACCCAGACACGGCACAGACCGCTCACCAGCGGGTTGCTGCTGAGGCGGCCGATGCCGATGAACAGGCCGATCACGCTGGCCAGCAGTATGACAAGGACGGAGATGAACAGGCTGTTTGACAGGCCGACGACCGCGGCCCACCAGTTCGGATCGGAAGACGAATAGGGCAAGATCGTTTCGGCGATCTGGAAGTTTGCCGGTCGCCAGAGAAACCCGAAACCGAGAGGAATTCCGCGAAGTTCAAGGTTTCGCGCCGTGGCTGTGAGAAGCACGAACCCGAGAGCGGCGACGCCCGCCAGAAGAGCGGCCTGAACCATAATCGCCCGAATTCGAGCATCCTGCAGCATCTCTGCCTCCTTGCACTGTGGCCGCCCGGCCCTCGCCGGACGGCCGTCCACGGCTACTTGAACGGAATGGGGAACAGTATTCCGCCGTCCCGCGGAAGCGCGTTGAGGCGGCGTTCGGCCTTCAGCGGGCTCTCCTCGCCGAGATTGCGCGCGAACACCTCGCCGTAGTTGCCGACTTGCTTGATCACGTTGTAGATCCATTTGTCGTCGAGCTTCAGAGGTTCGCCGATACCCGGATCCACGCCAAGAGCCTTGCGGGTTTCGCCGTCCGTTGCACTAGTGGCGATTTCATCGACGTTCTTGGATGTGATACCGCGATCTTCCGCCCACACCATGGCATTAAAAGCGTAGCGGACGATGTCGAACCAGCGGTCGTCGCCGCGAGGTATAGCCAGAGCAAGCGGTTCCGTCGTCGCTCCGCTCTGGAAGATCGCATGCTCGTCGGGATTGCCCGCGACCGCTGCCCTCTGGCCGGCAATCGCGAAACCGTCGCTCATGTAACCGTCACACCGCCCGCCGAAATAGGCGTCGCGCGCAAGGATCGTCGAGTCGAAGTAGACCCGTTCGACCTTTACTTGATTTTGCTGCTCGATCAGGTCGAGCGCATTTTCCACGAGGCTGCCGCCGCCCTGAAGGCAGATGGTCAGCCCGTCGAGATCGGCTGCGGCCTCTACGTTCAACGACTTGCGCAGCATGATCGCGTCACCGTCCACCAGGTTGATGGCTACGAAACGGACTGCCACGTCGCGGGTATATGTCCAGGTCGTGGTGCGAGCCAGCACGTCGACTTCGCCGGTCTGGACGGCCGGTATCCGCTGGGCGGCATTCAGCGGCACGAACTGGGCCTTTTGGCTGTCGCCGAAAAAGGCAGCTGCGACGGCGCGACAGCTGTCGACGTCGAACCCTGTCCACATCCCCTTGTCGTCGGGACGGGAAAGCCCAGGCACCCCCTGACTGGCGCCGCAGCTTACATAACCGCGTTCACGGACCTTATCCGTGATGGATTGCGCGTTCGCCGACCCGGCCCCGATCACGACCATTGCCGCGGCGACGGCAAACTGAACTGCACGTTTCATCTCATCTCTCCTCTTTCTGTAGTTCCCGTTGATCAGCGGCTTGTTTGCATGCGCCGCGCATAGTGACGGAGGATAAGGTTGCCAGCGCCGCCTCAATGTCTGCCTTCAGATCCTCGACGGGCTCGAGCCCGACCGAGAACCGGATAAGTTTTGGCGACGCGGAACCAGCTGCGCCGTTCGATCTGAATGGGCTTTGCGGTGTAACGATGCTTTGGGTGCTACCCCAGCTCGCGCCAATTCGGAAAACCCGCAGTGCGTCCACGAATGTGGATGTGAATTCTTGATAGGGGGGTGCCAGTTCGATGGAGAAGAGGCCGCTCGCTCCGCGGAAATCTCGCTTCCAGAGATGATGCCCAGGATCGCCCGGCAGAGCAGGATGCAGGACCCGTGCGATCTCTGGACGCGCGATGAGCCAATGCGCCAGGGTCAGCGCCGAGGCGCCCTCCCGCTCGATGCGGAGAGGCATCGTCTGAAGGCCGCGCAACGCCAGGCTCGCATCGTCGGCAGATACGCCCAGCCCCATGAGGCGACTGACGTCCTTCATTCGACGGAAGAGGGCTTCGTCGCGAGTCACAAGAGCGCCGAGGAGCACGTCCGCATGACCGCCAGCGTGCTTGGACAGCGCCTCCATGACGATATCAGCACCAAGATCAAGGGGATTGCAGCACAGCGCCGATGCCCAGGTGTTGTCGGCAAGCACACGCACCCCCGATGCGTGTGCCGCATGGGCGATGGCGGGAATGTCCTGGATCTCCATCGTGTTCGAGCCGGGGGACTCGACCACAACCATTCGGGTACGATCGTCGAGAAATGCACCGATACCGGACGCGATCCCCGGGTCGTAGAGCACGACCTCGACGCCGAAGGCCGCAAGCATTTCCGTGCAGAATGTGCGCGTCGATCCGTAAGCAGAAGTCGTCACCAGCACGCGGTCTCCGGCTTTCAGGAACGCACTGAGGGCAAGCACCGTCGCGGACTGCCCTGATGGCAGGCACAGGCAATGGTCCGCAGCGTACAGTTCGGAAATGCGCGCCTCCAATGTGCGGCTGGTCGGCGTGCCGTAGAGACCATAGGTGTAGCCGTCGTAGAAATGCTCGTAGCGTCGCTCGAAGGCATCGGACGAGGGAAAGATGATGGTCGAAGCCCGCGTCACCGGAACGGCAAGGCTGGCGAAGCCCTCGTCGCTCGCAGGTTCGGCACGCAGCAATCTGGTTTCTGTCTTCAAGGCCAATCTCCTCAATAGAGGTGTAGCCCAGTGCACCTATGTGCGATAATGCTGCCGCTAGGTGTACATTATGCGTTGGTGTTATCATGCATCTTGGAGAGCTTGAGGCCTTCGATGCCGTCATGCGGATGGGCAGCACAAATCGGGCTGCCGACTTCCTGGGTATCAGCCAGCCGGCGGTCAGCCGGGCGATTGGCCGCCTCGCGAGATCCACGAGGCTGACGTTGTTCCGACAGGTTGGCGGACGTCTCGTGCCGACGCCTGAGGCGTTGAGCCTGCACGAGGAGGTGCAGCGCGCCTTTGTTGGCTTGGACCAGCTGCGCGCCCGCGCCGCGATGATACGTGAATTCGGCACCGGGGGGCTTCGGCTGGCATGCTATCCCGCGCTCGGTCTGTCCTTCGCACCCAAGGCGATCCAGCGATATCGAACCAGGGACCGGTCGGGACATGTGACCCTCCTTATCGCAGGTTCGAACGCTGTGCGCGACATGGTCGCCTCCGGTCAGGCGGATGTCGGGCTGGCTGCCGACGAAATCGACGTGTCGCGCGTCTCCACGCAATCCTTCATGTCCGCACCCGCCGTGTGCGTCATGCCGGCAGGCCATCGCTTGTCCAGCCGCGAAACAGTTTCGCCCAGTGACCTCGCCGGAGAGCCGTTCATAGCCCTTTCACCCGATGATACCGTTCGCAGGCGGATCGAGCGTATATTCGAAGAAGCCGGCATGCAGGCGCGCACCGTTGTCGAGACGCAGTATTCCGAGGTGGTCTGCAATCTGGCGCTCGAAGGCGTTGGTGTTGGAATCGCCAATTCCATAACGTTCAGGGCCAGCAAATTCGAAGAGCGTGGCCTAGTCGCTCGCCCATTCCATCCCAGGATTGCATTCAAGGCCCTGGTCCTCACAGCAAAGGAGCGACTGAAGTCTGCCCAAACGCAAGCCCTTGTTGCGGCGCTTCATGACACACGTAATCAATTCAGTATCATTGCCGCACCTGCCATGACTGGTGACTAGTCCAGGATAGGTCGTCAGCGCGGCGGTTGGGGCGTTCGGACGAGCCCGCAAAGCAAGCTGCCTGATAGTCCTTATGCTCAGCCCGTCGCTCATTCGCGGATGGTTTCGGGCCGAAAGCCCATACCGATCAGACGGCCTGTAAGATGCGGCAGGAGCCGCGAGCGCGCGATGAATCGCATGAAGGCCGGCGGGCCGGAAGATGGTTGCCCGCCATCCGGCTTGCGCCGTCGCCGCATCATGAGCTGCAGCTTCTGGGTCGCTTTAGTCGGAAAGCTCCTGCGCTTCTGGACGGCGTGCAGGTGCGCGTCCGTCAACGTGCCCTCACGGAGCGGGCCGGCAAGGATGTTGGCGGCCCGGACCGTGAGGCCGCGAACGGCGCCATCCCGTTCGACCAGCCCGGTGGCCGTCGAGCCCATTTCTAGCCGGAAACCGGGAAATGTGCGTGCCTTGTCGGCGATGAAGTCTAGGGTCAGGACTCGTTGATCAGAGCCAGAAGATGACGGTTGCGGCGAGAGCGATGGCTGAGAAGAAAGCCATTGGGCACCTGTCGTAGCGGGTAGCAACACGCCGCCAGTCCTTGAGACGCCCGAACATGATCTCGATCCGGTTGCGCCGTTTGTAGCGGCGCTTGTCGTATTTGACGGTCTTGTTTCGGGATTTCCTACCCGGAATGCAGGGAGTGATCCCCTTCGCTTGTAAAGCGTCACGAAACCAGTCGGCATCGTATCCACGGTCGGCCAGCAGCCATTTGGCCTTGGGAAGTTCATCAAGCAAGGCGGCAGCACCGGTGTAATCGCTGACCTGTCCCGCCGTTATAAAGAAACTGATCGGGCGACCATTCGTATCCGTTACGGCATGAAGCTTGGTGTTCATGCCGCCTTTCGTGCGCCCAATCAGGCGACCTGCGCCCCCTTTTTTACCCGCAGGCTGGAAGCCGTGCGGTGGGCCTTGAGATAGGTCGCGTCGATCATGATCGTCTTGCGCTCCGCAGTATCAGGCACAGCCAGGCCTTCCATCATCTGGAGAAAGATGCCCTTGTCACCCCAGCGTTTCCAGCGGTTGTAAAGCGTCTTTGCGGGGCCGTATTCCTTCGGCGCATCACACCACCTGAGCCCATTGCGGTTGACGAAGATGATCCCGCTCAGAATGCGGCGATCATCAACACGCTGACGGCCATGGCTCTTGGGGAAATACGGCCGGAGACGAGCCATTTGCTCGTCCGTCAGCCAAAACAAATTACTCATCAGTCGGGCTCCTATGCGCCCTGCTGAATCACAGCCGTCAATTCAAATCAATGGGTCCTGAGCCTAGGGTGCGGCACAGCCTGCGAACTGCCTGATTGGAACACTTTTGCGAAATGGGGCGTGGACACCTTCCGAATATACATCAAAGCATTTACGATGTGCCGGCACCCGAAACAGGTGAATCTAGTTGTCTACGCGATCCGCTGAACTTGCAGCAGCATCCTCCGGTATCTCCTTCAAGAAGCTTCGGCCGGACTGCAGATGCTTGCCGAGCGTGTCGACGAATCCTTCGAACCGCACTCGACCCTTGGCTTGTGCTGCAGAATAGGCATCGGGCGCTATGGGCGGTGTGACTGTGAGCCAGAAGCGCACGAACAGCGCAAGCGTTTCGGCCGAGATGCCAAGATCCCTCTCAATCCGGGCGACCTGTCGGGAAAGCCGGTCGAGGCGTCTGGCAAGTGCTGCCTCCTGCATCTGGGCATTGTCGGGCGAGAAAAAGGATTCGAGCGCCGCCTCGACAATTGAAGAGCGCGTTATTTTCTTGCGCGCGGCAAGTTCGGCGACCTGATCGATCAGGGCAACTGGCAGGGAGGCGTTGAGACGATCGCGCATGGCCATATTCCTTACAGTTCGATACCGTCATCGGGATTGAGTGAAGTCTGCCGGGCGATACGGCCCATCTGGCGGCGGATCGCCTGTCGCTGGCGGGCGTTGTCCTCCTGATCATCGTCGAGCATGATTCTGAACTCGTTTTCGGGAGCGGGTTCGGTCTTCTCGTGGACGATCTCGACATGGTCGGGGAGTTCGGGCTCACGGCGCAGGCTGGAATTGGCCTTGTCTTCCTTCTTCTTCCTGGCCTCTTCGGCGGCAGCGATCAGTGTTTCGTCCGGTTTGACCGGCTTGAGCACCGACCAGCCATCCGGCCGCGCGGTGACGACGAGTTTTGCGGGATCTGGCGGTGGCAGAATGCGTTCACTGAGACGCTGATCTTCAAAATACCGCGCCTTCTTCGCGCGGATCGGCGGCGTGCCGGCGACCATGACGATCTCGTCATCGGGCGGAAGCTGCATGATCTCGCCGGGCGTAAGGAGCTGGCGGGCGGTCTCGGAGCGCGAGACCATGATGTGCCCCAGCCAGGGCGCAAGCCGGCTGCCGGCATAGTTTTGCATCGCCTTCATCTCGGTTGCTGTGCCGAGCGCATCGGAAACGCGCTTTGCCGTGCGCTCGTCATTGGTGGCAAAGCTGACACGCACATGGCAGTTGTCGAGGATGGCGTTGTTCTGGCCGTAGGCCTTTTCGATCTGGTTGAGCGACTGGGCGATCAGAAAGCTCTTGATACCGTAGCCGGCCATGAAAGCCAGCGCGCTCTCGAAGAAGTCGAGCCGGCCGAGCGCCGGAAACTCGTCGAGCAGCATCAGGACGCGATGTTTGCGCTTTTTCGTATGGAGATCCTCGGTTAGGCGGCGGCCGATCTGGTTGAGCACCAGGCGGATGAGCGGCTTGGTGCGGGAGATGTCGGATGGCGGCACCACGAGATAGAGTGTGGAAGGCTTTGCGTCGGCAATCAGGTCTTCGATGCTCCAGTCGCAGCGCGCGGTGACGGCCGCAACGACAGGATCGCGATAGAGGCCGAGAAAGCTCATGGCGGTCGAGAGCACACCGGAACGCTCATTGTCGGATTTGTTCAGGAGCTCGCGGGCGGTCGAGGCGACCACGGGATGCGGGCCAGCTTCGCCCAGATGCCTGGTGGCCATCATACCATCGAGCGTGGCTTCGATCGTGCGACGGGGATCGGAGAGAAAAGCCGCGACACCGGCAAGCGTCTTGTCCTTCTCCGCATAGAGGACGTGGAGGATGGCGCCGACCAGGAGCGAATGGCTGGTCTTTTCCCAGTGGTTGCGCCTTTCGAGTGACCCTTCGGGATCGACCAACACATCGGCGATGTTCTGGACGTCGCGAACCTCCCATTCGCCGCGCCGCACCTCGAGCAGCGGATTATAGGCGGCAGATGCCGCATTGGTCGGATCAAACAGGAGCACGCGACCGTGCTTTCCTCGGAAGCCCGCCGTGAGCTCCCAGTTCTCACCCTTGATGTCGTGGACGATGGCCGAGCCGGGCCAGGTCAGCAACGAGGGCACTACGAGGCCGACGCCCTTGCCCGATCGTGTCGGCGCAAAGCACAGCACATGCTCCGGCCCGTCATGGCGCAGATAATCCCGATCGAGCTTTCCGAGCACAACGCCGTCGGGGCCGAGCAGCCCGGCCTTCTCGATCTCGGGCCGCTCTGCCCATCGCGCCGAACCATAGGTATCGATATCGGCCGCCTCGCGGGCGCGCATCACCGACATGGTGATGGCGATGCCGATTGCAAGGAACCCGCCCGACGCCGCGATGATGCCGCCCTCGGCGAAGATGCGCGGGGCATAGGCGTCGTAAAAATACCACCACCAGAAGATCGCCGGTGGATAATAGACCGGCCAGCCCATCACCTCGAACCAGGCCGGGCCGAGCTGAGGCTGGAAGCCGAGCCGCCAGGCGACCCATTGCGTGCCTGACCAGACCGAGATGAGCACGATCAGGAAGACGATGGAAATCTGGCCCCAGAGGATTTTCGTGCCGGACATGAGAGATTCCTTTCGTCAAAGGCCGAGATCGCGTTTGCGTCCCAGCGACCATTCGATGCCGCTGCCGGATTTCGCGACCCCGGAGATGTGCTGGCCGAGTTTGTCGTCGATCTCGCGTGACCAGGGCACGAGTTGGAAGCCGCGCCCGCCATCAGGACCGCGTCCCTCGATCATGGCGAAGCGCCCTGAGGTGAGCGTGATCTGGCGGCTGTAGGTGCCGGATACGTATTCGCCGGCCTGCGCCGTCACATGCGGCATTCCGGTCTCGGCCGAAAGTTCAGCACCGACGGCATCGAGTTCGCGGCGGCGGAGGGTGCTCAGCAGATTTCGCTGCAGGACAATCCGCTGCCCGTCACGCCTGGCAAGGCCTTCGTCAGCGAGGTGCTCGGCACGGGCGTCCATGGCCTCGCGAACCTCCTTTCCGAAACCGCCGGTGGCGAGCGGCATGGGTTCACGCTCGACCAACCGGTGATCGAGCCACGTCGCGCCGGGTGCGGTGATCTGCTCGTTCAGATCGAGATGCGAACGGTTGGCGAGGATCAGGGTTGGACGCGGATCGTCCGGCCCGCCGAAGCGCCGGACTTCGACGATGCCGCCAACGTCGGGCGCATGTGCGAACGCCTCCATGCCGCGCAGGCGAACATGATGGGCACGGCCGTCGGTGCCGTCGATCACGGCATAGGCTTCGCCGGTCAACTCGTCATGGAGCCCCTTGTCGATGAGCCGTCCGATAATCGGCGGGCCCTCGCGCGCTGCATCGATCACGAAGTCCGCGGCGCCGCGCTCGGAGCCACGTTCGGCAAAAGCGCGATGCATGGTCTTGATGATGTCGCCGCGGATGCCCAGATCGCGCAATGTGCGTTCGGCTCCCGGCTCGACAAACCATTCGTTGATGCCCGCGTCGGTCGCGAGGCCGGCCTGTTCGAGATGGCGCAGCCGCGCGATCATCAGCCTGCGGATTTCGGGATCGTCGGGGCCTTTCACCTCGGGCCGCAGATCGATGTAGCCCAGTTCGTTGGCTTGCCGGGTGATCTCACGATCAAGTCGGGTCCAGCGCTCGGCGGTAACCTCGCGCTCAAGTGCGTTGCGGATCTCGTGTTCGGGCTTGGGGCCGAGCTCGAGATCGACCAGATCGCGGGCGCGGGAGGCAAGGCCTCGGCTGATGTAGTCGCGGGAGATAACCAGGTCGGCTCCCGTTTCGTCGACCCCGCGCACCAGGAGGTGAACATGGGGATTGTCGGTGTTCCAGTGATCAACGGCCACCCAGTCGAGCTTTGTGCCGAGATCGGCCTCCATCTGCTTGACCAAATCGCGGGTGAAGCCCTTGAGGTCGTCCATGTCGGCGGCGTCTTCGGGCGAGACAATGAAGCGGAAGTGATGCCGGTCCTCTTCGCAGCGCCGGGCAAAACCGAGATCGTCGGCGCGATCGGTCTCGGCGTCGAACATGATCCCGCGCTCGCCGTCCCGGCTGACGCCCTCGCGCTTGAGATAGGCGAGATGCGCCGCCATCGGCGCTGCACGGAAGGCGCGGCCTTTGTGGCGGGCGATGCGGGCCTTGGCGATGACGCGGCGATTGGATGCGAAGAGGCGTGAACGGCCGAACTTGCTATGACCGCGGCCGAAGGTGGATGGCGCTGAACCGGATAATCGGCCTGAAGAGCGCGATGCGCCTGGAGAACGGGTGTGGCCTGCCTTCTGGGCGGCGCGCAGCACCTGGTTGACGAAGCTTTTGGCCTGCGGCGCGCGGGTAGATCGCGGCTTGCCCGGGCGGATGCGGAATTCGTGCTCGCTGTCGGTCATCGCCGGACACCTCGCGCAGCCCGGCTGGCTCCTGCCACGCCGAGCCCTTGAATTCCTTGCCCAAATTCGTGCCCTTTGCACGCGACCGACCCGCCTGCCACGTAAAAGCCAAGCTTAGTCAGAGGCTTAGGGCGTTCGTGGCAGGCGCTTTTAACTTGCCCTACCATTCGCACTATCACTAACGTCGCCCTTCCTGCCGCACCTCCTTTCCGGCATTGCGCCACGATGCGAGGTTGCACGCTGCGTCTCATGGCCGGGCTCCCTGGGAAGTCCGAACCGGAAACAGGGCGTCCGGTTGTGCTGGCACGAGCGGATTGTGGTGCGATGTCGGTGCCGCCAGTGTGCCGCTCGCGTGACGCTCGCCGTGCAAGCCGGGCGCAGTTTCCGGGCTGCTGGCGGACACCGCGAAGAGGCCGGCTTCGCGCCAGTCGGTGACCGATGGCGAAGCATTTGCGAGGTTATGAGGAAGCGGTTCCCCGCCGAGAAGAGTGACGAGTGCCGCGATATAGGCACGGGTTTCTGCTGGCAAGTCGCGGCCGGTCGAAACATATTCATCGTAGCGCGCCGGCCCGGCATTATAGGCAGCGAGCATCGCGCCGATATTGCCGTATCGGTCGAGCATCTCGCGCAGATAGGCGGTGCCCGCGAGGATGTTGTCGCGCGGCGCAAACGGGTCGCTGCCGAAGCCGTAACGCAAGCGCAGTTCCGTCCATGTGTCGGGCATGACCTGCATCAGGCCCATGGCGCCGGCCGAGGATATGGCGGAGCGATCACCGGCGCTTTCCGTCTGCATGACGGCGCGAATCCAGTGCTCGGGAATGGAGAAGCGCTCAGCGGCTTCCGCCACATGGGCCGCAAGCGGATCGCATGTCGTTTGCAGGACGGATGGTGGGTTCTGTGCTCTCGCGGCCGCCGCCGATGTGGCGGCGAGGAAAAGGCCGGAAAGGAGAAGGAACGCAATTCGCCGGGCGGCGTGATGCCGCCCGAACGCCCGCGTCTGACGATGCCCGATGCAAGGCAGTGGCATCGCTCAGTCCTTTCCGTCACCTTTGGGGGGCCGGTTCCAGTGCAGCGACCAGGAGACGGCGTCGCTGCCATTCTGGAACAGGTTGGCGCGGATCGGATGCTGAAGGGACGGATCGTCGAGCAGCACGGAGAGATACTCGCCGGCTTTCTCGCCGGTGCGGGTCCATGCCGCGCCGATCTCCGGCCCGTCACCGTCGCCGCCGAGATAGACGCGGTGGTTGGGCGCGTTCTCGACCTCCGATGGCTCGGCTGGAAGAATTGCGATCGTCCGGTCGAGGAAGAGCGTTTGGATGCGGCCGGAAAAGCCGAAACTCTCGCGGGTGAATTCGCCGATCTGTGGCATGGGTCTGGTCCTTTCTGCTGCGGTGATGGGTGACGGCCGGCAAGCGGAGCGCCGGCCGACGGACGGGGCGCTCACCGCGTTGACGCCCGCCATCGGAAGCGCCCGTCGCCGTTCTCGTCGGTCCAGACCGGCGTGACGCGGGCGGTGATGGAAGAAAGCGGCAATGGCCCGAAATATCGGCCGTCGAGGCTGTCGGGAGCGTCCCAATTCATCAGGAACACTTCGCCTTCGGCGAGTGTGCGGCAGCCTTGCCAGGAAGGCAGGTCGCGATCGAAGCGGTCACGCGCCTGCGCTTCGCCATAGGCGTGATCGTAGGCAATGATCGTTGCCGCGTGGCGGCAAACCTTTGTGCCGGAAAGTGCGAGCACGCGTTTGATGAGCGGCACACCGCGCGGCAGGTAGCCGCGCGTGTCGAGGAAGATGGCGAGGTCGCCGGGCGGCAGCACCGCGACCAGATCGCCGACCTCGATCTCTTTCGCCGGGGTGACTGTGTAGAGCCCGATCGGCACGCTGGCCGATGCGTTCCAGATGAGCCATGGCGCATGCCTGGTCCATGCCGGCAGCGCGATGAGCGCTGCACCGGCGAGCATCGCGCCCAGTGTGGCCTTGCGCGCGGTCATGGCTTGCCCCCGGCTGGCTCGCGGCGCGCGGGGCCTCCGCCGTGCAGTGGCAGGACGGCAGCGATGCGCGCACGCGCAAGCGCAGCCATGTCGGCATCGAGCTCGCAGCCGATATAGTGCCGGCCGGACAGCCGGCACGCTTCTCCCGCGGCGCCCGATCCGGCAAACCAGTCGCCAACAAGGCCGCCTTCAGGGCAGCTTGTCCGGATCAGGATTTCGAGGAGCGATGTCGGTTTCTCGGTCGGATGAATGGCGCGGCCGTGCGCATTGCGGATGTAGATGACCGACCGCATGATGCGCGGACCGCCGTCATGGCTGATGTAATAGCCAGCGTCTATATGGCCGGTATGGGGAGGACGGCGCTTGCGGCGAACGGTGCGGGCGACCGCATCAGGGGTGGTCTGCACATCGTTGTAAATGTCGCGCCATGGCGTCTCGGCGCGATAGAACTGGACGGCCAACTCATGCACGCGCTTGAAGCGGTCGGCGTGGAAACCGGAGCCATTCTGCTTCTCCCAGACGATTTCCTGTGCGTAGCGAAGACCTGCATCGGCAACGCGGTCCGCCGTGGCCATGAAGCAGTGCAGCGAGCCGAAAACCCAGAGCGATCCGGTGCGGCCGAGGGCTGCCCGCGCAAGCGGCAGCCATCCTTCGACGCGCCGATCCCATGCAAGCGATGTGTCGCCATAAGGCGGATCGGCGGTGATCATGTCGAAGGGACCGTACGCGGGCATAAGTTCCCGGCAATCGCCGGCGAGGATCGTCATGACTGAATCCTCCGCCGTTTGAGCCAGGCGTTGTGCTGCCCGAGCGTGTAGGTTTGTGGCTCCAGACCGACGGTCAGGCGGTTGTGGACATGGCGCCAGTGGTCGGGCGCAACATCAGCCGGATCGAGGCCGAGCGCCTCGATGGCGTCGATCGCCTGGAGAACCTTTTCCACCTGCGGCCAGCCGTCGAGGCGAAGCAGGATGTCACCGCCGCGCCGCACGAAAGGCAGCGTCTGGTAGGCTTCCCCGGGTTCGACGACGCGCACGATGTCGATGCGCGAAAGCACCGTGCCATAGGCGTTCGAGGCCCAGCGGACGAAGGCGAAGACGTGGCCCGGAGCGAAGCTGGCGATACGGCGGGCATAATCGATCCGTTGCTCGGCGACTGGGTGACCGAAGCGCAGCCAGTGTTCGATCCGGCCTTGGCGCCAGGTGAGCTCCACATGGGTGAGATGGGGCGCGGCCTTGTAGGCGGCGCGCACGTCGGCGGGCGGCCTCATGGCTTTGATCCTGTCGATTTGATGATCAGCGCGTGCCGTGTCGACGGCGTTTGGCAGGCCAATCGCAGGCCGTTGCCGGTGCTTCGCGACGGTAAGGCGTTGATGAGCGAGTCCACGATTAACGGGGAATTCCGTTCAACGATTAAAGGAACGCGAGACCACGAGTTGCGGGACCGTTCAGTCATCTTCCGGCCCCCGTTCACGCTTTGCGAAAAGCCGAATGTTTTGCGCGGTCAGCCGACCGTCGAAGGCGTCGCCAGCGGTGTCGAGAAGCCGGTTTTCCCCAGGGCGCGCGCCTCTACAAAAGTTAGATTCAAGAGGGTTATATAAGTTAAGGGCCGGAATTCGTTTTTCAGGCCAAAGGCTTAACTGCTGTCCCTGCGTGCGAAGTACAGTGCCTGCTGCGTGCGAAGTACAGATAGTGGATGCGTTCGAAGTACAGATGCCGTCCACACTTCGTCCACAGGCTTTCCACAAGCGCACAGGCTGGATGCGGAGCAGCTCGCGGCCGTCCTGGATCTCGCGTGCCAAGCGATAGCCCGGCAGCGGCTGGCGCATGATCAGCCGGCGCATGTGGAGCGCGAAATCCGAAGGTCGTGCGAGCGAACCGGACTTCCTGTGAAGATGGGAAAACTCGAAGTGCCAGCCTTCCGGTTGGCGACCGGCATGTTTGCGGGCAACGCGGTAGAGCCAGCGTTCCAACCCGCCGCTCAGCCGGAAATAGGCCGGGTCGATCGCCAGCACCAATGTGCGGTCGATGACGCCGCGATAGAACCAGTCTGGCAGGACGAATTCCATGCCCTCGACGCGGCCGTCGTGCCGGGTGAGCATTTCCCATTCATTGATCCAGGAGAACTGATGCCGCCGCCATTGCTTGTCGTGACGGATGGTGGTGCGGATCGAGGTCGATTGCAGCCGGTCGAGCGCTCCCTTGAGCAGTTCGTAGGCGCGAATGCCTGTGCCGCGGCCGGTTGCGGTGAGAAGGTGGTAGGGTGTGAAACGCAGGAAGCGGGACGTGACGAGCCCGTGGTTCTGGGCTTCGACGATCTGGCTCGCGGCCCAGATGAGAACATCGGCGTCCCAGATGGTCGCCATGCCGTGTTCGGGAACTGCGAACACCTCGACTCGGACATCGCCCGATGCGTAGCGGATCGGAACGATCCTCTTGGCCTTGGCCAGCGAGAAGAACGGCCGTTCCATGAGATCCCGTTGATCGCGCGGGCTTGCATCGCCCGTTGCGATCACGAACGCATCGAGCTGGGCCCGTTCGGAGGCTGGTGGTCGATAACGCGACATATGGCCCGACCTCAGCGTGCGTAGCGGCCGGAATGACCAGAAGATGTCAGCTCCTGCCGCTTGGCGGGCAGCACGCTGCCGCGCGGGTCCGAGGTCGAGGTGACCGTGCCTTTTTCGGCCCAGGCTTCCAGCTCATGGATGGTGTAGACCACGCGGCCGCCGAGCTTGCGATAGGATGGGCCGGTGCCATAGGTTCGATGCTTTTCCAGCGTGCGTGCGGACAGGCCGAGAAAGGCTGCCGCTTCTTTCGTGCGCAGGAAGCGGGGCGGTAAAAGAGCAGGATCGGGTCGCATGGGTGCCTCCGTGGTTTGCTGTGGAGCCGCTGGTTCGAAGCGGCGGACACAGGTCACGGTGGCGAAGAACGATCGCGCAGAGGGAGGGGGAATTAAGGGGATGCTAAATTCCCCCACCCTTGATCGAACAGGCGGCTATAATCGGCGGCGGAAGCGCAGGAGCTTGAGATAGCCGCCGCCGATCATTGCATCGCCATATTTGAGCAGTTCGCTCACGGCGTCGCGCAAGGATGAGGTTTTCCAGTGTTCGGAAGTAACCCGCTCGACGCCATAGAGGACACCGGCGATCTCGCGCTGGCTGGCATTATGCTGGCGTGCGTCGACCGCGCGGAACATGGATTTCAGGCGCCGGCGTTGCTGGTCGGTCATCCGCCTGTCGGCTGGAACCTTGTAGCCGAGGAATTGGCGCAGCAGCCGCTCGAGCGCGGCCAGGCGATCAAGCCCATCGCGGCTGATGGAAATGCGCGCTTCCAGAGGATCGTCCGGCCTGCAATTCGGATCGATCATGAGGTGCTGGTCGGGATTAATACTCCTGCGCAGAATATGCAGAGCCTCGGTGGCCGCTTTGATTTCGTCGCCGAGAAATGTTCGGAGGGTTGCCTGGTCCTCCTCACCACTCCCGCTAGCAGCAGCCAGGCGAAGGACGCCCGTATTGGCGTGTTCGCTCCAGAAGATCGGCTGGTCAGCGGCTGCGAGGCGAGGACGGGCGGCGAAATCGCAACCCCCAGCGGCGCTCCAGTTCCGCAGGCACAGGGCGATCGAGCGCACTACGCGCTTTGAGACCGGCATAGTCCTTCTGATAGTCCCGGTTTCGCCTCAGACATTCCCAGGCGATATCGTCGACCCCTGCGTGATCCACGAAGTCGTAAGTCGACGCAACGCGCCAGAGTGATGTGTTGGGTTTCATGACACTCCTCCCGCTCAACAAGATACGCCAATCAGGGCAGAGGATCGCGGCGAGTCATCCACAGAGCAATTACCGCGAGCCGCAAGCCGCCTTGCACTGGCGGCAATACGGTCATCGGCGGCAGAGAGGGAAATTAGTTCGGCCGGCCTCGCCGTAAGATCTTGTAGCCATGTTCGGTCATCCAGTGTGCGCGCGCCAGATGGCTGTCATGGATTTTGCGCGCACGTTCCGGCTCGGCATCCGGATCAATGCCGAAGAGCACTTCGACAGCCTCCTCCCAGCATGCCCCGTCTTCCTCCGCATCAAGCAGACGGACATAGAGCTTTACGCTCTGCCGGTCGTATTCGGTCAGCAGATCCCCGGTCGGCGCCTCGTCGAGAAAGGATAACGTGGTCATTCTACCTCCCACTATGTGTGACGCAGCACCTAAAGCGATCCGACGCATAGCGCAACGAAGTGACCGGGAAACGGCGGAGAGCGACGATAGTTATCGGGGAAGACGGGGAGCAAAAGCGGCGTCCCATCCTATTTGTATGTATGCAACTGCGAAACATCGACCATCACTCCAATATGCGGGCCCGAATTGATAAAGACGATGCCTTGCGCTTCGAGCGCGCGACGCACCTGATCGGCGGTGCTTTCATAGACGCGCAGGCCATTGATCGACTCCATGCGCTTGAGCGCGGTGAGCGATACCCTGGCCCTGTCGGCAAGCATCTCCTGTGTCCAACCAAGCAATGCGCGCGCGGCTCGTGTCTGATGTGCGGTGATCATGCATGATCACCTCCCACCGGCACATAAAAGCGCGCCACAACTACGGCTATAATAGTCGGAGTTTGGACGAAATCCACCTGAATCGGACGCCCTACACGCCTATTTGAGCAACGCAACTGCGACTGATTCGGTCGTCCTTTCGAGCCGGACAGACGGGAGGTTAGTGTTCAGGGACATATTTTCGACGTAGTAATTTGACGTCTTGTCATCGTGTTTCGATGGCAGGAATGATGAGGAAGCCTGTTGCTGAAGTCTGTCAGGTATTTTGCGGCAGCCGTGGCGCTGATAAGCACGACGGTGGGATATGCGTCCGCACAAAACGACCCAATACCATCCGAGGTGCTCGCTGAGCCTGATGTGATCATTGACGCTGATCCTGAGCCGCCTTTCACCTATTGGGCTCCCGAGGGGTCCACGATTCGTAATCATCCGCGCGATCCCATGACCTGGATCGCTGAAAGCGCGGATGGCTCACGCAAGTATTATTTCGGGGATCAATGTCGTGCGTCCCAGTTTCAGGGCTTTGTCGGCGTACCGCTGGACTCTCTTCCCAAGAAGCCAGCCGACGTAACCTGGCGGATGGCATGTTCTACCTGTGCGGTGACCTCGGATCTCGGCCGCGAGAGGATGAACGTATTCTTTGATGAGAACTCACGGATTATCTCAAGTATATCTTGCGGCTGAGGCTAACGAACATGGTTCTGTGGGCACGAAAGGAACCCGGCGGCTTCTGCCGCCGGGCTCTGGCCCTTGTCAGAAGGGGATATCGTCGTCTAGGTCGCGCTGACCCTGACCGTTTTCGGTCTGCTTGACCCGGCTGAGGAAATCGACCGTTTCGGCGATGATCTCGCAACCGTAGCGATCGTTGCCCTGCTGGTCGGTCCACTTCGTGTAGTGGATGCGGCCGCGAACCAGAACCTTCATACCCTTCTCGCAATATTGCTGGATCGTCTTGCCGAGGCCGTTGAAGGCGGTGATGCGGTGCCATTCGGTATCCTGCACCCGATAGCCGTTCTCGTCCCGGACAACCTTGCCTTCCGAGTAGCGGGGACGCGAGGTGGCCAGGGTGAAGTGGGTGATGCCGGTGCCGCCCTGGGTGATGCGGGTTTCGGGGTCCTGACCGATGTTGCCGGCGAGGATGACGATGTTCTGCATTGTAAGTCTCCGTTGCTTCTTCGGAGGGACCATCCCTCCGACGAGACCCGGCCAAGGCTGTCGGGAGACTCCCGCAACTGCCGTCCTGACGGCTGCTCGCCCCTAAGGCCCCAGGTGGAGCGGGCAGCCGCGCTCGCGCGGCAACACGGCTGGGAGCCGCGGGGGTTGCTGGTGGAAACCGCACGGACTTAGGGGATCAGTCAGTCGGAGGGATTGGCGCCTCAGGGTAGCTCGGTGAAGACGCACAAGAACCATCGCTCTTGACGCCAACAGCGCCCTCATGGCCCTATCCGCACTGTCGCCGGGCGCATGCGCCGGCCTCCTTCATCGGCCATCCGTGTTCCTAATAGGGAAGGCAAGGTTGTCCGGGACGAGAAGGATGTGTTGCCGGGTTTCAGGAGAATGGCGTCGTCGGAACCGTCCGGGGCCGCTGGTGCGATCCGGCGGATATTGCGAAGGGCGACGATGAAGGTGAAACGCGCCTGTCACCCCGGCGAAACGACGGGCCGACCAGCGGGCTGCGTTTCTGTCGCACGGTTTGCGGCAACCGAGCCGATGACCGATCTCCATCTCGAACCGAGCAAGCGAACCCAGGGCGTTGGCGGCAGGATTGCTCGATGCTGGTTTGCCCCCTCTGATCGGACGCGCCGGAGACCCGGTGGCGTAGGCCGCCGGGTTTCATCACCAAGGGGAACGGCAGGGCGCTGCAGCGTATCGCCTGTCAGGTGCAGCGTGAGAGGACGTCGGTTCCCAGAGCATTGAGATTGAGCATGGCCGCGACGCCGAGGAACAGGCCGCCCACGCTGCCGAGGATGTTGAGCGCGAGAGTGGAATCCACCGCGTATTTGGTAACGCCATAGACGAGCGCATAACCCGCGATGGCGGCGGGGATCGTGAAGACGGCGAGCGCGCCGAGACGCAGATACGGGTTTCTAGCGAAGCCCAGCACCGCGATCACGACGGCAATGGACAAGAGCGCCGCGCCGACGGCGGCAAGGCCCGACATGAAGAATCCGGCGTCCGTGGCATAGACATATTTGAAGGCCGTCAGGCCGACCATGAAGGGCAAGGCGTAGATCGCCAGATGATAGGCCACGATGCAGGCCATAACGGAAAGGAAAATGGCGAGCAGGATAAGATACATGGAAGCCTCCACATGAACGGGCAAACGATCACGACAGGCCGCCAGGAGATGCGCGCCGCCTGCGACTATGGTGCTTCACCGGTTCTGCAAGGATGGCCTATGTGACCAAAAAGACGGCTCGCCGTCAAGAATTGGCGGCTTCGACAGCCGCCCGACGGCGGCGCTTTACGCGCCGCCGTCGATCTTCATGACCGGGATGCCGAGCTTGCGAGCCTTGTCCGCGAGGTTCTCCTGGATGCCGGTGCCGGGGAAGACGAGGACGCCGACCGGGAGCGTATCGAGCATGGCGTCGTTGCGCTTGAAGGGTGCGGCCTTGGCATGTTTGGTCCAGTCGGGCTTGAAGGCGACTTGGCGGACCTTGCGATTGTCGGCCCATTTCGCCGCGATCAGCTCGGCGCCCTTCGGCGATCCGCCGTGCAGCAGCACCATGTCCGGGTGCTTGGCGTGGACCTGATCGAGCTTGGCCCAGATCAGGCGGTGATCGTTGAAGTCGAGACCGCCGGTGAAGGCGACCCTGGGACCGGCGGGCAGCATCACCTCGGCCTCAGTCCGGCGCTTGGCGGCGAGGAAATCGCGGCTGTCGATCATTGCCGAGGTCAGGTTGCGATGGTTGACCATCGACCCGGAGCGCGGCCGCCAGGCCGATCCGGTATGGCGCTCGAACTGCTCGGCGGCGACGTCGCGGAAGAGTTCCATGCTGTTGCGCCGCTCGATGAAGGTCTGCCCCTCGGCCGTGAGCCGCTCCAGTTCGACGGACTTGACCTCGCTGCCGTCCTGTTCGCGCTGAAGGCGGCGCTGCGCCAGCTCGTTGTCGTCCACATCGCGCTCGATGCGGCCGGTTGCGCGGTGGAAGAGATTGACGGTCGACCAGAGCAACTCGTCGAGGTCGGGTTCGAGCCGGGTGTCACTGAGCGTGACGATCAGGGCATCGAAGATGTCGGCGACGGCCCCGGCCACGAAATTCCCTTCGGGAAGCGGCCTCGGGTCGGGTTCATCCTCGAACGGACGGTAGCCGTAGAGCTGGAGTTCGGTGAGGACGTGATCGGTGGGGGATGAGGTGTGCTGCGGCTCTAGCCTCAAGTCATCGTAGTCGGTCATCATGGTGTTCGCCTTGTCCGATTGACCGCGCCCATCGCGGCCTTCGCAGGCGTCGATAGCCGTCGGGCGGGACGGACTGGCACCCGAAGCGAAGCGATGGGCCTGATGGCAAAGCCCGGCTATTTTGCTTCGCGCTGCAAAGGCGGGCGTGCCCGCCGGCGGAAAATAGCCGGGCGCCGCCATTGCCTTTCCGGCCCGTTTGACGGCCGATCGCCCTCTCAGAAGGCCGTGGGCGGCGGTCCCTCCGGCAAATCAGGAGGCCACCACGACCGGATACGGCAGGCTTCGGGGTGCCGTGGCTCATCCCCCTGCCTGACCGATCCCGCACTCACACAGCGAGAAACCGGCTGACGTCCTCGGGGATCATCTGAACCTGCAAGGCCGCCCGAAGCGCCTCGATGCCGCGACGTCTGAGATCCTCGTTGAAGTCCCCGAACACCGGCGACAGGACAACCGCCTCGATCCCGGCGCTGCTCGCCCGTTCGACCAGCAGGTCTCGCGCGCGTGTCCCGGCCGGATCGCCATCCCTGACGATATAGAGCCGGCGCAGCGATGCCGGGAACAGGATGGCCGCGAGGTGTGCTGCCGAGAGCGCGGCGATCATCGGCATGCGGGGCAGTCCCGAGCGTGCCGACAGCACGGTCTCGATACCTTCGCCCGCCGCGAGGACATCCTGCGCCCTGCCGAAGCGGACGCCGTGTCCCAGGAGATGACCCATCGCCCGCCTCGGCGTTTCGATGGGCGCTTTCCCGCAGCCATCGGGCCTAAGCCAGGTGCGATGCGCGCCGGTCTGGACGCCCGCAAGGTCGGTGACGGAAGCGATCATCGCCGGCCAGGTCTCGGTCGGGCCATCGCCTTCCGGACGGTAGTAGCAGCGCGGATGGAACCGAAGGCTCGCGGTGTCGTGCAAAGCCGTAATCTCACGGTTGCGCAAATGCGCTTCTACGACTGTGCCGGCCATCGGCCGCGCCATGGCGAACAGACTCCGTGCCGCTTCGGGCGATCCCGGCGGTGCTTTCTCCGGCAATGGCGGAGAAGCCGGTTGAGGCTCCGGCCTCGGGAGGCTGAGGAACGAGCGGGCTTCGTCGGCGACATCGCGGAAGTCGATCAGGCCGCAGCTCTCGCGGATGACGTCGAGCAGATCGCCATGCTCGGCCGTTGCGGCGTCCGTCCAGCGCCCGGCAGCCCCCTTGCCGGATTCCGGGCCTTTGAGCCGGACGAACATGGAGCGTCCGGGGGTGTTGCGAACGTCGCCCACCACCCAGTAGCGCCCCTCGCGCCGCCCGTTGGACAGATAGTGGCGGCACACCGCCTCGGCCTCCCGGCCAAGACGATGGGCAAGTTCGGAAGCGGTCTGGCGGACCATTTACGCTGCCTCCCGTTCACCGATGCGCTCGACCGGATAGCGTTCGAGCACCTTGGCGAGAATGGCCGGGCCGCTGGCATCGGTCGGCACGAACATCCTGAGCTTCCACGAGATGATTTCGTGGAACAGGCCGTAGGCGCGCAGCCGATCCCGCATCGTGTCGGTGAAGCCGGTGAGTTCGATGCGGTTCGCGCCCATGACGCGGCTGCGGCGAAGCTGAAGCCCCTCGGCGAGGTCGAGGATGGTGTTGCCATCGATCACAGCCGTGAAGGCCTCGTCCGGCGTCAGCGTCGACGTGCCGGTGGCGAGCGCACCCGCGACCCAGGCCGGCGAGACGCGGCGACCGACGATGCGCTCGCCTTCATCGGTCTGGAGCCGATAGACGCGCGTTGACTCGTTCGGCAGTCGTTTCCAGATCGGCAGGAGCAGCCCGCTGACGACGTGGATGGTGCTGTCGACGAATTCCGGCACTTCGGCCACTTCCGCGCTCCAGGCCGAGGCGAAGTCCGACCGGTCGGCCTCGGCCCAACGGGTCTCGCCCATCATCTTGACCGGCACGTTGTGCGCCTCCATCGGTCGGATCAGGCGGACACGCCGCTCGATCTCGCCGTCATCCAGCATGACGCTGGAGATCGGGATTTGGACGGCGGCGCGGCCGGAGCGCTCGTTAATAAGCAGCTTTGCGCGAGGATCGGCAAGTTGGTCGAGCGCCTCGGCCAGCGTGACCGGGTGGTTGCGCTGGCGCTGCGTGATGGTCAGCAGCCGGGCTTCGGCGCCGGTGGCGGGATGGACGTGGATCGTCTGCCGGGCGGTGACGGTGAAACTCTCCGCCCGCAGCGTTTCCAGCCCGGCATCATAGCTGCCAGATGCGATGGCGCCCTCGATGCGGGCGTTCAGCAATTGCTCGAACGCCGTGAACAGCACGCCCTGCAAGTCGATAGTCAGGGCAAGCAGGCGATTGAGGAAGGTGGTGATCGGCGGCAACTCGTCCTTGATGCCCGTCGAGTCCATCAGCTTGAGGCCGGTCGACGCCTCGAACATCTGGAGCGAGCAGCCTTCGACCTTGCCGCGGACGAGCAGCATGTAGAGTTGGCGCAGCGCATCGCGGGCATAGTGCGATTCCAGATTATCCTCGGGCCGGAACAGGCCCTGACCGCCGGTCTGGCGCTGGCCGCGCGTGATCGCGCCCAGCGTGTCGAGACGACGCGCGATGGTCGAAAGGAACCGCTTTTCGGCTTTCACATCGGTCGAGATCGGCCGGAACAGCGGCGGCTGCGCCTGGTTGGTGCGGTTGGTGCGGCCGAGGCCCTGAATGGCGGCGTCGGCCTTCCAGCCCGGTTCCAGCAGATAGTGGACGCGCAGGCGCTGGTTCTTCGCATTGAGGTCGGCGTGATACGACCTGCCGGTGCCGCCCGCGTCTGAGAAGATCAGGATGCGTTTCTGATCGTCCATGAAGGCGGCGGTCTCGGCGAGGTTGGCCGATCCGGCGCGGTTCTGGACGGCCAGACGGTCGATGCCACCGGGGCCGGATTTGCGGACGATGCGGCGCGAGCGGCCCGTCACCTCGGCCACGAGGTCGGTGCCGAAACGCTGGACGATCTGGTCGAGCGCGCCGGGAACGGGAGGCAGCGAGGCGAGCTTCTCGATCAGACGGTCGCGGCGGGCGACGGCCTCACGGCTCTCGACCGGCTGGCCGTCGCGATAGACCGGGCGCGAGGAGAGATTGCCATCGGCGTCGGTGAACGGCTCATAGAGTTGCACCGGGAAGCTATGTGCGAGGTAGTCCAGGACATATTCCCTTGGCGTGATGTCGACCCGGACGTCGTTCCATTCCTCGGCCGGCAGTTCGGCGAGCCGGCGTTCCATCAGGGCCTCGCCGGTCGAGACGATCTGGATCACGGCGGCATGGCCGTCCTCCAGATCACGCTCGATCGAGCGGATCAGGGTCGGCGTCTTCATGCTGGTGAGGAGGTGGCCGAAGAAACGCTGCTTGGCGGACTCGAAGGCCGAGCGCGCGGCGGACTTGGCCTGCCGGTTCAGCGCGCCGGAACCGCTGTCGCCGCCGGTGATGTTGGCGGCCTCCATCGCCGCGTCGAGATTGTTGTGAATGATGGCGAAAGCGCCGGCATAGGCATCGTAGATGCGCGTCTGCTCGGGCGTGAGCTGGTGTTCGACCAGTTCGTATTCCACGCCGTCATAGGAGAGCGATCGGGCGGTATAGAGGCCGAGCGCGCGAAGGTCGCGGGCCAGAACCTCCATGGCAGCGACACCGCCGGCCTCGATCGCCTCGACGAACTCGGCGCGGGTTGCGAAGGGGAAATCCTCGCCGCCCCAAAGGCCGAGCCTCTGGGCGTAGGCGAGATTATGGACGGTGGTCGCGCCGGTGGCGGAGACATAGACGACACGGGCGTTCGGCAGGGCGTGCTGGAGGCGCAAGCCTGCACGGCCCTGCTGCGAGGCGGCGACATCGCCGCGTTCACTCTTGCCGCCCGCGGCGTTCTGCATGGCGTGGCTCTCGTCGAAAATGATCACTCCATCGAAGTCGGAGCCCAACCAATCGACGATTTGCCGGACGCGGGAAACCTTCTCGCCGCGCTCATCGGAGCGTAGCGTGGCGTAGGTTGTAAATAGGACGCCTTCCGACAGGCGGATGTCCTTGCCTTGCGGGAACCGTGACAGCGGCGTGACCAGCAGGCGCTCCATGCCGAGCGCCGACCAGTCGCGCTGTGCGTCTTCCAGCAGTTTGTCAGACTTGCTGATCCACACCGCTTTGCGACGGCCTCTCATCCAGTTGTCGAGGAGAATGCCCGCAGACTGGCGGCCCTTGCCGGCTCCGGTGCCGTCGCCGAGCATGAAGCCGCGACGGAAGCGGACGGCATTTGGCGCATCGTCAGGCGCGGCCGAGACAACATCGAAAGTCTCGTCGAGCATCCACGATCCGGCGAGGAAGTCCGAATGGGCTTCGCCGGCATAGATGACGGTTTCGAGCTGGGCGTCGGACAGCAGGCCCTCGGTGACGAGATTGGCGGGCAGACGCGGGCGGTAGCTCGGTCGGGGCGGCGCGACCGAAGCCATGGCCGCCGATTGCACGAGTTTGGTGGGATGGGCCTGCGCGCCGTGAATACGGATCGCCTGCAATCTGTATTCTTCGTAGATCGCATCGGTGATGCGGCCGTCGTCGGCGGGCGTCCAGTCGACGGTCTCGTAGGCGAGTTCGACGCCCTCGGGTTCGGCGGCGGGACGCGGCGGCGCGGAGGTGGCGGCGCGGGCGAGATAGCGGCGAACGGTGCGCGGCGCGGCCGTGGCAACAGGAGCCAGGATCGTCGGATCGACCGGCAGGCGTGCGGGCACATGCTCGCCAACCCAGCCGATCAGGGTGGCGGCGTCGGGCGCGATGCCGGGCGACGCCGGAAATGCGGCCCGATCGTCGGCGGGTATTTTGTCGATAACGATTAGCCGGGTGGGAAAAGTCGTGCCGTGCTTGGCATAGACCGAGCCGTCGATGGCAGCGGTGAACACCACGCGGCCATGCTCCTGAAGCCGAATGAAGGCGTCGCGCCAGGCCGGCGCATCGGGGGCGAAGTTCGCGCCGGTGATCGTCACCAGCCGCCCGCCCTCGGCCAGACGCGCCAGCGCCGAGGCGACATGGAGATAGGTGGCTTCGGCCATCCGGCCTGAGACGTTCGCCATCGCCGAGAATGGTGGGTTCATCAGCACGACGCTCGGCACGATGGCGGGATCGAGGTGATCGTGGATCTGCGCGGCGTCGAAGCGGGTGACGGGATTGGCCGGAAAAAGATGCGCAAGAAGATCGGCGCGGGTATCGGCCAACTCATTCAGGGTGAGCGATCCGCCGGCGATCTCGGCGAGGATGGCGAGCAGTCCGGTGCCCGCCGAAGGTTCGAGAACCCGGTCGGCCGGCGTGATGGCGGCGGCAGAGGCGGCGATCAGGCCGAGCGGAATCGGCGTCGAGAACTGCTGAAAAGTCTGGCTCTCTTCGGAGCGGCGCGTATGGGTGGGCAGAAGTCCGGCGATTCTGGTCAGAAGCGGCAGGCTGGCGCCCTGAGACCCGGCTTTACGGAAAAGCGCCTTTCCGTATTTGCGCAGAAACAGGACGGTCGCGGCCTCGCAGGCTTCGTAGGCATCCTTCCAGCTCCACGCGCCGGTCGTGTCGGAGCCGCCGAAGGCGGTCTCCATCGCAGCGCGCAGCGTGGCCGCGTCGATACGCTGGCCGCGTTCGAGATGGGGAAGAAGGAGAAGTCCGGACTGGTGGATGGCGACGGCGGTATCGACGGCTGCAAGGATCGGCCCGACCTGAAGGGCCGCGGCGGCAGAGGTGTAGGTCATGGGATGAGCCTCGGAGAGCGGGACAGGATCGAGCCGCGCAGCGCTCTCTCTCGACCGCACCGGCTCAAACCCGTCCCGGCCTTCCTCTCCCTCTCAAGCGGGAACGGGCGGCCCGTGCTTCGCGCATCTTGACATGGACCATCGAACGGTCCATTTCTCGGATAGAAATGGACTATTGAGCGGTCCAGAAGGAGGTGTCATGCGAATTTCCGTGACCGAAGCCAAAGGCCAGTTGACGGAACTGGTGCGCCGCGCCGAGGCCGGCGATGAAGTGGTATTGACCCGTCATGGCCATGCCGCCGTGCGGCTTGTCCCTGTCCGCAATGTGCCGGGCCGGAAGGATCGCCGGACGCTTCTTGAGGCGGTTCGGAAATCCGGTGCGGCGAAGGCGCTGGCGGGAGCGCCTGCCGCGCGGAGTCAGGACTTCCTTTATGATGACGACGGCCTGCCGCAATGATGGTGGTCGATACCTCGGCGCTGATGGCCATTCTGCTCGACGAGCCGGAGGCGGACGCCTGCATCGCGGCGCTTGAAGCTGAAGACGAGCTGATGATCTCCGCTGGCACCGTCGCCGAGGCGCTGATCGTGGCGAACCGCCGGAATGTCGGTGAGGAGATGATGCGTTTGCTTGATGACCTCGGATTCGAGATCATCAATGTGACCGCCGCGTCGGCGCAGCGGATCGCTGCCGCCTATGACGCATGGGGGAAAGGTGTTCACCGCGCATCGCTCAATTTCGGCGATTGCTTTGCCTATGAGGCCGCGAAGGAGCGGAAAGCGCCGCTGCTCTATGTCGGGGACGATTTCGCACGGACCGACATCGAGGGTGTCCTGTAGATCAGGGTCAGCACGCTTCCCGCCGCCCGGCAACCATGTCGCCTATCCGAACCGGCGCCCCGCTTCGGTGAAGGTGTATTCGTTGGCGACGATCGTGTCGTCGACCACCTCGTCGGACGAGAGATACTCATATTCGCGTTCGAGCTGCCGGTAGAGCCAGCGGGCCAGATCGCGCAGCGCTTCGGCGACGCTCTCCTCGGCATCCTCGGTCATGTCCTGATATGTCGGACTGTCGCGTTCGACCGAAATCGCCATGCAATACTCGTGATAGTAATGCCCGCGATGGCTGACCTCGGCGCGGAGTTGGTAGAAATTGCGGCGCTGGACCGCCTGCAAGGCGTCGGCGATCCGATGAAGCTCCTGATCCTGCGGCGCATAGGCCCGGATTTTGGCCGTGGCGTTTCTGGCGTAGGAATACGACCCCTCCCAGCAGGCGCCATCGCCCTGCGACCAGAAGCCCCGGAACCAGATGCAGGGTTCGCGGCGCGTGCCGCCGCCCATCAGGCGGACGGCACGGGTCCTGAAGTCGATGCCGAGGATTTCCGCGATGCGCCGGAAATCCTCATAGACGGCATCATACCAGTCGTAATCGAAGCCGCCCTCGCGATACCAGGCGCGCGCCTTGTCCTTCGCCGCATCGGATAGTTCGTCCAGGCGATAGACCGTGGTTTCAATGATCTCAGGCATAGGGATCACCTGCCTCCAGCACGGTGGAAAGCCAGCCATCGGTATAGATCCAGTCCACCGTCTCGCCGGTGGCGAGATCGAGGACATGCGCGCCGCCGCCGAAACCGTCGATACGGGGCTTCGAGCAGCTATTGGCGTATTGCATCCCCCATAAACCGGTCAGGCCGAACGCTTTCGCACAGCGTTTGACGAACTGGATGACATGCTCGGGATCGCCGGTGACATCATCGCGTATCCAAAGCCGGGTGCCGCCATGTTCGGGCTGGATCGAGAGCAGGAAACCGTCCGAGGGCGGATCCTCAGCGGCATTGTCCTCCGCCATGGCGTTGTAGAGATCGAGCGCGCGGGCGGCGTTTTCGGGGGTGCCCACGTCGAGCAGGCAGGAAAAGTGGGTAAAATAGTCGGCCATGTGAGCCTCCTGAAACAAGAAAGCCCGGCTCAGGACCGGGCGGATGACGGGGAATGGGTGAGTCTCACGCCGCTTGCGGCATGCGGAGGAGATCGGCAGAGATTTCGCGCCAGAAGGGGTCGACCAGACGGGCTTCCAGTGCCGCCGCGCGGTAGCGCAAAGCCCCAGCCTCGGTTGAGTCCACGGCCCGGAATGCCATCCCGCGCAGGCGGCTGGCCTCCGTCACAATCCTGCGTGCCTGGGCATCGGATGAGACTGGCTGTTGCCAGAGGATGATACCGGCACGGATTTCGCCGGCAAGGACCAGGCGATGATCGTGATCCTGAATGAGCATGATACGAGGCTGGAAACAGGGGAAGCTGTCCGGCCCCCGTGCAAATATCACCGCGTGACAGGCGCAAAGCGGCTGCCTGTATTGCCTCCTCCGGTGACGGGCATTCGCCTAGCGCGATCATGCGGTCGAAGCTGTTTTCATCGTCACTGACGCCATAACTGGCTACGCCCAGGCAGGAGATGCGCAGCGGCAGCTTTTGCGCCCGATAGAGCGCTGGCAGAACATCGGCTGCGAGAATCTGACCGATGGAGCGGAAGGTTTCGGAACGGGCAAAGATCATCGGGATCACTCCATGACGGGCGCCGGGAAGCCTCTCTCTCCAGCCCTCAACCCGTCACGGCCGAACGGCCCGCACTCTTCCTCTCTGACAGGGCTTGTTCCCGGGTCCGCTGCCGACGATGGGGATCATCGTGAGGCGCTGAAGGCCCGATCGCGGGGTGCCGCGCTCGGGCCGTCGGGGATGAGGCGCTTTCGCGCCTTATTCCCACGGGTCCAGTTCCAGCTTCACCATGTCGTCGTCGCCATCGAATTCGGCGGCGGGGCAAGCGGCATGGGTGCCGTCTCCGGCCTGGAACACAACGATCGAAACCATCAGCGTGGCGGCGAGGCTGGCGGCGAAGGCGGTGGCATCTGCATAGGACATGGGGTCCGGCTCCTGTCTTGGGAGGCGGGGGACCATCCCCCGCGCGACAGGCGCCCGAAGTGTCTGACCGGATCTGCAATCACCCGAGGGCGTTCGGACTCTTTCCGAATCCCCGAGGGCGGCACGCGCGCGTAAGCCGACCCCTTTGGGGTTGAATGTCAAAGAGACGGATCGGACCAAGGTTTGCGAATGGAAGCGGGGGTGGTTTTTCGCATGTGACAGGATGCCGAATACCCGTCGCTGATGCTCTGCCGTGGCAGCCTTGCCACCATGCTGGCATCAGGATCGTGTTCCCTTCAGGCCAGAGATGGTTGCCGCTCGCCAATGTGCAGGGAAGACGGCTGTTATGGTGAAGCTGGAGTTGGAGCAGTGGATGTAGACAACGCGAAGAGTCCTTAGCCGCCGGTCGGATATCGGGCCAAGTCGAGTTGTCTTGCGACCTGATCGGCCAGCAGTTCACTGTCATGCTCGCCATCCAACCTCAGTACCGGCGCTGATTGCTTACTCAGCCATTTCTGATGCTGCGTAAAATTCCTCCCGGTGAACTCCGGGTCGTCGTAACGTGATGCCCAATCCCGAAAGGCCAAGTGAGCGTCATGCATGTCTCCTCCTGGCAAAATGCGAGAGCCATGACGTTCTGCCTCTCGCTCGTCGAGACGCTGAAGGCGAACGGGCGTTGGCGTGTACAAGAAAACAATCAAATCGACGTCCCGAATAAGTGAATCACCCCATCCGATGAACGATCCTGTGAGTATCCATCCAACGATAGAACTCTGGCGATCTTTAATCAGTTGGACGCGCTCCTCGGGAGCACGCTTGGTGCTGTAAGGGGGATCGGTGGGCATCCAATAGTAATCGTCTACATCAATTTGCGGGACACGGAAACGCTTCGACAGGATCGAACCAAGTGTTGAAACACCGGAGCAAGACGCCCCTGTCAGGTATACACAAGGTTTGTCTGACATAATTTTTCCTATTTAGGTCGGGCGGGTTCCAACCTGGCGTTGACCAACGGCTTCGCCCGCATAGTTCCGAAAGGAAAAGCCGGGTCAAGAGAACTGGGCGTGTTGCACAAACGGGGTGGCTGAAACGGGGCGACCGAAGCCGCCCCGTATGAATGCTATTCAGCAGCGACCATATGCTGTTCCTCCTCGTCATCAGCCGGATCGTCCTCGCCATCACCGGAGAGGAAATCGGGCAGCTCGTCGGCTTCCCTGTCGGTTCCCGTCGTCGGGTCCGCGTCAATGCCATCATCCACCATGCGCAGCGGCTCGGGCAACCAGCCGGTGTCCGCCAGCAGGCGCTCGGCTTCCTTGGCCATGTCACCCTTCTTCAGGTGCCCGATCAGTTCGGCGGCCCGGTCTCCGGCCCCTTCACGCACAGCCTCAAGGATACGCGGCTTGGTCACGCGGCCAAGATAGTTCTCAACCGTCGGCCGCCAGCCCACGGCAACCATATCGAGACCGGTCGAGCGCGCCAGCCGATCAGCCTGCGATAGGCGGATGTCCAGCCCGTGCTGGCTGACGCCCGAGCCGCTATAGGGGTTCGGCTTTTCATAGAGCGCGTTCACACCATAGCTGACGCAATGGGCGAGCAGGTCCATGCGCGAACCATCGTCCAGATCGGTCAGCCAATCCCAGAGGGCGGCATCGTCTGCCGGGACATGATCGCCCCAGCGTTCGTGGCGGTCAGCGATGGCCTTGGCCGACGCGCTATCGCGCAGATCCTCGGCCTGTGCGGGCAGATGAACCTCCCGGACCTGTGCTTCCAGGCATCCGCAGCTGGCATGCGGCATGAAGCAATCAATGACCAGCCGGTGCAGCAGTGCCGTCATGGCGACATGCGGGTTCACCGCCACGGCATCACGCAACGCCAGCGTACGGTGCGCGGTCAATTCGCTGACCAGACGATCTGGCAGCGGCTTGATGGTCTCGGTCTCGTCGTCTTCCTCCTGTTCGACCGGCTGCCCCCCAAGCGTGATGACGGCGCGCTGATGGGTGACGGCCGGTTCGGTCCGCTGGATCACCTCGCCGGTGTCGGGGTCAACGATCTCAACGTCGGGTTCGGCCGGTGTTTCATCCTCGGCGCGAACATAGCCGCGTTCGATCAGCAAGGAGCCATCGGCGTCGATGCTGATGAAGGCCCCCGCCTTGTCCGTCTGGTCCGACTCAAAGACCATCGGGCGGCGCTCGAAGGTTTCCAGCGCCTGTTCGATCTCACCCAGGCGGGCGTCGATCTCGTCAGGCAGCTCGTCAGCCTCACCATATTCGGCTTCAAGCCGGTCATATTCATCGCGCAGAGCCTCGCGGGTGGCGCGTTCCTCTTCGCTCAGGTTGACCGTGGTGCCGACGATCTGGCGAAGGCCATGATCGTGACCATAGGGAAAGGTGATGGCGACCTCGATCCATTTCCAGCCCTCAACGGCAATGACTTCGGCTTCCGCCTTCAGCTTTTCGCCCACCAGCCGGTCGAGCAGCACCGGATCTTGCAGCCAGCCGCCATCGTCCTGCTGGAAGAGATCGCGCAGCACGCAGCCGCCTGCTGCCTCATAGGTGTCGATACCGACGAAGACCGCCCGCTTGTCAGCGGCGCGCACCGTGGTTTCGGTCAGCAGACGGCGGATGGTATAGGGCTCCTTCTGCCAGCCATCCTTGATCGCGTCCCACACCTGCTCCTGACGGGCATGGTCGGAACTGACGGTGAAGGCCATGAGCTGTTCCAGCGTCATGCCATCCTCGGCATAGATGTCGAGCAATGCGGGCGAGACCGAGACCAGGCGCAGGCGCTGTTTCACCACCTTGGCGTCCACAAAGAAGGCGGCGGCGATGGCTTCCTCGGTCATGCCCTTTTCGCGCAAGGCCTGGAAGGCGCGGAACTGGTCGAGCGGATGCAAGGGGGCGCGCTCGATGTTCTCGGCGAGCGATACCTCGTCGATCAGCACATCGGCGCTGGCCTCCGACACGACGCAGGGGACCGGCGCGATCTTGGCGAGGCGCTTTTGTTTGACCAGCAGTTCCAGTGCGCGGAAGCGGCGACCGCCGGCAGGAACCTCGAACATGCCGGTTTCCTTGCCCTCGCCGTCAACGACAGGGCGGACATGCAGGGACTGGATCAGGCCGCGCCGGGCGATGGACTCGGCCAATTCCTCGACCGAGACACCGGCCTTGACACGCCGGACGTTGGACTGGCTGAGCACCAGCTTGTTGAAGGGAATGTCGCGCGAGGACGACAGCGTGATTTTCTGAACGGCAGTGGCCATGTCAGGTACTCCATGACGGACGCCGGTGAGCCTCTCTCTCCGGCTATCAGCCCGTCACGAAGCGAAGCGCCGCCCTCTTCCTCTGAAGAGAGCGACGCCAGCCGCAGAACCTGAAACCCGGAAATTCAGGAACTACGGCTTTCCGTATCCGCGGATGCACGAGGCAAGATCGCCCCGACGCGGTAGAGCAGACGCTCGGCGGCGCGGATGCTGCCGGTCTCGCGAGCGGCCTCGGCCCAGACCGAGATCGGGAAATCCCCGGTGAACAGCAGATCACGCTCGATGCCCATGCCAAGGGGCAGCCGGACTGACTGCATCTCGCTCAGGCTCCACGACCCCAGTTCGGGATAGCCGAGATCGGCCAAACCGAACATGATGTCGCCATCCTCATCCAGTTCGGTGGCGAGCCAGACGCCTTCGCCGAGGGGGTTGAAGAACTTCACGACCGGAATGTGATCCTGATCGCGCTGGCGGCCATTGGCCAGCAGCCGGTCGCGCTGCATATCGGTCAGGAGGATCATGCCGCAGCCCTCCGTTCGGTTGCGCTCGCATCTAACTCTCCAGCGTCTTCGGCAGGCAGATGCGACAACAGCCAGTCAGCCGCCTTGCTGGCCTGCGAGGCGGCGCGGACAATGGCGCGATTATCCTCGCGCAGCACTTCCAGCCACGACCCGATATAATCGGCGTGGCGCACAGTCGGCACGATACCCAGATTGGCGCAGCAAAAGGCCGCGTTCATTTCTGCAACCAGTTCCTCGAAGGCGTACTCCTTCGTGCCGAAGCTGCCCGAAAAATCCCGCCCAAGCCGCGAGACATGGCCAGTCGCATGCCCCATCTCGTGCAGGGCCGTTCGATGCCAGTTGATCGGCTCGAAATAGGCTTGCGGAGGCGGAACCTGAACATAGTCCAGAGATGGCATATAAAAGGCGCGATCTCCGCCAATGCGGAAGTCGATGCCTGTCGCCTTGATGAGCGCCTCGACCTTCGGCTCGATCAGGCCGGGTGGCGGTGACGGGGCATCGACTGCGATATCCTCTGGCAGGCCCTCGCATTGCGCAGCGTTGAACACGGTGAAGCGCTTCAGGAATGGGATGCGGCCTGGCTCCTCGCCGGTCTCGCGGGCACGCCGCTTTTCATCCTCGGGCGTGAAGCGGTCAGCATACACGACAGTGGTGCCGCGCTCGCCCTTCCTGACATTTCCGCCGAGCGAAAGCGCCTGTCGGAAGGTCAGCCAATTCTGGGTTGGAAAGCCATGCTGGATCACAGCCCCCCAGAGGATCAGCACATTGATCCCGGAATACTGCCGGGAGGTCGTCGCGTTTCTCGGCATGGCAAGAGGAGCCTTCGCCATGGCCGTCCCCCAGGGCTGGACCCAGGGGAGCCTCCCTTGCTCCAGTTCGGCGATGATCTTGTTGGTGATATCGTCGTAAAGGTTGCTGCGCGCGCCACTGTCAGGGGCGACGCGATCTCGTCTGGCCATCGGGATGATCTCCGCGACGGGCGCCGGAAGCCTCTCTTCCAGTCCTCAACCCGTCACGGAAAACCCGTCCGCACTCTAACTCTTTGGGGGCGTTGCGGGGTCTCCCCGCTGATGGGGGGTGCGTCGGCAACGCCAGTGCCGACCAGGGGGAAGGCTTTCCCCCGACATCGCTTCGTAAATCCGCAAACCCGTAAATTCGCTGATCCGACAATCAGGAAATGTGCCTTTCAGCAAAGCGGTCTGCTGCTATCATTCAGGCTGGAATCCATCCATCAGAATGAAGGTCGCGTCATGACGCTGATGGGCATTGATAAGCGGGACTAGGCGCGTGAAATGCTCCGTCCGGCAATGCGCGTCCAGCGCCGCCCGATCCGGCCATTCCTTGATGAAGATGAAGTGCCCGGGGTCTTTCTGGTCAATGAACAGGTCGTAGCCGATGCAAAGCTCTTCCTGCCGGGTCTTATCGACCAGTTCGCGGTAAAGCGGCATGACGATTCCAACGGCTTCTGGTTTAATGAAGTCCTGAGCGATAACTTTGAGCATGGTCCTGTTCTTCCTGATGTGATGGCCGGCAAGGGTCGGTTGTGTGTTCAGCGAAAATCCCGCGTTTTGACCTGGATTGCATCGATATGCAGATCGCGCACATACATGTCTCGCGTTCTCGAGACCTTGGGCGGCTGACCGCGGGGATCTGGCGAGGACGATCCGTGGTGGAATTCATCGCCACGACCATGCGGCAGCGGAAAGGCGGCGTCCCGCTGCCCGATGCTCGCCAGTTCCGATGACAGGTCGGTAATCCGGTACACGACGAGATGCACAACCTCGCCTTCGCGCTGGATGCGGCCCTTCACGGCGATCATGCCCGAGGATAGGATGATACGGCGAAACTTCTCGAACACCTTGGTCCAGACGACGAGATTGGCGATGCCGGTTTCATCTTCCACGGTTACGAACATCACCCCCTTGGCCGAGCCGGGACGCTGGCGAACGAGAACGATCCCGGCAGCTTCCAGCCATCGCCCATCGCGTGATCCCATGGCCTCGGCACAGGAGACGATCCGGCGTCTGGCGAGATCGGCACGCAGGAAGGAAACCGGATGGCGGCGAAGCGACAGGCCGGTGTGGCTATAATCCTCGACCACCTCGCGCCCGGCAGCCATGGCGCGCAAGGTGGTCTCAGGCTCGATAATCTCCGTAACGGTCGTGCCCGCCCGCGCTGAGGCGGCGGCGAAGAGCGGCAGTTCTTCATCGCGCAGGCCCTTGATGGCCCAAAGCGCCTCCCGACGGGCGAGGCCAAAGGCCGGGCGAAAACCATCGGCTTCCGCGATTTTCGTCAAAGCGGCGACCGGAACGCCGCAACGGCGCCAAAGGTCGTCAACCGATGTGAATGGCTGATCGGCCCCGTGCGGCGACAATGGCTGCTGCATGGGCATTGGCCAGCCCCTTGACCATGCGCATACCGAAGCGCACGGCGAAGCGGGATTCATCCCCGGTCGGCTCCAGCGTGCAGTCCCAGCGGGAAGCATTGACGCTGATTGGCCGGATCTCGACGCCATGGTCGCGCGCATCCCGGACAATTTGCGCCGGGGCGTAGAAGCCCATGGGCTGGGAGTTCAGAAGCGCGGCGCAGAAGGCATCGGGATGCCAGCATTTCAACCAGGCCGACGCATAGGCCACGAGCGCGAAAGAGGCCGCATGGCTTTCTGGGAAACCGTAGGAGCCGAAGCCCTCCAACTGCCGGAAGGTGCGTTCGGCAAACTCCTGTTCATAGCCATTGGTCACCATGCCCTCGATCAGCTTGTCGCGTAACTTCGAGACCCCGCCGGTGAACTTGAAGGTCGCCATGCTCTTGCGTAGCAGGTCGGCTTCGCCGGGGGTGAAGCCCGCGCATTCGATGGCGACACGCATGGCCTGTTCCTGAAACAAGGGCACGCCCAACGTTTTTCCCAGCACCTTCTCCAGCTCCGGCGTTGGGTAATGAACCTCCTCCAGCCCTTCGCGGCGGCGGAGATAGGGATGAACCATGTCACCCTGGATCGGTCCGGGGCGGACGATGGCCACCTGCACCACCAGGTCGTAATAGGTGCGCGGTTTCAGGCGGGGCAGCATCGACATCTGCGCGCGCGACTCGATCTGGAAGGTGCCGAGGGTGTCCGCCTTACGGATCATGGCATAGGTGCGTGGGTCTTCGGCCGGGATCGTCGCCAGATCGAGTTCGATCCCCTTGTGCTTCGCAATCAGGTCGAGCCCCTTGCGCATGCAGGTGAGCATGCCGAGCGCCAGGACATCCACCTTCATAAAGCTCAGGGCGTCGATATCGTCCTTATCCCATTCGATGATCTGGCGATCCGCCATGGCGGCAGGTTCGATCGGCACGAGATCGTCAAGCCGGTCATGGGTCAGGACGAAACCGCCGGGATGCTGCGACAGATGGCGCGGCGCACCGCGAAGCTGGGCGGCCAGTTCGAGGGTCAGGCGCAGGCGCCGATCTTCGGGGTTGAGGTTCAAATCGCGGATCTGCTGATCCGAGACACCGGTTTCCGACCAAGACCAGAGCTGGCCGGACAGGGACTGGATCAGGTCCTCGGGCAGGCCCATGGCCTTGCCGACATCACGCAGCGCACCCTTGGAGCGATAGCGGATGACGGTAGCGGTCAGCGCCGCGTGGTCGCGGCCATAATGCTCATAGACCCACTGGATGACCTCCTCGCGGCGTTCGTGCTCGAAATCCACGTCGATGTCGGGCGGCTCGCGGCGTTCCTCGGAAACGAAGCGCTCGAACAGGAGATCGTTGCGACCGGGATCAATGGCGGTGATGCCCAGCACATAGCAGACGGCGGAGTTCGCCGCAGAACCGCGCCCCTGACAGAGGATGCCCTTGGAACGGGCAAAGCGGACGATGCTGTTCACGGTCAGAAAGTAGGGAGCATATTCGAGCTTGCCGATCAGGGTCAGTTCATGGCGCAGGGCCGCCGTCACCTCATCAGGTATGCCCTCGGGATAGCGGGTTGCCGCGCCCTCCCAGGTCAGGCGTTCCAGCGTTTGCTGTGGTGTCAGGGCCGGATCGTCGCGTTCTTCGGGATATTGATATCGCAGCTCATCGAGGCTGAAGGTGCAACGGCGTGCGATCTCCAGCGTCCGCGCCAATGCCTCGGGCCAGCGGGCGAACAGGCGGTACATCTCGGCGGGCGGCTTGAGATAGCGGTCGACATGGCGTTCCCGCCGAAGACCGAGCGCGTCTATTGTCGTGTTGTGGCGGATGGCCGTCACAACATCCTGCAACATGCGCCGACCAGGCTCATGGAACAGCACGTCATTGGTCACAACGGTCGGCACCCGCGCCTGTTGCGCCAGTTGCGACAGTTCCCACAGCCGCATCTGGTCATTGGGGCGGCGTCGCAGGGTCAGAGCCAGATAGGCGCGATCCCCGAACACCTCACGCATGCGGCGCAGCCGCAGGGCGCAGACCTCATCGGCGAGGTCCGGCACCAGCACCGCGATCAGCCCCTCGCCATAGGCTACAAGATCATCCCATTCGAGATGGCATCCGCCTTTCCCGGCCCGTCCCTTGCCGAGGGTCAGCAGGCGGCATAGTCGTGACCAGGCATCCCGATCAGTGGGATAGACCAGCACCGACATACCGCAGGCCAGATCGAGGCGGCAGCCGACGATCAGGCGGACGCCAGTGGCCTTGGCGGCCTCATAGGCGCGGACGATCCCTGCGACGGAGTTGCGGTCGACCACGGCAAGAGCCTCGATCCCCATGATGGCGGCGGTGGCAAACAGCTCTTCGGCCGAAGAGGCCCCGCGCAGAAACGAAAATTGCGACGTCACCTGCAACTCGGCATAGCGCCGGCCATTCTTCGGAACGTCCGTCATCCGAAGATCCCGTGCATAAACCAGCGGTGCGAGCCGGTGGCGGCATCCTCGCCGTCGCCGGCGCGAAAAATCCAGAAGCGTTCACCGGCGTCATCCTCGATACGGAAGTAATCGCGCACCGCCATCAGTTCGGCGTCGCGCTTCCACCATTCGCCGAACACCCGCTCGGGGCCGTCGGCCCGGCGCACCCGCCGACGCACGCCGCGCCAGGAAATCCAGTTCGGCGGATGATCGGGCAGAAGCGCCATGGTCTCGATCGGTTCCGGTCGCATCAAGAGGCGCGACGGACGCGGCCAGTGATCCGGCCAGCCTGCGCCGGTCTCCTCGGCCAGGGCTGGAATACGGCGGACGGATCGTTCCGGCACATCGCTGGCGACGGGAGCGAAGCGATAGATCGCTCGCGCTCCGACCCGGTTGGCCAGCGTATCAATCAGTCCCGAGAGATCGGGTTCCGGCGCCTCGATCAGCGAAGTCGCCACCTGCCGCGCTTCAAGCGGCTCGGCGATGGGGGCGGCAAGCGACATGATCTCGATACCGAGGCCCGGATCGATGGTTTCTATCTTGTCGCAAAGCAGCCGGGTCAGCCGTTTCGGATCGCGAACCGGCCGGGCCAGCCCGATGCGGAGCGTCTCGATGCGGTTGTCGATGCGATGGCACAGCAGATCGAGCCTGCGCGCGCCCAGGCCGCGTTCTTCCAGACTGGCGCAGAGGGAGACAACCAGCTTGCCGATATAGCGCGCGATGGTCTCGGCCGCACCGATCGGCTCGGCAAAACTGCGCCTCGCTTCGATCATGTCTTCGGGACGGACGGGCGTGATCGGCTCTGCGGCCAGCCCAAGCGCCTGGTCGAGCCTGCGGCCGAGTTCCGGACCGAACCTGCGGGTGAGCGGCGCGCGGGGCTGGCCGATCAGATCACCTATGGAGTTGAAACCCAAATCGCGCAGCCCAGCCGGGATGGAAGGCGGCAGGCGAAGCGCCTCCAGCGGCAAAGGCGCCAAAATGGCCTCTGCCTTTCCCGGCTCGGAGATCAGGATCGGATCGGCCCGGTATCGGGCGAGCGCATGGGCGGCGCCCCAAGTGTCGGCCATGGCGGCGCGGGCAGCAACACCCGAAAGGGTCAGCCGACCGATAAGCGCATCCAGCATGGCAGCCTCGCCGCCGTGTAAATGGTCGGCGCCGGTGGACTCAATGACGATGCCGTCCGGTAGATCGACAGCAACGATGGGGCTGAAGCGCTGCAATACCCAGAGGGCGAGACGCTCCAGGCCTTCCGCATCGGCCTTGGGGTCGGCGGGTTCGATGGCCAGCCCTGGCACCAGCGCCTGCGCCTTGGTGACAGGCATCTCGACCCGCAGTCCGAGCGTTTTTGCCGCCGCATCTGCCGCAGTGACGATGCGCCGATTCCGGTCTCGCCCGACGAGAACCAGAGGCGCTTCAACCGGCAGCGCTGTGTCGCCAGCCTTCCGCCGCAGCCGGTCTGTCGGCCATGTCGGCAGGAAGACCGAGATGACCCGAGCCATCGCACGCCTCCAGTTCAATATCGAGGGATTCCCCCGCGCGGGCGCGGATCAGCTCGATGAGCCAGCGCGCGCGTCCGACGCCCGGAACCGGCAAGGGTCGCGACGGAAGCACTGACACCCGCCACCGCGTCATCGCCGCCGTTGGCTGCCCAAAATCGCTGGCCTCGGCTTGCCGTCGCCAGCGCCGCAGCGCGATACCTATGGTCCCGCTCTCCTTCGCGGCCAGATGCAGCCGCCGCGAAGCGGTCATCGGCAGGCGGGCGACATCGGCGACCACCGCGCCGAGACCGCCGTGCCGTAACCCTTCCTCCATGCAGGCAAGAACCGACTTGTCGTCGCCGGCCTCGACATGGATAACGCGATCAGGGGCGAGGCCAGCCTGTTCCAGCCCCGGCGCGAACAAATCCTGCTGCGCCACGCACCACAGAACCTTGCCACGTGTTCGGGCGGCGATCCCGGCCACGAAACAGGCGGCTGCCGCACCGTCGACAGCGCCATTTCCGCCGCCGGCAACTTCGTGCAGACAACCAAGCGCCAGTCCACCACCCTTTAACTTCCGATCCAGCACCGGCACGCCGAAGGGCAGAACCTGCCGCGTGCGCGCACCATCCCCCTCCAGCTGCATGATGCGTTCACGCAGCGCCAGAATGGCCGGGTTGAGGGGGCGCGTACTCATGCGCGGTTGGTTCTCCGAGGGTTGTCACTGTGGATTCTCGCTGTTATGTTCCTTATTTGTTCTCGTTCTGGTGGAGAGTCAATCTGAGTCCATCGAGATGTGAACGACAGGCTTGTTCAAGGTCCTTAGCCGAAAGCATCAATATGAGCGGCTTGAAAAGATCGAGCGCCGAACAGAGCCACACAGTCAGCTGCCGTTATTCTTACCGGGGGGAACAAATAGGCCGGTGCAGGCGTTTCGGACGCAAGTATTGCGTAGGGGGGGCAGTTGTGGCGCCAAGAGCAAATTGGAAGGGTTTTCTCAAAATTGCCGAGGTCAGTTGCCCGGTGGCCCTCTATACGGCCGCGTCGACCTCCGAACGGATCGCCTTCCACACCCTCAACCGTGCAACCGGAAACCGTGTCCGACGCCAGTTCGTTGACAGCGATACCGGCAAGCCCGTCGACAGGGAGGACCAGGTCAAAGGCTATGAAGTGGGTTCGGGCGAATACATCATGCTCGATCCTGAAGAAGTAGCCTCGGCGGTTCCTGACAGTGACAAGACCCTGTCGGTGTCGACCTTCATCGGCTGTGGCGACATCGACGACGTCTACTTCGACAAGCCCTATTATCTGGCGCCCGCCGACAGGCATGCTGAAGAGGCTTACATCCTGATCCGCGAGGGCATGCGCAAGAAGAAGGTCGCCGCGCTCGCCCAGACGGTCCTGTTCCGCCGCGTTCGCACGGTCCTGATCCGCGCGCACGGCACAGGCCTGATCGCGACCACGCTCAATTTCGATTACGAGGTCCGCTCGGCGAAGGACGCTTTCAATGACGTCCCGGATTTCAAGCTCAAGGGCGAAATGCTTGAGCTTGCCGAGCACATCATCAAAACCAAGCGTGGCAAGTTCGATCCCAGGGAGTTTGACGATCGCTATGACGCTGCCCTGGCCGAGGTGGTCAAGGCGAAGTTCGAGGGCCGCAAGATCGAGGTCCGCAAGGAGCCGAAGGAAGAAAAGGTCGTCGACCTGATGGCCGCGCTACGCGAGAGCGCCGGCCTTTCCGGCAAGAAAACAGCCAAGCGCGCGTCGGCGAAATCGAAAACGAAGGCCACACAGGCAAAGGCTGCACCGGCGCGTCGTAAAGCGAGCTGAGCATGGCGCCCCTCGAAACCTACCGGCAGAAACGCAACTTCAAATCGACCGCCGAACCCAGGGGCCGGAAAGGCAGGACGAGCGGCAGCGCTTTCGTCATCCAGAAGCATGCTGCCAGACGGCTGCACTACGATCTGCGACTGGAATTGGACGGGGTGATGAAGAGCTGGGCGGTGACGAAGGGGCCCAGCCTTGTCCCCGGCGAAAAGCGGCTGGCTGTTCATGTCGAGGACCACCCGCTCGAATATAACGACTTCGAAGGCACGATCCCGAAGGGCGAGTATGGCGGCGGCACCGTCATTATCTGGGATCGGGGCACATGGACCCCCGTACATGATGCCCACAAGGGATATGCCAAGGGTCATCTCGAGTTCGAGTTGAAGGGCGACAAACTTTCCGGACATTGGCATCTGGTCAGGATGCAGGGCAAGCCATCCGAGAAGCGGGAAAACTGGCTGCTGATCAAGAGCGAGGATGATGCCGCCCGAACAGCCGCCGATCCCGATATCCTTGAGGAACGCCCGGAATCGGTGAAGACGGGTCGGGACATCAAGGAGGTCGCCGGCGAGGTGCCCGGTTGGTCCTCGAAGACCGGAAAGATCACCAGGAAAGCCACGCGAAAGCCGACAAAGACGGAGAAGGCACCGGAGCCCGAGATCACAGTGGTGCTGCCTGATCCCGCCGCGATCAAAGGGGCGAAGAAAGCTTCATTGCCGGATTTCGTCGAACCGACGCTTGCCACGCTCATGTCGGCGCCGCCGGCGGGGGATCGCTGGATCCACGAGATCAAGTTTGACGGCTATCGGCTGCAGGCTCGTATCGAGGCCGGCCGCATCAAGCTCCTGACTCGGAGCGGTCTCGACTGGACCAAAAAGTTCGGAAAAGACGTGGTCGCTGCATTGCAGGCGCTACCTGTCGGAACCGCCATCATCGATGGCGAACTGGTTGTCGAGAGCGGTTCGGGAGCATCAGATTTTTCGGCCCTGCAGGCCGATCTCAGTGCGGGGCGGTCTGATCGGTTCGTCTTCTATGTCTTCGATTTGCTGTATCTCGACGGCTACGATCTGCGCGCCGTGCCACTGATCGAACGAAAAACGCTGCTTGAGCAATTGGTGGACACTGAGCCGGGGCTGATCCGCTACAGCAGCCACTTCAATGAGAATGGCGGTCTGGTGCTGCGCCATGCCTGCCGGTTGAGCCTCGAAGGCGTCATTTCCAAAGTCAGGGATGCGCCCTATCGATCGGGGCGCAGCAAGTCCTGGGTCAAATCCAAATGCTCGGCCCGGCAGGAATTCGTCATTGCAGGCTATGTGCCGTCCTCGACATCGCGCAAGGCGATCGGCTCCCTCATCCTCGGCGTCTATGACGGTGGCAAGCTGGAACATGTCGGCCGCGTCGGGACGGGCTTTACCGGCCCTGTGGCCGAGGATCTGTTCAAGCGTCTCGACCGCATGCGCATTGCAGCCAGCCCGTTCGCTGGGACGCTAACCCCCGAAGAAGCACGGCAGGCGCGGTATGTTCGCCCCGAACTCGTGGCCGAGGTCGAATTCCGGGCATGGACTGCCGATGGCCACCTCCGACATGCGTCGTTTCGGGGTCTGCGCGAGGACAAGGCTGCAATCGAGATCGTCCGCGAAATCCCGAAGAGCAAGGCGACGACACCGAAGCCCCAGCGGCGCACTGTCACGCTGACCCATCCCGATCGTGTCTATTGGCCGGACGAAGGCGTCACCAAGGAGGGGCTCGCCGATTACTACACTGAGGTCTGGCGCTACATCGCGCCCTATATCGTGGGCCGGCCTTTGGCTTTGTTGCGCTGTCCGAGCGGCATCACCGGTCAGATGTTCTTCCAGAAGCATGCCTGGAAGGGGCTCAACAAGCATATCGTGCTGGTCAACGACCCAAAGGACGAGGACGACGAACCGTTGATTTCGATCAATGATCTCGACGGGCTGATGGGGCTCGTACAGTCCGCCGTGCTGGAAATCCACCCATGGGGGTCGACGGTTGCCGATTGGGAACACCCCGACACGATCATCATGGATCTCGACCCCGGCGATGGGGTCGCGTGGGAGACCATCATCACCGCCGCGGGGGAAGTCCGGCAGCGACTCAGGGATGCTGGACTGAATGCCTTCGTCAAAACCTCCGGCGGCAAGGGGCTGCATGTGGTCGCGCCGCTCACGCCGAGGGCTGACTGGCCGGCGGTGAAGGCCTTCACCAAGGCCATGGCGGACAGCATGGCCTCCGACAGCCCGGACCAGTATGTGTCGACCATCACCAAGTCCAAGCGCCGCGGCAAGATCCTAATCGACTATTTGCGCAATCAGCGTGGCATGACCGCCGTCGCGCCTTACTCCACCCGAGCCCGACCCGGCGCTGCGGTTTCCATGCCGTTGGCGTGGGAGGAACTCAATCCGGGCATCGGCCCGGACTATTTCACCGTGGAGAATACGCCTACCCGGCTGGCCGCTCTCACATCCGATCCGTGGGAGGGCTTCCGGGCGGCTGCCGAACCGCTGACGTCCCAACGATCAAAGCGCAGGAAGGCGACATAGGCTGGCGTGGTTCGGCTCTTATACCGGCTTCGGTAACGGCAGATGCCGCGACAAAGCAAACCGTTCAGCGAAGTTTATGTCGTCCTGAGTGATCACCGGCACCGGGTCCGAAATCATGGCAAGAAGCGTTTCGCGAGAGATGCTATCATCTTCAAGAGCAGCCTCGAGCGCTCCACGCGTTTCCCGCTCCGCCCGTAAGAGGGCAGCAAGCGCAAGGATCAGCCGATCCTTGCTGTCAAACGACGCATGGACCTTGGGTGACAGCTCGCTCTCTGGCTCCGAAAGGCCGTCTGGAGGTAAGTTCTTCATCGCGATCGCCCCTTCCTCTCGGACGCGATGCTCTTCTTCAGCGCGTCCATGATATTGATGACGTTGCTGGCGGGCTCTTCTGACGTCGGCCTGGCCTTCGCGACACGCTTCCTGCCCTTTTTCTTGGCGGCGATGATGTCGAGCAGTTTGTCCTGGACGGGATCGTCCACCATCCTGGGTTCCCAGGGGCCGGTGCGCTCATCGATCAGTTTCGTGACCAGTGTCATCAGCTTTGGGTCGGGCTTTCCTTTCTTGATATGGCCGAAGTAGTCGCTCTCGTCGCGCACCTCGTCGCCATAACGCAAAGTCCAGAGGATAATGCCCTTGTCGCGCGGCTCGAGCATGACGGCCCGCTCCCGGCGATACATTACCAGCCTTGAAATCCCGACCATCTGCGTCGATGCCATGGCTTCGCGGATGACGGCAAAGGCTTCTTCGCCGACCGCATCATTCGGCGTCAGATAATGCGGCTTGTCGTACCAAATCCATTCGATGCTATCGCGGAGCACAAAGCTGTCGATATCGATGGTACGGGTGCTTTCCAGAGCAACCGCCTCGATCTCGTCGTCCTCGAGCATGACATAGTCGTCTTCGCCACGCGGATAACCTTTGACCTCATCATCTTCGTCGACGGGCTTCTCGGTGACCGCATCGATATACTGGCTGACGACGCGGTTGCCGGTCCTGGCATTGAGAGTGTGGAAGCGGACTTTTTCGTTTTCGGAGGTCGCCGGCGTCATCGCCACCGGACAGGTGACCAGGGACAGTTTGAGATAGCCTTTCCAGAATGAACGCGGCGCCATTTGCGATAACTCCCCCAGTAAACCACCGGGGAAACGAGAAAACGGCCCGTTTTGTTCCTCTCCGCGCAGTGGGAAGAGCGTGACCCAGACGTGTGCTTGCCCGTTTTTCTTGTCGAGGTCGTGAAGCAGGGATAGCAATCCAGGATAGCTGATCTCGCCATGCTGCGGCGTTGCCACGGGCTGCCTCCGTGGATAGGCGAGTCCAGCCAACAAAGCTATAATGCCCCTGAGGGTGGAGTTGGCAGGGAGGAGCAGCGATAATGATGATTTGGACACGCCTTAGCGTCGCGCTGCAAATCGCCGCTCTATCCTGCTTTCTTCCGGTGAGCGCGATAGCAGAAGAGAACCTCGGATGGCACGGCCAGAAGATCGATGATGGTGCGTCTCTGTTCTACGGCGTCCCGCAAACGGACTATGCACCCCTATCGTTGTCCTGCGCTCAGGGGAGCGACGAGCTCGCATTCGTCTTCGCCTTTGCGCCCATCAACGCTTTTGATGGAGTCGAGGTCGGGGTTCTGCTGGAGTCTGGCGACATATCCGTGCCGATCGCCACCACCGGGGCAAGAATCGAGATGGACAACAGCTTCATCCTCGAAGGCAAGACGGTGCTAGATACCCGTCTGACCGACCTCCTCACCTCGCGCGGCACATTGAGCGTCTTCGTAGAGGATGGAGCAGAGGAGTATCCGCTCGATGGCGCGCGAGAAGCCGCCGCAGCGCTACTCGAAACCTGCATCGGCAAGGCGGCCACCCCTCCGGTGCAAGAGACCACACAATGCGACATCGCGGCATGGGTGATGAAGGGTGCGCCTGCCGATCTTGTTGTGCGCGCCGGTCCGGGGCCGGAATATCCTGCTTTCTCGACCATACCGCGTCCCTATACGGACGGCGAAGAGATCTACTTTCCCCAGGTGACGATCACGGGGTCGCGCGGTGGCTGGTTGCGGATTTCCGAGGTCATAACCGAACTCCATGGCGGTTTGCCCACCGAACCGATCACCACGTTCAGCGGCGAAGGGTGGCTGCCCGGCGATGTGCTGCGGCTATGGGTAGAATCGGGCCGCGTGTTCTCCCGGCCATCGGACGATGCGCCGATCGCTGCGACCTTTGACTCCGACGAGTTCGCGGTCGAGGCCCTGCATGCCTGCACAGGTCTCTGGGTTGAGGTCGAGGGGCGCCATGCCGACAAGAGGGCACGCGGCTGGACCCGGGACGTCTGCGCAAGCCAGGTGACGACATGCCCATAGGTGAGGCAACATTATCCGTTGCCCTGGTGCGGGCTGTGCTTGTTGGACTTGCGCTCTGCTGGATGCCCATCGAGCGAGCCGGCGCCGAGCCGATCCTGCGTCCCGATCTGTCGGATCGGGTTGACGGCCGGGAGGATGTGACGTTTGCGGACCTGCTTCGCCTCGTCGTGCCGACGGCTGACGGCAACCTGACGATCTCCGTCCGGGAGATTGGCAGCGCGGCCGTTGAGGAACTCGAAATGGCGTCGGCTGCGTCGCTGCGGCTGGCGGCCGTCCTGGTGCGCTCGGGCGGGTTGGAGCGGATCGCGGTACTGCTGGATTTCGGGAGCGGCAGGGATGTCGTCGGTCTGGCGGTTCTCGCCTTATTCGATATAGCGGGCGAACCTAGACTTCTTGACGCTGCGAACGTCGCGAGTGGCGACATGACATACTTCCTTGAACCTGCCCGGCTTCGGGTCAGCGCCGGCGACGATCTTCTGGCGATCGGCAGTACGCATGCGAACTCAAGTCAGAGCTACACCACCATCCCGCTCGTTCTGCTCCGTGACGACCGGCTGGAACTGGTCGATACAATATTCGTCTTCAACGAGCGGGCGTGCGAATATGACCAGACACAACGCGTCACGCTGGACCAAGGCACCGGTGAGCCTTATTCGGACATCGTGGCGACGGTGATCGTGCAGACGAAAATAACCGGTGAAGATTGCGGCAGGGCGGAAGTCGCGGAAGCAGGGTCGCGAACGATCACAGTGAAATATCGGTGGGACGCGGCCGCAAAGCGCTACGTTCCCGAATCCGACGCGTTTGATCAGCTGGCGCGGGACAACGAGGAGCGCTTCTGATCGTCCGCGGCATATAACACCATTTGTCGCTCAAGTGTGCGGGAACATCGCGCCACTGCATTCGCTCTCTCCGCATGGTCGGTGGAGATGGTTCAGGCTACGAGAAAAGTCAATCTGCGGCGCGTTCTTGATGCTTGCTTTGTGACTGCCCCCGCGATGGCCGAGCCGATGTCCGCGCTTGCTGTAATTCCCTGGACGAATGGCTGGTCGTGCATCAGATAGGGGAGCGCACCAAATGCGATGCGGCCGCGCGCAATGTCAGGCGCGAGCAAGGTGTAGTCCTCCCCGACGTCCGGAATATCCTCGCCCACCGAGAGGAGTTGCCGGCGCAGTGACGGGAACGGCAGATCGTTGGTCTTGAGCGGCTTCTGGCCGCGCGCGTCGATGAACACGTCAAAGGTGTACGCGTCGTCGCCGATGGCGATAACCGTGTGTGCATCCCCGACGTCCATCTTATAATCCTGCCCGAGTTCGAGCACCTCGACAAGGCCGGCCTTTCGGAGCGCCAGCAGCCTTCGGATCGATTCCGACGGAATCGCGGCATAGTTGTCGACGAAGACCTTGCAGAGGCCGTCATCGAACCGCTCGCGATCCTCTTCATCAAGGTGAGGCACGATTTCCTGCACCGCCTCGTGCAGCCGCAGGATCGCGTAGCGCCAAGCCACAGTGCGCTTGTCGCGCTTGTTGCCTTCGACTTCGCTCAGATTGTATTCGGCCCAGCGGAAAGGATCATGCCGCTGTCTATCCGCGAAATAGGCGTCGGCGAAGCTGTCGGCATCGAGCGTGGAAAGCGCTACCCGTTCGCTCCACGCCGGATCGGCATCTTCTATTTCGCGTGCCACGAGAGTATAGACCCGGTCGAGCAGACCGTCTGGTCCTACCGCGATCTCCCTTGCAATGGCATCTTCGGTGGCGATCCGAAGCGGCTCATAGGGAATGGGGCAGTAGAAATCCGCTTCCGGCAAAATGCCCGAGCGCGACATCAGCGTGATGGAAAGCCCTTCACTGTCCGCTCCCAGATCGAACCGCAACGCCTCGTCGTCCTGTTCGACGAAGGTTCCGTGCTGGGCGACGACCGCCATGGCGGCGTCGATGGCGCTGAGCGAGGTTCCCATGATCCCCACCTTACACGCGGGAATCCTGGCCTCGATGAGTCCCGACCATGGGCTGGGAAAATAGCTCCGCGTTGCCTCCTCGTCGTCGGGCCAGACGTGTCCGGTGGCGATGACGGCGAGATCGAAGAGTTTCGATGCCGGCTTTCCGTCGGTCCACAACCTGACCCCATCCGGGGTCGCTTCGAGATCTGCGACCTCGCAGGATTCATGTAAATCGACGTCGAACCCCTTCTCTCGGGCAGCCTCGACGAGCGCCAGGAACTGGTCCCGGAAATACTCGCCCAGCAGGATGCGCGGCAGGAACTGCCGGTCGTGGAGGCTGGCCTTGTCGACTCCGTAGCGCGCCAGACGCTTCTCATCCCGATCGCGCAGCCAGTCCAGATAGGTCGAGGCGATTGGCGGTATCTCGATGCTGGCGATGTTGGCCAACATCATGCGACTGTTCTCGTCGTCATTGTAGGGCATGCCGACGCCCGCTTCCTCGGCCTGCTCATAGATCGAGATGGACAAAGGCGTGTCGGCCTTGAGCAAAGAGAAGAAGGTATAGATTCCGGTCGGGGCCGGCGCCGACAATAGCGACGTTCTTCATGGGCGATCACCAGATCTTTTCGGTTTTCGGGCAATGAACGCTAAACGGCCCGGCTCGGGCCGGACCGCTTGTCTCTTCTGCTCTCCGCGCCTGACGACATCAGGAAAACGCCATCACGTCAGAGCTTGACGGCATCTTCCCGCGCCCACACGCGCAGTTTGCGGCAGGATGTGACGTAGTCCGAAGCCGCCTTCGCGTCGTCGAGCGGAATCAGGCCCTCGTCCATGTCGGGCTCGATGCCGGCCTTTGCCAAGAGCGGCATTGCGCCTGGGGTAAAGCCGATGAACTTACAATGTGCAAAGGCGTCGGCCACGAAATCCCGCGCTGTGGCTTCGCCGGCCAACCGGTTAGCCGCCTCCTCTGACAGCACCAGCGCGACGGCATCGAACAGGACCGAAGGACCGCCGTCGATCATATGGTCGGCCTCCACCCATGAGCCATTCGATGCCTCGAAGCCGCCGACCTGTGGCGCGATCAGTTCCACCACCGCGCCTTCCTGTTCCGCCGCCTGCCGGATCGCGTCCAGCACCTTCGCATCAGAACCGTTTGCGACCAGCACGCCGATCTTGCGGCCCTTGAAACTATCCGGCCCGTTCTCAATGATGCTCAGCGCAGGAGACTGCGGAAGATCGTCGCGCACCGGCACGGCCGCATCAGCCGCCTTTGGCATCTTGCGGATACCGAGCTTCCCGGCGACCGTCTCAGCCAACGTGGCGTCGATGTTCATGAGGTGCGACACGACGCGCTCGCGAATGACGGGTGTTTCCACCTTGGACAGCTCGAAGGTGAGCGCCATCGCGATATGCTTTTGCTCGACCGCCGTCTGGCTTAGATAGAACTGACGCGCCTGGCTGTAGTGGTCGGAGAAGCTCTCGGGCCGAAGGCGTACCTTGCGCCCGTCTTCCTCCGCGGCGAAGGATCGGAAGCCGCGCTTCGGATCGGGCCTCGGTCCGTCGCCCCATGAATTCGGCTGGTAGTTCGCCCGGCCGACCGGATTGCGCATCGCCATGTGGCCGTCCTGCTGGAAGTGATGGAACGGGCATTTCGGTGCATTGATTGGAATATGCGTGAAGTTCGGGCTGCCGAGCCGTTTCAGCTGCGTGTCGAGATAGGAGAAGTTGCGCCCCTGAAGCAGCGGATCGTTCGAGAAATCGATGCCGGGCGGCACATTCTGCGTCATGAACGCGACCTGCTCTGTCTCGGCGAAGAAGTTGTCGGGCATCCTGTCGAGCACCAGCCGCCCGACCGGGATCGGCTCAATCATCTCTTCCGGGATCAGTTTCGTCGGATCGAGCACGTCGAAGTCGAAACTGTCAGCAAAATCCTGATCGAAGAGCTGGACGCACAGCTCCCATTCCGGGTAGTCGCCGGACTGGATGGCGTTCCAAAGGTCGCGGCGGTGGAAATCAGGGTCCGCGCCATTGATCTTGACCGCCTCGTTCCAGGCCACGGACTGGAGCCCGAGCTTGGGCTTCCAGATGAACTTGACGAAGGTAGACTCGTCTTTTGCGTTCACGAAGCGGAAGGTGTGAACGCCGAAACCTTCCATGAAACGGAAGGAGCGCGGGATTGCCCGGTCGGACATGACCCACATGATCATGTGCATGGATTCAGGCGTGAGAGAAATGAAATCCCAGAAATTGTCGTGCGCGGACTGGGCCTGCGGGAAAGCCCTGTCAGGCTCTTCCTTGACCGCATGCACCAGGTCGGGGAAGCGGATCGCGTCCTGGATGAAGAAGACCGGGATATTGTTGCCAACGAGATCCCAGTTGCCTTCCTGCGTATAGAATTTTACCGCGAAGCCGCGAACGTCGCGTGCAAGGTCGGCGGACCCCTTCGCGCCAGCAACCGTCGAGAAGCGTACGAAGACGGGCGTCTTTTCGCCGACCCGCTGGAAGATGTCAGCGCGCGTGTATTTGCTCAGCGACTTCGTTGTCTCAAAATAGCCATGTGCCCCATAGCCACGCGCATGGACTACGCGCTCGGGGATGCGCTCGTGGTCGAAATGGAAGATCTTCTCCCGGAAATGAAAATCCTCGACCAGGGTGGGACCGCGCGATCCGACTTTCAGCGTGTTGAGGTCGTCGGAGACCGGCCCACCGTGGGCGGTGGTCATCGCCGGCATATCGCCGTCCGAGAATTGATGAAGCTCGCCTCCTTGTCCTGAGACGAGCTTTTGATCGTGAATTGAACGCGGCTTTCCTGCGGCCGGTGCGGATTTGCTGGCTGACATGGCTGGCTCCCCGGTCTGGGCTTGTCTGCGTGAATGCGTGGAGCGCCTGAACGGCGCCCCACGCTATGGTTCAGGCGGCTTTCGCGCGACGATTCACCGAAGCGTCCGCGAGCTTGCTCAGGTCGCTGTCGGTCTTCGATTCTTCCTGCAGCGTCTGATCGAGAAGCTTCGCGGCATCCGCCATTCCAAGTTCCGTGGCCCAGCGCTTCAGTGTCCCATAGCGGGTGATTTCATAGTGCTCGACAGCCTGCGCGGACGAGATAAGGCCGGCATCGAGAGCTGGCGTCCCCTTGAACTCCTCCATGATCTCCTCGCCCTCGGCGATGATCCCTTCGATCGCGTCGCAGGTTTTACCTCTCGCCGCCTTCCCCATGATCTCGAACACCTGGACCAGGCGCTCGATATGGCCTTCAGTCTCGTCATGGTGCTTCTCGAACGCAGCCCTTAATTCTTCAGATTGAGCAGCGCGCTTCATCTTCGGAAGGGCTTTCAGGATCTTGCGCTCAGCGTAGTAGATGTCCTTCAACGTATCATGGAACAGATCTTCGAGTGTCTTTTCCCTGGCCATTTCCTCTACCCTTGTGACAACATCATCTTAACAGCCCGCCATTAGGACGACCTGCTGCGACTATTGTTTCTGCCGTGAAGCTTTGACTGCGCTTCAGGAGATATTCAGAACGAAAATTTGCGGAACTGGTTCCGTCGATGTCGTCGGTTGGGTGTCATGTGGTTTTTTCCCACCTAGCGGGGCTAGGGTATCCAGCGCGCGGAACAACCTTGCATCTTCGGCGTTGCAGTTGTCGAAAGAGAGGCGCCATGAAAGAACAACAGCACGATAATCCGGCAACTCCGGAACAAGTTGTCGACCGCGTGTGGGAGCTCGCAGAGAAGATCGACATCTGTATGCTGACCACCTGGAACGGCAAAGAGCAGCATAGCCGACCAATGTCGGCTCGGCCGCGTCGACAGGAGAACGCAATCTATTTTCTTACGGATGTGTCCGGCGAGAAGAATGCGGAGATCGAGGAATTTCCGACCATATCACTCGCATGGGCAGACAATGGCAGCTATCGCTACGCCGTCATATCGGGCAAGGCGAAGGTGACCAATGATCGTTCCAGGATCGCAGAGCTCTGGTCGAAAATGGATGAGGTATGGTGGGAGGACAAGGAGGATCCGACCGTTCGACTTCTGACCGTGACGCCGGAAAGAGGTGAGATTTGGGATAGCCCGAATGCTTTAGTTACGGGCGCGAAGATGCTGGCGGCGATTGTCACGGGAGCTCCACCCAAGTTGGGAGACAACGCCGAAGTTCGCATGTGAATATTTCATCTTTGTCAAATGACCGAGTGGTCTGCATCCCGGCGAACCGTAACGGGATCCCTCTCGTACCAAACGTTGTGCTGCCCCGGGCCATCGCGAGCCAACCGAGTCTCCCCTCAAAGAACAACATCTTGCATTCCTGTCGGACCGAACTGCCCAATTCCTCTGCCAGATCGGTGGAGTTCAATGGTCAGGTGCGCGGGTATCATGCCCGCACCTCTTGCCACTGAAAAAGGATAGAGGCGAGCGTGAACAGCACCAGCATGCCGGAGATCGGCAGCCAGACGATAGGCATCCTCGGGATGGTCGGCACCGCGGCGTCTATCACTTCGTCCTTCATTTTGTGCATGAACAGCGGCCCGACGGATCACGCGGCAGGGGCCAGAAAAAGCCCCGTTCCCTCTCCATAAAGCTTCTGCGGAGAGATTGGGGCGATCGCCTGCTGCGTTTCGAAGTGGTTGAGCACGCTCAGAGGATCGCAGTGGTCCGCGACTTCGTACAGGGGGAATTTTCTGGTCAGGGCATCATCGCCGAACTGAATGTGCATTGGGACATCGGGGAAAACGGGATGCCCAAACCAAATGCCCATGTCATGCTGGCCAAGCGCAGCAAGGACGAGAACGGTTTCGGCCCGAAGGTACGCGACTGGAACCGCACTGAGATGGTGGAGCTGTGGCGGAACCGATTGGATGCTCGAACGGCACCCTTCTGCTACGCTATTTGCTGAAAAAAAAGCGATAAGACGTTAAGCAGCCTTATCGATAGCCGTGGGAGCAGAACGGCTACGCTTTTTAGCGTAAAGCTCGTTGTCGGCGCGGGAGATCATTTCCCGGAACTTAAGCTTCGGATGGCATTTCTGCATTCCAACGGAGAATGAAAGCGGATAGTTCAGCCCTGTTTTACGGAAGAATTCGTTTCGGGCGGCGGATCCGACCTCTGTCACCAGTTGGTTGACTGTGTTTGCGTCGGCCTTTGGCAAATAGGCGCAAAACTCGTCACCACCGATCCGCGCGATGAGGCATTCATCACCTAGTACCAGTTCCAATGCCTGCGCGAACGAGATGATAGCGTCATCTCCTACAAGATGCCCATGTTCATCGTTAATCGCTTTAAGGTAGTCCATGTCGGCAATTATGAACTTGCCGCCCGCGCGATGGGTCATTGCGAGATTGAATTGTCGCTCGAAACTGCGTCTGTTGAGAAGGCCCGTCAGCGGATCGGTGCTGGCGCATTTTGCGAGTTCTCTCGCTTCTTTCAGGAGGCTGCGGTAGGCTTTCTCGAGTTTCTCGATTTTGGCAAAGAGCATGATAGCAATCGGAAACGCGATGATGAACGGCAATATGAGCCGTACGATGATCGTGATCGTGTCCGACTGGACACCCAGGTAGAAACGGATCCCCGTAGAGACGGATATCGAAATCGCGGCACAAATGATGGTCACGATTGCGGACTTCTTCAGAACGCCTCTCGATGGGAAAGCCACCATCATTCTCCTAAATGCGTTAGAACCTGCCGCTTGTTACAATATTTTGGTGTCGGGGTAGCTAATCGTATATCTACAACTTGAGCGAAAGGCTGGGCGACGACGGGCGGGAGTATCCCGCAATCTGGCGATAGCGACAGCCACATGGGTTCGCGCCTCCAGCCAGTCGCTTACCTGCCAGACGGAAAATGTAGAACTCCTCCGCCAGATCGGCTTGCGTCCAGCGGAGGATGGCGTTCAATGGCTCAGGCCCGCGGCAATTATGCGCGCACCTCTTGGCGCTGGAAGACGACATAGGCGAGCGTGAACAGGACCAGCATCGCGGCGATCAGGCCGGAGATCTGGGGCCAGACGATCAGCAGGCTCTGCATGGTCGGCAGCGGCGCGCCGATGACCGCACCCTGCATCTGATGCATGAGCAGCGGCCCGACCGAACGGGCGGCGGGATCGAGCAGCAGCCCCGTCACCTCGCCATAGAGCGTCTGCGGCGAGACGCGGGCTATCGCCTGCTGCCACTCGAAGCGGTTCACCACGCTCATCGGATCGAACGGGTCGATCGGCGCGACAATCCCGGCTACCAACGGCGCGATCATACCCCAGAAGACCGTCAGCACCAGCCAGACGGAGAGCGCGGCCAGCGCCGAGGTGGCGGGCGAGCGGATGACGGTCGAGAACGCGATGGCCAGCGCCAGCCATACCCCGGCATAGGCGAGCGTCGCGGCAAGCCAGAACACGCCGCGCACGATATCCGCGCCGGAAGGCGGCAGGCCGAGGAAGAGCATACCGAGCCCGATCATCATCAGCCACAGCGTCAGGAGCGCGATGGCGATGACCAGCAAGCCGCCGAGGAATTTTCCGAACAGCACCGCATCGCGATAGATCGGCTGGGCGAGCAGCCGGCTCATGGTGCGCCGGTTGAACTCGCCGTTGATGGCATCGAAGCCGAGCGAGATCGCCACCAGCGGCAGCAGGAAGCCGAGGAAGGCGGCGAAGGACGGCAACGGCTCGCGCGCCACGGTGAACAGCTTGAGGAACAGGTAGGCGTCTTGCGCCGTCGTGTCGCGGATACGGTCGATGGCGCCGTAGACCGCGCCGATGGCCGTAAGCAGCACCAGCAGCATGATGAGATGCATGCGGGCGCTCGTCATGTGGTCGGCCGCTTCCTTGAGCGCGACTGTGCCGACGCCCCTGAATGGAGATCCTTCACGCCGCATTGGCAACCTCCCTGAAGTAACGATTGTAGGCTTCGTCGAGGCGCGCGCGACGCAGGTCGAGGTTCTTCAACCTGCCGCCCGCCTCGACCACGAGTTTTGCGAGATCGGACCGCACATCGCGGATTGCCTCGACCTGCCAGAGGCCGTGGGACGCGACTGCAACCGACGTCACGCCGTCGGTCTTGCCCGCGAGTTGGCCGAGGTCGATCCCATCAGCCTCAACATCGATGACGAAGGAACCGCGCCCGATCCTCGCCGCCAGATCCTCGATGGTACCGAAGAAGCCAATGCGCCCCTTGTTGAACAGCGCGACCCGGCTGCAGATCGACTGCACCACGTCGAGCATGTGCGAGGACAGAAGGATGGTCATGCCGCCGCGCGACAGGTCGAGGATGAGATCGAGCAGTTCCTGCGTCGATTGCGGATCGAGGCCCGAGGTCGGCTCGTCGAGGATCGCTATCCTGCAGTCGCGCATCAGCAGTTCGGCAATGCCGAGACGCTGGCGCATGCCGCGCGAATAGGTGGTGACCGGACGGTCCGCGGCATCGCTGAGCCGCACCTTTTCCAGCGCGGCGGCGATGCGCTCCTTCGCCAGTTCGCGCGACATACCGGCGAGCTTCGCCGTATAGGCGAGGTTTTCGCTGCCGGTCATCGTGTCGTAGAAGCCGACCGAGTCCGGCAGGTAGCCGACCTCGCGCTTGACCTCCAGCGGCCGACGCAGCGGGTCCTTGCCGAGGATGCTGACGCTTCCCTCGCTTGCTTCCGTCAGGCCGAGCAGCATCAGGATCGTCGTGGTCTTGCCGGCGCCGTTTGGGCCAAGCAGGCCGATCACCTCGCCCTGGTTGACGGAAAGGTCGATGCCGGCCACGGCCACCGCATCGCCATAGCGCTTGGCGAGACCCTTCGCTTCGAGAACGACCGTGCTCATCGCCGCCCGTACCTCATTACTGCGCCGCCCAGCACCAGCGCGGCGACGGCGATCACGCCAAGCCCTGCAGCGCCCCACATCGTCGAGGTCCTGACCGTGACGCGGAACTGTACGCTTTCAGAGACGGTGTCGTTGGAGGCCCGCACCGACACCATGTAATCGCCGGCGATCGCCTGTTCAGACGGGGTGATTTTTACATTGACCTCGCCGGTGGAGTTGGGCGCGATCTGGGCAACGTCCTGCGGCTCGAACGCGACGGTCCAGCCGGAGGGCGGCGTGGCGGAAAGCTCGAGGTCGGTCGCGGGGGCGGTGCCGGTGTTGACGAGGGTGAAGGTGAAGCTCGATTCCCTGCCGGCCACCGCCTCGCCCGACAGGCGCTCCTGCGGCCCGACTATGGCGACCTGCGGTTCACCCGTCACGTCGAGGCTGAGTTGCGTGGTCCCGGAAAGCCCTTCGCCGGAAACCTCGAATCCGGCTTCATAGCGCCCGGCCGCGACCCCACGCGATGGGATCACCTCCATCGTGACCGTCTCGGTCGCGCCGGCGGCGATAGGCAAGCCGGTGATCTCTTCCGAGCCATAACCCTTCTTGAAGCGTGTCTGGAAGCCGGCCGGAACGCTGGCTGTCAGATTGAACAGCCCGTCTTCCGCGCCTTCGTTCTTCACCTTGATCTTGAAGGAGAAGGTCGAGCGCGCGGTGCCGCGTAAAGCAGGCAATTCGGGCTCAAGCGAAAGGCCGGAGGCGGCATCCTCGGTTTCTGACAGGCGCACCACAAGCGGCAGGGTCACCGTCTCTGCCGCAGTGCGGGCGCGGACCTCGATGGCGTGTTCGCCGTCGGTGGAAGCGTCTTCCGGAGGGGTGAGTTCGAGCGTCAGCCGCTCGGTCGAATCCGGCGAGACGATCGCTGCCGTCACATCCCGGCCGCCGCCCTTCAGCGACCACGCCCAGCTTTCCGGCACGCCCGACACCTCGATCGTGGCGCGTTGCGGGGGCAGCTTCTCGTTGCGCAGGGACAGCGAAACCGACTGTGTTTCGCCCGGCTTGATGGTCATCTCTGGCCAGGACGTCGTCAGCCAGAAGCCGCTGAGTTCGGCGGATTGCTGCGCCGCAGGGGTTTCCTGTGCGCCAAGCGGCAGGGGCGCCATCAGCATTGCGCCGAGCGCGGCTGCCATCAATGTTGTGGTGAATGTCCTCATCATGTTCTCCCGTATTCACAACGAACAGTCAGCAAAGCGGAAGGCGCGCCCTAACGAACGACGAGCAAGAGCCGCGCCCCTCCGCGGAAGAGATCAAGCGCGATGGTGCCGCGCGTTTCGCCGAGCAGCCGCGTCAGTTCGGCCACGGTCCCGACTGGCCGGCGGTTGACGGCGACGATCACGTCGCCGGTGCGCAGACCGGCGTGTGCGGCGGGACTGCCCGGAGCCACGTTGGCGACCAGCACGTTGCCGGATGCATCGTGGAAGTCAGCGCCGGCCAGACGGTCGGGTATGACGCTCGTGGAGGCGCGCGAGGGACCCGATTCGCCATTCACGGTCAGGGTCGCCGTCCGCCTGGCGCCATCACGAAGATAGTCGACCTCCACCCTCGAGCCCGCAGGTGACAGGCCGATGCGGTTGCGCAAATCGGCCGAACCCGAGATCTCGCGCCCGTCGACGGCGACGATGATGTCACCGGCCTGAATGCCGGCCTCGGCGGCGGGCGAGCCGTCCTCAACGCCGGCGACGACCGCGCCAAAGCTGGCGTCGATTCCCAGAGCCTCTGCAAGGTCGGGCGTCAAGTCCTGTATCGAGACGCCGATGCGTCCGCGCCGGACCTCGCCATGCTCGATCAATTGAGCCATCACCGCCGATGCCATGTCGATAGGAACGGCGAAGCCGATGCCGACATTGCCGCCGGCCGGCGCGATGATCGCGGTGTTGATGCCGACAAGCTGGCCGTCCGCCGTCACCAGCGCGCCGCCCGAATTGCCGGGATTGATCGAAGCGTCCGTCTGGATGAAGTCTTCATAGCCTTCGACGTTCAACCCACTACGGCTCAGCGCGCTGACGATGCCGGAGGTAACGGTCTGGCCGAGCCCGAACGGGTTGCCGATGGCGACCACGCTGTCGCCGACGCGCAGACGCGACGGATCGCCCAGCCGCAAGGCGGTCAGATTGGGCGCATCGATCCTGAGCAAGGCGATGTCGGTCGCCTTGTCGCTGCCGACCAGTTCGGCAGTGAAGCGGCGGCGATCTTTCAGCGTCACCGCGATCTCGCTCGCGCCGTCGACGACATGGTGGTTGGTGAGAATGTAACCCTTGTCCGCGTCGACGATGACGCCGGACCCGGCGCTCATGCGGGGCCTTTGCTGCGGCGTCTGCGGCAAGTCGAAGAAGCGCCGGAAGTAGGGATCGTTGAAAAGAGGGTTTGTTTCGGCAGACGCGCGGGACGTGACGGCGATGTTGACGACCGCCGGCGTGATCTCCTCAAGCACGTCAGGCAACGAACGCTCGATACGCACGCCGGATGCCACATCCTGTGCGGCTGCGGGCGGTACAACGCCACCGGAAAATGACAATGCAAGGCACGTGACAAGGACGGCGACAATCTGCGGGGCGCGAGGCAGGCCGATGAACATTGTCGATCTCCCGATTAGGTTCCTTCGTGTTGGATGCGGCGATGCCGTCGCGCCGGAAGAGATCTTCCGCCGCCGGTCCTTCGCGCGTCTGGTTCGATTGGAAAGGAACCCCGCCCGGAGGCGAGGTTCCTGGATCATTGTGGCCGGCCGTCTCGCGAGAGGGCCGACACCTGCGCCGCCGCATGGAACATCAGCGCGGAGGCCGCTGTGCGCCGATCCCATCCAGCCATCACCAGCCTGTCGAGCAGAGATTCGAACAGCGGTGCCAATGCCGTGCGCGCTTCCGCATCGTGCGACAGGAACTCGGCCGGGGGATGATGCGGCACAGGTACATGGTCAAAGTCCGGCATGAGGCTCATGTCAGTCTCCGATCTATGCTTTGCTCCTGACCGCCCCCGACATGGGAGCGGTCACTTTCAGAGCGAGACGGTCAGAAGTCCATGCCGCCCGCTGGCATTGCCGGGGCTGCTTCCTTCTTCGGCTTCTCGGCGATCATCGCCTCGGTGGTCACCAGCAGGCCGGCGACTGACGCCGCGTCCTGCAAGGCAGTGCGCACCACCTTGGCCGGGTCTATGACCCCCTGTGCGAACAGGTCGCCATATTCGTCGGTCTGGGCATTCCAGCCGAAGGCGAAGTCGGCCTTCTCGCGCAGCTTGCCGACGATGATGGAGCCTTCGGCGCCGGCATTCTCGGCGATCTGGCGCACCGGCGCCTCGATCGCGCGGCGCACGATCTCGACGCCGTGTTTCTGGTCGACATTGTCGGTCTGGATACTGTCGAGAGCCTTCTGCGCACGCAGCAGCGCCACGCCGCCACCGGGCAGAATGCCTTCCTCGACCGCCGCGCGGGTCGCGTGCAACGCGTCGTCGACGCGGTCCTTCTTCTCCTTGACCTCGACCTCGGTCGCACCGCCGACGCGGATCACAGCGACGCCGCCGGCAAGCTTGGCCAGCCGCTCCTGAAGCTTCTCGCGGTCGTAGTCGGAGGTCGTCTCCTCAATCTGCGCCTTGATCTGCTTCACGCGGCCTTCGATCTCGGCCTTTGAACCGGCGCCATCGACGATGGTGGTGTTCTCCTTCTCGATCACCACCTTCTTGGCGCGCCCGAGCATCTCCAGCGTGACATTTTCCAGCTTGATGCCGAGATCCTCGCTGATGGCGGTGCCGCCGGTGAGGATGGCGATGTCCTCGAGCATGGCCTTGCGGCGGTCGCCGAAGCCCGGCGCCTTGACGGCCGCGACCTTCAAGCCGCCGCGCAGACGGTTGACGACGAGCGTTGCCAGCGCCTCGCCCTCGACATCCTCGGCGATGATGACCAGCGGCTTGCCGGACTGGACGACAGCTTCGAGGACGGGAAGTATGGCCTGAAGGTTGGAGAGCTTCTTTTCATGGATCAGGACATAGGGATCCTCGAACTCGACCCGCATCTTGTCCTGATTGGTGATGAAGTAGGGCGAGAGATAGCCGCGGTCGAACTGCATGCCCTCGACCACTTCGAGTTCGGTCTCGGCCGTCTTGGCCTCCTCGACAGTGATCACGCCCTCATTGCCGACCTTCTGCATGGCTTCGGCGAGGAAGCGGCCGATCTCGGAATCGCCATTGGCCGAGATGGTGCCGACCTGCGCGATCTCGTCGTTGCTGGAGATCTTGCGTGCATTGGCCTGGAGTTCGGCGACGACGGCGTCCACCGCCTTGTCGATGCCGCGTTTCAGGTCCATCGGGTTCATGCCGGAGGCGACGGCCCTTGGCGCCTTCCCTGACGATCGCCTGAGCAAGGACCGTGGCGGTCGTGGTGCCATCGCCGGCGAGGTCGTTGGTCTTGGACGCCACCTCGCGCACCATCTGGGCGCCCATGTTCTCGAACTTGTCTTCGAGCTCAATTTCCTTGGCGACAGAGACGCCGTCCTTGGTGATGCGCGGCGCGCCGAATGACTTGTCGATAACGACGTTGCGGCCCTTCGGCCCGAGCGTCACCTTGACGGCATTGGCGAGAATGTCGACGCCGCGCAGCATCTTCTCGCGGGCTTCGGTGTTGAATTTGACTTCCTTGGCAGCCATTGGATCACTCCTTCAATAGGCAGTTTTCATGGACTGGTTGATGATCGAAGAATCCGTCAGGCGGCCTTCTTCAGCGTGGCGGTCTGCTCGATCACGCCCATCACGTCGCTTTCCTTCATGATGAGCAGGTCTTCGCCGTCGAGCCTGATCTCGGTGCCGGACCATTTGCCAAACAGGATGCGGTCCCCGACCTTGACGTCGAGCTCAATGATCTTGCCCGCATCGTCGCGGGCACCGGGGCCGACCGCGATGACTTCGCCTTCGCTCGGCTTTTCCTTGGCGGTATCGGGAATGATGATGCCGCCTGCGGTTTTCTCGTCGGCTTCGATGCGGCGAACCAGGATACGGTCATGCAATGGACGGAACGTCATATCGTTCTCCTCAAGGACAAACAGATTTTGAGAGGTCCCTCCGCTCCGATCCGGGGACCGGAGCGGGGCCGCGCAACCCTTGTCGGCGTCACGCGCATAGCGATCTGGTTTCGCTGAATTCAGATTTCAAGAGCGCAATGCAAAATTTTTAGCACTCGCAGCCATTCACTGCTAGTGCCATGTAATCGCAGTCGAAATTGGTGCTGCAAATCATCGAGGCACTTGAAAAATTCGCGCGATTGGCCAAACTTTCTCTGTGTGCCGTGCCGGGAGGCGCGGTCCGGAGTCCTGATCGAAACGGAGTTTTTGGAACGGCTGAAAAGCAAGGATGACAGCGATGCGCCGCGCCGATTTTTCGACGATCATTCCCTCTCTCGCGCCACGAGCGGAAGACATTGCGCTTGACCGGCTCCTGTCACCGTCGCGCCACTACAGGCATCCCGAGGATGTGCTGCGCGACGACACGCTCGAACGCAGCGAAAAGCGCGCCATTCTCTCGTCATGGGCATCCGACGCATGCGCGGTCGAATCGATGCCCGCACTGCGCCAGCCGCCGGGCGCGGAAAGCCCCATCCCATTCGATGTCATCATGGATGCGCTGCGGCGTCTTGATCGCGGCGACATCGGGGCGGACGATCCCGTATGCGGATCCGCAGACCATCACCATCGTTTTCACGCATGAAGCGACAAAGGAGAGACATATGCCAGCGATCGTCAGTCGCGAATTTCGGATGCAGATGGAAGGCTATGGCCTGACCACAGCCGAAATCCACTATCGTCTTCCAGATCACCCGAGCCTGTTGCAGGTCTATGTCTGGCAGGATTACGACCTCGCCCCGAAGTTTCCCGAACTGCGCGGCTTTCTCGACTACTGGACAGAGACGCTGGAGGGCGCGCTGCACTCCGTGCGCGTCGCCCACCATCGTCTGATACAGCCCTCAGAATGGAAAGCCGTCGACGGGATCATATCCGTTCACTGAAGCCCGGCGGAAATTCCCTGATAGCTACCGAGAGCCCCCCGAACTCGCGTGCGTCGTGCTCCCTGAACGAGGGCCGGAGCGCATTGCAGCCTTCATGAAGCTTCGGCGTGCCTCCTTCGCAGAGCGCCATCCATCGAGTGCGTCCCGACAGGCAACAATGGCGTTTCGCCAACGACGTCCACGTGCCCAGTCCGGCCATTCGCGCTCAAGGCATTCCAGTGCTTCAAAACCTGTCGCCACCTTTCGGAGGCCAGTTTTTGGCATGCGCAGAATTACGGGTTCGTTGAACACGACATCAGACATCACTTCCTCCTTGTTTTCTGATCGTCTTTTAAGAGCAAGTAACTGATCGTTCTGTACGATCTCTTGTGATCTGGGCATACCGACGTGCCTCTTCAACCCTCCATCCGTATCTCAGTCAACGCCGTCATCATCAGGTTCAAGCAGATCGATGAGTTGGCTGACGCGTGTGTCCGGGAGCGGTCGCCCTTCGCCCATCAGCGCCTCGTCATTGTTAAGCCAGTTCCACGCTTCTCGCAGTTCATCAACACTCGCCCCGGTTGCGATAAGCCCCGCCGCCAGATCGTCGTCTATGGAGCCGAGCACTGAAACGATGTCGTCATAGGTCATGGCAGGCCTCCATTCATATTACCAACCAACTCATCACATGGTGGAGTTGTTCTCAAATTCCAACAGCCTGAAATAGCTGTAGAAATTTTCTGCCGTCACCCTCTTGAAACTCAGAGATCACGAAACCAGATCGATCGTGCGCCGCTGCCACTACGGGGCGGCGCCGGTTAAAAAAGCCGGACAATCTTGTACCCATGTTGCTTCAAGGAGGATGTGGCTATGAGAACCACTTTCGATTTTTCTCCCCTGTTCCGGTCGAGCATCGGCTTCGACCGTCTGGTCAATGCGCTGGAGGCAGCCAGCCGCGTCGAGAGCATCGACAACTGGCCGCCCTATGACATCGCAAAGACTGACGAAGACGACTACCGCATCACCATGGCGGTGGCCGGCTTCAGCGAAGACGAGCTTTCCATCACGCAGGAGCAGAACATGCTTCTCGTGGCGGGCAGCAAAACCACGGACGAGAATGCCCAGTATCTGCATCGCGGCATTGCCGGACGCTCGTTCCAGCGTCGCTTCCAGCTTGCAGACCACGTGCGAGTTGAAGGCGCGACTCTCGTCAACGGCCTCCTGACAATCGATCTTCGGCGTGAGATCCCGGAGGAGATGAAGCCTCGTCGGATTGCGATCTCGTCGCAGGAGAAGACGATGCAGATTGAAGCCCCTTCGCACACCAACGAGCAGATCGCAGCCTGACGCTTTTGTCAGTCTACAGATCGCCAGCGCCGGCCATGCGTCCGGCGCCACCGGCGAAGCTGTGTCCAATTGTTCAGAACAGAAGGAGAATAACCATGAACGTACGTGACCTGATCCCCTGGGGCCGTGACACGAGCAGCAATCAGGCTCCCGCTGTCTATCGTGAAGAGGACCGCAATCCGTTCCTATCACTGCACCGGGAAGTCAATCGCCTGTTCGATGATGTCTTTCGCTCGTTTGATCGAAACCTGCCAGCTTTTGACTCTCTGGCTTCCTTCGGACGGGGGTGGCCAAGCGTCGAAATCTCCGAGACTGAAAAGGAGATCCGCATAACCGCGGAAGTGCCAGGTCTGGAGGAAAAGGACATCGAACTGGTTCTGGATGACGGTGTGCTGACGCTACGCGGCGAAAAGCGATCTGAGACCGAGGACAAGGATAAGCAGTTCTCGGAACGCTTCTACGGCCGTTTCGAGCGCCGTATCCCGGTTGGAAGGGAAATCGTCGAGGACAAGATAGACGCCAGGTTCAGAAATGGCGTGCTGAGCCTCGTGCTTCCCAAGACCGAAAAGGCACAGTCGCAGGTAAAACGCATAGCGATCAAGAGCTGACGATGGTTTCGGCGCCGGCGGGTTCGTTGCGCCCGTCGGTGCCGACCTTCACCGATCACGGAGGAAGAACCATGAACATTGCTGCAAGAAGGACATCAATGGCAGATGGTCCTCTCGACCGGGCCGTGCCGGGAGCCAACGACAACCGTCGCACGATGCTGTCAATGGGAAGCTCCTTATTCCCCAGCGATGCCGTGGCCCGGATCTACCGCCCATCTCGCTCGGCGACTACCAGTGCTCCGTCGCGCGATCAATGGAAGCTCGTGTTCGAGGTGCGCAGCCCGTCTTTTATCGAACCGCTCATGGGCTACACCGGTAGCCGGGACACACTGAAGCAGGTCGAGCTTAGGTTCCCGACGCTGGCGTCTGCGATCCGTTACGCGCAGCGGCAGGGTCTTTGCTATGTCGTGGACGTACCAAAGGATAAGGCTAGGATTACCATGGATAAGTCTGGAGAACGGCGAAACACATTCTCTGATGCAACGCTCGGCAAGCTTGGCCTGGCCGGGCTTTCGGACAAGTACCGTCGGGCGATGTCGATTGACGCCAATCGCAATGATGGGGATGGCGGCTGGGCTTCGCCGATGGATGTCGTGGCCGACAACCGGCTCCCCCTTGATGCGAGGCGGTCGATCCTGATGAACTGGGGCCTGGACCGAATTCCTGATCGATCAGGCCACCAACGAGGGCATGCCTGAGAACGGCCGCCCCTCGCGCCTTGATGAGGTCGAGCAGGCGCTGCTCGCGCTCGAAAGAGGGGTGAATGGTCCGAACAAGTCCGGCATGCGGAAGGCTGCATGAGGTGCTGCGATGGGTCCACATGTCTTCTTCAATTACAGAAGGTCGTACCCAACCGGTTTTTGATGACGCTTGCGGGGGCCGCCGCAACGCACTCTTGATTGGGTAGCAACGCCGAGAACCGATCTGGATAATGCAGATGCGAAACATATCGCGCCCACGAGATCACGTCGGGCGTGTTCAAGGACGATGCCATGACGAAGGAACAGATGACCAGCGCAAGGCATTGCGATATCAAGCCGCTGCCGACGCCGAGTGTACGCAGATTGTGCTCGACAGGTCAGGCAATCAGGACATCAGCCTCGACATGCTCAACGATGGCGCCCATCGGCGCGCTTTGGCGCAGCGCGTCAAGCAGAGCGCTCTGAGACGGTGAACTTCGCTGTCACATGATCGACGCAGAGACGGCGACGGGCGGGTGATTTCCAGAGGCAGACTCTTTTAGGATCAGCTTTTCCAGCGTCGGCCTTCTGGGCGCTGAACTCCTTGCGCCAGCGGCAATACGTAAACTGCGTCACGCCGTTCGAACGGACCGCCTCGCCAACCGAACATCGACCTGGCGCAGCTTTGCGATAATCTCTTCCGACTTGTGTTTCTTTTGGGGCATTCCAAAATCCTCTCTCAGGCTCAATAGCCTACTTCATGGAGGACAACTTTTAAGAGGGCAGACCAAATTAGACGCTAACCACACTGGTGTGTTGATGTGTGGCAGGCTTTCTCCGGCTTTGGCTCCCGACGAGGAGGGAACCGGTTTGAGTATCGGCCGAGCAATATCCACAATACGAAGGGCGAATCTTGAACAATGTCAGCGCAGGATGTCGGAAGCTTGTCCCACGCGGTCGTCAAATTTAGCCAACGATATCCAAAATCACCCTGTTTTGTGCTTACAAAGCGCTTACAACAACGCCTAGAATTCCTTTGTAAGCAAAAGGCGCCGCGTACGGCGCCTTTTAACTTGCTGATTTTGTTTGGAAAACTGGAGCGGGCGAAGGGATTCGAACCCTCGACCCCAACCTTGGCAAGGTTGTGCTCTACCCCTGAGCTACGCCCGCTCGGCTTGTCGCTTCCGACGGCGCGCTTATAGTCTGATCTCGCCGGCAAATGCAACAGGAAATCGACAGTGTGTCTGCGGTTTTTTTCAAACGCCGTGTGGCTGTTGAAAGCGCAACGCTGACAGGCGGCTTCACAACGGTGCCCGGGCTTGCATCCAGCGGCCGCGTGGGGATACCAACAGGACCAAGGTCAAGAGACCCTGCGAGGATCCAACGTGCCGAAAACACCGCAGATGCTGCTCGATTTGCTGAGCGATCTGGGAATCAGGACCGAAACGCGTCGGCACCCGCCGCTTTTCACCGTTTCCGATTCGCAATCATTGCGGGGCGAGATTGCCGGCGCACATACGAAAAACCTTTTCCTCAAGGACAAGAAGGACAATTTCTTTCTGGTGACGGTTGAGGAGAATGCCCGGGTCGATCTCAAGACACTCCATCACAAGATCGGTGCGGCGAGCCGGCTTTCGTTCGGCAAACCGGAAAAGCTGATGGCGTTTCTGGGGGTGGAGCCCGGCTCCGTGACCGTTTTCGGTGTGGTCAATGACGATGCCAAACGGGTCAAGCTGGTGCTGGATGCGGATTTGATGGAGAATGGCATCATCAATGCGCATCCGTTGACCAATGAGGCGACGACCTCTATCGGGCGCGATGATCTGCTGCGGTTTCTGGAATCGGTATCGCATGAGCCGCTCGTCTTGAAAGTGACCGACTGATCGCCACATTTGAGCGATGAAACAATCGATATCGGGCGGCGGTGCCAGGGAACGCGGCACGCCGGCCAGCAGGGAAGGGGCCTTTATGAGCAACGGCGACAATCCATATGAAAAATCCGCGGGCTACGGCGCAGGTGATGCGCACTACAGTGCCAGTGTGGAGTTCGGCGCAGCTGCCGCGCCGGTCTCGCCTCAGCCGGCTCCCTCGGCCCAGAGCTTCTCGCTTTCCGACACGCCACAGGCCCCGGCTGCCGATCTGATCAAGGACACGACAACTGCAGCCTTCACGGCTGATGTGATCCAGGAATCGCGCAATCAGCCGGTGCTTGTCGATTTCTGGGCGCCGTGGTGTGGCCCGTGCAAGCAGCTGACTCCAATTATCGAAAACGCGGTTCGTGCGGCAGGCGGCAAGGTGAAGCTCGTGAAGATGAACATTGACGAGCACCCTGCCATTGCCGGGCAGCTGGGCGTGCAGTCCATTCCTGCGGTTTTCGCCTTCAAGGATGGCCAGCCGGTGGACGGCTTCATGGGTGCCCTGCCTGAAAGTCAGGTCAAGGCGTTCATCGACAAGCTGACAGCCGACGCCGGGGGCGATGAGATCGCCGGGGCGCTCGAAGCGGCCAGAGAGGCTGTTGCAAACGGCGATCAGCAGATGGCGGCGCAGGTTTTCTCGGCGATCCTCCAGCGGGATCCTGAAAATGTGGATGCCATTGGTGGACTGGCGGACCTGCTCTTCGAGGCTGGGCAGAAGGAGCAGGCCGAACAGGTCTTGGCGCGGGCTCCCGACAAGCACAGGGACGCCGCCCCCATCGCAGCCGTGCAGGCCAAGATGGCGCTCGCAGAGCAGGTGGCCGATCTCGGCGACAGTGCGGAACTGGAAAAACGCATTGCCGCCGATCCGAACGACCATCAGGCAAGGTTCGACCTGGCGCTGTTGCAGAATGCGAAGGGCGACCGATCAGCGGCAGCGGAGAACCTTCTGGCCATCATCCGGGCGGACCGGGAATGGCAGGATGACGGTGCGCGCGCCCAGTTGCTGAAATTCTTTGAAGCGTGGGGACCTTCCGATCCGGCAACGCTGTCGGCGCGGCGCCGGCTTTCCTCACTGCTGTTCTCGTAAACCACTGATTATTTGCCTATCGGCAAGTCTGCTCCAGATATCGGGTAAACAGTGGGAGAGGTCGTGTGAAGGCAGGAAATTCCTCGTATCGCAATGGTCGCGATATAGACAGCGCGATCCCTGTCTTCCCCTTGTCTGCAGCGTTGCTCCTGCCGGGCGGTCGATTGCCGCTGAATGTTTTTGAGCCGCGATATCTGGCGATGGTTGATCATGCCCTCTCCGGGAGCCGGCTCATCGGCATGGTGCAACCGCGTCTCGACGGGTCTAAGCGGCACGATGGAGAGCCACAGCTCTGTGACGTGGGTTGTGTGGGGCGGCTGGGTTCTGTCTCGGAGACCGGTGATGGCCGATACATGATAACGTTGATCGGTATCTGCCGATTCCGCGTTCTGGAGGAAATCAGGGTCAAGACCCCGTTCCGACAATGCAGAATACTGCCGTTTGAGGGCGACCTGCATGATGATCCCGATGATGAGAAGGTTGACCGAAATGCGCTTTTAAAGGCGCTTCGGGCCTATCTTGATGCGAACAATCTTGAGGCGGACTGGGACAGCGTGCATCAGGCAGAAGACGCAAGCCTCGTCAATGCGCTGTCGATGATGGTGCCTTATGGTGCGGCCGAGAAGCAGGCACTGCTGGAAGCGCCAGATCTGAAGACCCGTGCCGACACGCTGATTGCGATCACGGAAATCGTTCTGGCCCAGGGCGATGGCGATGCGGGACATCGCCTGCAGTGATTTATTCTGAAAGGAACGGCGATGGGGCTGAAAGATGAGAGGAGCGGCGAAGCTCCGATTGATACAAAGCTGCTGGAACTTCTTGTCTGCCCCTTGACCAAGGGCTCTTTGCGCTGGGACGCGGAGAACAGTGAACTGATCTCGAAAAGCGCCAAGCTTGCCTATCCGGTGCGCGACGGGATTCCCATCATGCTGCCATCGGAGGCGCGGCCCCTCGATTGAGGCCGCGCTCCGGTATTTTCTATTCGCGGAAGCTCTCGCGCGGGGTCGCCGCCTGCCGGCCGCGCGCGGCGCGCAGCGTGGGCAGGGCGAGCATCAGGAGCACGAATGCGCCGGTGGCGAGCTTGAGATCGGGCGGCGGCATGCCGGCTGCCAGACACAGCGAGACAAGCTGATAGTAGACCATCGCACCGGCAAAGGGTGCGAGGAGCTGCCGCCATACGGTCGCCTTCCCAACGATGGCCTCGCCGATCATCAGAGCCGCAAGGCCGTTGATGAGGATGCCAAGACCCATATTCACATCGGCAAAGCCCTGCGACTGAACCATCAGCGCACCGCTGAAGGCCGAGAATGCGCCGGCAAGGGCCGATGCCGCCAATGGTCGCCGCCCAGACATTGATGCCCTGCGCCTCGGCCATCACCGGATTGGCGCCCACGGCGCGCACCGCCGTCCCCTTCTCCGTGGTGAAGAAGAAGTTGAGCGCCAGGAAGATGGCCAGCGTGATGACGCCCACGGCAAGGATCTTGGCCAGCGGGAAACCAGGCTGCACGAACGGCACCCAGTCGAAAATGGTTTCCGTGCCGAAGACCGAAAGGTTCGAGCGACCCATGATGCGCAGGTTCACACTGTAAAGCATGGTCATCACGAGGATACCGGCCAGAAGCGTGTGAATGCGGAAACGCAGATGGATGAAGGCGGTGCAGCAGCCGGCGATGAAACCAGTGAGCAGCGCCAGCCCGATGGCGGCGAGGGGGCCGAGGCCCGAGGCGAGCGCGACGCCGCACACGCAGCCGCCCAGCGGAAACGCGCCCTCGCTGGTGAGATCGGGAAAGCTCAGCATGCGGAAGGGGATCATGATGCCGGCCACGACGAAGCCGAGGATCAGGCTTTGCGCGAGCGTTACCGGGATCAGGGCAACGAAGCTTGTGAGCGTGGTTTGCAGAAAATCGATCATGGGGTCAGCTCGCAAGCAACATGCGGTCGGTCTTGGTGGCGAAATGGCCGATCAGGTCGGCCACGGTGACGTCCGCCTTTTCCTCGCCTGCGATTTCCAGATGCACGCGCCCGGCATCGAGCATGATGACGCGGTGGCCGTAATCGACGGCATGCTGCATGTTGTGGGTGACCATGAGTGTGGTCAGTTTCAGCGCCTCGACGGCCCGCACCGTTGCTTCCATCACGATGTCGGCGGTGCGCGGGTCCAGCGCTGCGGTGTGCTCGTCAAGGAGCAGGAGATCGGGCGATCCCCCTACGGCCATGATGAGTGAGAGCGACTGGCGCTGGCCGCCTGACAGAAGGTCGACGCGCGTGTTGAGGCGGTCTTCGAGGCCAAGCCCCAGAATGGCAAGGCGCTCGCGGTAGTCGGCCAGACGCTTTGCATTGAGGCCATGGCGAAGCGTGCGCCTGGAGTTTCGTAACTCGGCAAGCAGCATGTTTTCAGCGACGGTCATGCTCGCGGCAGTGCCAAGCATCGGGTCCTGAAACACGCGGGCAATGCGCTTTGCGCGTTTGTGAACGGGCAGGCCCGTCATGTCGTCGCCATTGATGAGAATCTGCCCCGAATCGAGCGCGAGCGAACCGGAAATGGCATTGAGCATGCTGCTCTTGCCGGCTCCGTTGGAGCCGATCACAACGCCGAATTCTCCGGTTTTCAAGGTAAGATCGAGCCCGTTGAGGGCGATCTTCTCGTCGGGTTGTCCCCGATAGAACACTTTGCGTGCGGCACGGATTTCCAGCACCGGCACCTCCCATGAAATGAACACGGCGCCTGTTGGAAGGCGCCGTGTCACTGGCTGACCTGATTACTCGACGATGCAGTCGCAGTCGGCAAACTCTTCGGGGATCTCGATGCCGAAGGCCGCCATGGCCTTTTTCGAGATGCGCGGAGCGTGGTCCTCATAGGCCGGGTTCATCGGCGGGATGGACTTCGGATCGGTGCCATCAAGGATCTGCAGCGCGATCTTGCCGGCATTGAGGCCGACCTGCTGATAGTTCACCGCAAAGCTTGCCGGAACCACGCCATCGGACACGGCGCCGTCATCGGAGTTGATGATCGGGATGCCGGCCTGCCTTGCGGCGGCCGAAACGGCAGCGATGGCCGGCTGGAGAAGATTTGAAGCCGGCGTGTAGATCACGTCCGCCTTGCCGGCGAGCGAAGCAATGCGCTGCTGGATGTCGTTCACATTGTCGACGCCCACGGGCACGACCTCGAACCCGGCATCCGGCGCGGCCGCCTGAACCTTCTCAAGCAGGGCGACATCGTTGGCCTCGCCCGGGTTGTAGGGCTGGCCGATGCGCTTTGCATCGGGAACAAGTTTCCTGGCGAATTCCATGACGGCTGCAACGTCCTGGAGGTCGGTCGCGCCGGTCATGCCTTCATCGCCTGCTTCCCAGGAGGGCACGAGCTTGGCAGCCACCGGATCGGTGACAGCTGAGAAGACGATCGGGATGCCGGAACCGGAAAGGGCCTTCTTGGCAATCTGGGAAACCGGCGTTGTGACGGTGTACATGAGGGCGGGGCCCTCGGCCTGCAGCTTCGCAATCATCTGCGGGACCAGTGAGGCGTCGAAATTGGTGTGGCTTTCGGAATAGACAACATCCTTGCCTTCCTCATAACCACCGGCGGCGAGCGCATCCTTGAAGCCCTGTATTGCCGTGTTGAGCTGCGGATGCTCACCAAAATTGGCGATGCCGATGCGGATCGGCTCTGCACTGGCCGCGCCAAGGCCGAACAGAATTGCACCGGCAGCCACAATGCCGCGCAGGGATAAGCGTGATTTTACAGTCATGTCATTCCTCCCATGGCCAGGGGCTCGCAAAAAGGGAAGCCCGTGGACCGTGTTCCTGCCAAACACAAATCAGGAGATCGCCCGGCTTGCCGTTGCAATCTCTTCCGGATGGCGCTCCGCATGTGAACATGCGGCTCCTCCCCATCCGTTTGAAACCTCATCATATCGTCGGGGCAAGGCCTGTCAAACGCTATATATAATCGTTGAACAGCCGTAGAATTATATATACTTTTGTTCCCCAGGAGGAGCAGAATTGCATCAAACGGTGGACGGAGCGGAACCGCAGACAAAGACCGAAGCAGCCTATCATCAGCTTCGGCGCGATATTCTTGCGACACGGCTGATGCCGGGAGCGCCATTGCGGATCGCTGCGCTGCGCAAGACCTATGGCTTTGGCTGGACACCGTTGCGCGAGGCGCTCTCGCGGCTTGAGGCTGAGCGGCTTGTGACGGCTGAAAGCAATCGGGGCTTTTCGGTTGCGCCGGTTTCTCGAGGAGAACTGGAAGACCTTTCCAAGGCGCGGCTTGCGGTGGAAACCACGCTGCTGGAGGAATCCATTCGCAAGGGCGATGCCGACTGGGAGGCGGCTGTCGTGACCGCACATTATCGTCTTTCGCGCTGTCAGATACCTGCCGAGGGGCTTTCGGATGATGCCCTGCATGACTGGGTGGAGAAGCATCAGGCCTTTCACGAGGCGCTGCTTTCCGCGGCTGATGCCACGTGGCTCAGGCATTTTTATGCGCAGATCTGGGGTCAGTTGTGCCGGCACCACATCTTCCTCACCGTGACACCTACCCTGCGCGCGGCTGCGGGGGCTGAGGATGGTCACGAAGCGGCCATCGCGGCTCTCGACGCAGCCATGTCACTTGACCAGCATACGCAACTCATGGAGTTTGCCCTCGACCGCAATCTGGAGGGGGCGCTGGCACTGATGAAAGAGCATGTGGGTCTGACGGTCGACGTTTTCACCCTTGCCGATCTGGATGGCGCAGGCGGCGGGGGCCGCCGGAACCAGGGCATGAAGACAGTCGCTCGCTCCGCTCTTGCGGGTGCTGCGCTCTGTTCTTCCGCCGGTGTGGCCTGGGCCCATGCATCCGAACGGGGCTACGTGCTGCTCCTGCCGACCGACTATTATCTGTTTGGGGGCATGCTGGCGGTTGCGCTGAGCTTTCTTGTGCTTGTCTTTCTTCCTGTTCGAGGGGGCGAACGGCTGCTGGCGCGTCGCATTTCGCTTTTTCCCATGCCTCTGGATGGGCGGGCGGTGACCAGCACGGTCTCCTTTGTCATCCTCGCGGGGCTGGTGTTTGCCGGATTTTCCGGCAGCCGCGACCCGCTCTCCAATCCGTTGCCACTGGTGATATGGACGCTTTTGTGGGTGGGTGTCACCGTCTTGCAGGGGGTGCTTGGCAATCTCTGGGCATGGATAAACCCGTGGTATGGGCCATGGCGCCTTCTTGTGCAGTCGGGGTTTCCCGAGGGCGGGTTCTGGCGCTTGCCGGAAGCGCTGGGGCGGTGGCCTGCCTTTCTGACTCTCTCGGGTTTCGCCTGGTTCGAACTGGTGTATCTGGCGCCAGCTGATCCAGAGCGGCTGGCGATAGCGGTTTCGCTCTACTGGGGCTTCACCTTTGCGGGAATGATCCTTTTTGGCCATGAAGCCTGGAGCCGCCGGGTCGAGTTTTTGACCATCTTTTTCGACATGCTCTCGCGCCTCTCTTTTCTTGCGCTGAGCGAGAGGGGCAGGCGGCGGAGGCTGCTGCTTGGTCTGCCGGGCCACAAGCTCGACGGCGCGATGGCACTGTCGCTTTCCGGAACCGCCTTTTTGCTACTGGCTCTGAGCTCGGTCTCTTTCGATGGCCTCAAGCACACCTTCTTCTGGCTCGATCTCATCGGCATCAATCCGCTGGAGTTTCCGGGGCGTTCGGCGGTGGTCGGGGCGAGTTCGCTCGGACTTGTCGCGATGTTCGGGCTGCTTTTCTCAGGCTTCATGGGCGCTGTCTGGCTTGGTTGCCGGCTGGCAGGAGAAGAGGACGTTGTGGGCACGGCAGGGCATCTTGCATGGTCGATCATCCCGATCGCGCTTGCCTATCACTTCTCGCATTATCTGGTGAGCTTCACCATCAACAGTCAGTATGCGCTTGCAGCCCTTTCCGACCCGTTGATGCGGGGCTGGAACCTTTTTGGCACTGCCGGTCTGCATGTGCAGGCGGGGGCGACGCTTGGGGCGCAATCGGCCTGGATCATATGGAATGCGCAGGCCATCGCGATCATTGGTGGGCATGTGCTGGCGGTGGTTCTGTCGCATCTGATCGCTTATCGCCATTTGGGCTCTGCGAAGCGCGCCACGATGAGCCAGATTCCTCTTGCTGTTCTGATGGTCGGTTACACGGTTTTCGGTCTCTGGCTGCTGTCTGCGCCAACCGCCGGCTGAAGAAATGCCGGATCGCTGGAATAAATTTCCTTGAACCGCATTTTCACGTGACAGCAGTTCTGCTGATCCTTGCTTTGCAGTAACTCTTTGTTTCTTCGATGCTTTGTCCCCCATTGGCAATTCCGCTGAAGCCCGAAATGCACTAGAACACTGGCGTAGTTCCCTTGGGGCATGTCCTGTTGCCAAGGGAAAGGATTGGTGATTTAGTTTGTACACAAGTGATTTTTCCGACGCTGGAAAATGCTTCCAACCGTTGGAAATGCTCGGTCAAACGATCACAACAATGGGGAACCGGCATGAGTGAAAATCGCAAGTCTCTACTCAAGTTAAACGACGGCCTGTCGCGCAGGTCCGCGCTCAAGGGTTTGGGAGCCGCGGCGGGTCTGATCGCTGCGCCGGGCTTTGTGCGCTATGGCCAGGCGCAGTCTTCCGAGCCCATCAAGGTCGGTTTCCAGTGCCACCGGACAGGCATCGGTGCGGCCTATGGCCGTTGGTATGAAAGGGTGACGACGGCTGCTGCCAAGCGCATCAACGATGCCGGCGGCATCAACGGACGTCCACTCGAGATCATCATCGAGGATGATGGCACCGACCCGAAACGCGGTGCGGAAGTGGTGGAGAAATTCGCCAACCAGCACAAGGTCGATCTGGTTTACGGCACGCTGTTCTCCCACGTGGTGGTCGGCTCCGCGCCGGCTGCGGGCGAGCTGAAAATTCCCTATTACGTGGTGAGCGAGGGCTACCACGTGGCATCGGGCAAGATGAACCGCTACTGCGTGCAGCCGGGCATCACCGATGTGAAGGCGCAGGCGCGTTCCATGGCGCCGTGGATCGCTGGCAATCTCGGCAAAAAGGTTACGCTGGTCTATCCGGACTATGCATTCGGCCACGACCACCGCGATTTCTTCACCCCGGCGATTGAGGCGCAGGGCGGGCAAGTGGTTGCCAAGGTGCCGATCCCGCCGACCGAGACCTCGTTCACACGCTATTTCCCGCAGATCCCGCGCGACACGGATGTGATCTACCATGTGATGGTGGGCCCCGCCGTGCTGACCTTCGTGAAGGAGATGGGCGAGTTCTTCGGCTCCGGTGGGCCGCAGCTCTTCGGTTTTATCGATTCGCTCGAAGCCGTGGATATGGGAAGCCCGGGGCTGGAATTCCTTGAAGGCAGCCATTTCTGGGAAGGCATGCCGCGCTATGCGCAGCCCGATCAGCCGGACTATGTGACCGCCTACCGAGAGGCTGTGGGCATTGATGAGAATGGCGCCAGCGTTAACGACGCCAAGGACGTTTCCACCGCAGCCCACATGTTCGGTTGCTGGGAGACGCTCAACATCATCAAGGCATCGATGGAAGCGTGCGATTACAAGGGGCCGGATGACCGGGCCGCGATGATCGAGGCGACCGAGGCGATGACCGAGATGGAGGCCGGGCCGGACCATCCGCAGGGCAAGAAGCTGTTCAACGGCAAGATCCACCAGGTCTTTGGCGAACAGAGCATCAGCCAGGTGAAGGACGGCAAGCTGGAAGTGGTGCACCGCACCTCCATCGACGATGGCGCCTACGAGCCTGAGGCCGATTACACGGCGATGTCGTTTTAAAACATCGAGGCGGGCGGCGTTTGCCCCTCACCCTTACCCTCTCCCCGCAAGCGGGGAGAGGGGGATGTCAGCGTTGCGGCTTTCCCATGGGATGGCTTGGCGGCTCTCCTTCCGCTCCTTTCATGAAAGTGCATTTGTGAATGGCCTTCGGTCCGTATTTTCTCCTCGCTACGCTTGAAGGGCTGGTGACGGCGGCTGTTTTGTCGCTGATTGCTCTCGGCCTTTCGCTCGTCTTCGGTGTCATGCGGGTGGTGAATGTCGCCCATGGCGAGTTCTACATGCTGGGCGCGGTGCTCGCCTGGTGGGTCGCATCGCTGTTCGGCGGACACCCGGCAATCGGTTTTCTGGCAGCGCTGGTATTAAGCCCGCTCGTTGTCGCAGCCATCGCCTTCATTGCCGAGCGGCTGGTCTTGAGCCGGCTGAAATATGAGCCGGAAGCGACCATCGTGGCCACGATCGGCCTGCTTTATATTATCCAGCAGCTGGCTCTCACCTTCTACGGCCCCGAAGCGCGACCGGTGGAGGCGCCGTTCCACTATCGCATGCAACTGCCATGGTTCGGCTATTCTGCCTACAAGCTGGCCGTGATCGGGTTTTCCATCGTCATGATGCTGGCGACGTGGTTTGTGCTCACACGCACGAAGATCGGCCTTGTCATGCGCGCGACCCAGTTCGACCGGGAGACGGCGCAGGCTTTTGGCATTCCGGTCGGGCGCGTCTATGCCGGCGTGTTCGCGCTGGGGGCGGGGCTTGCCGCCGTTGCCGCCGTGCTGATCGTGCCGATCCAGCAGGCGCATTATTTGATGGGGCACGATCCGCTGCTTCTGTCCTTCATAGTCGTGATCATCGGCGGTCTGGGATCGTTGCGCGGCACGGTTTTGGCGGCAGTGCTGATCGGCCTGTCGGATGGCATCATCTCAATGTTCTTCTCGCCGACACTTGCCAAAATGCTGGCGACGCTGGCTGTCGCGATGATCCTCGTGTTCCGCCCGCAGGGCCTGTTCGGAGCGGCGGCACGATGACCAGACTGACCCCTTCGACAAAATCCATTGCGCTGCATGTGGGCGTGGTTCTCGCGCTGCTGGCACTCAACTTCCTCCTGCCGGAATATCATCGTGGCGTGTTTGCGCGGGTGCTGGTGCTGGCCGTCTTCGCCATGGGCTACAATCTGGCCTTTGGCTATACGGGCCTGCTCAGCCTTGGCCATGCGATGTTCTTTGCCGCCGGGCTCTACGGGGCGGGGCTCACCATCTATCATCTGGAATGGAGCGTGTGGCCGGCGTTTGGCGCGGGGCTTGCCGCCGGCGTGGTGGTGGCGCTTGTGGTCGGCCTTCTGGCACTGCGCACCACGGGCGTCGCGTTCATGATCGTGACGCTGATGTTCGCACAGGTCTTCTACCTGATGACCCTTTATTTCACGACCTACACGCGCGGCGAGGAAGGGCTCGTTCTGCCGCAGGAGATGCGGGTGCTGGGCTTTCCCAGCGGGATGCTTGATCTCTCGGATCCGTCGACACGCTATCTCGTGGCGCTTTCGCTGTTCACCATCGTGCTGGCCGCGATCCTGTTTCTGGTGCGCGCGCCCTATGGACGCTCGCTGATCGCCATCCGCGAAAATGAAGAGCGCATGCGCATGCTGGGCTATGACGTTTTCGCAAACAAGCTGATGGCGGTGGTGCTTTCGGGGCTTTTCTGCGCGGCATCGGGTGCGGCCTATGCGGTGCTGTTCGGCTATGTCAGTTCGGGCTTTGCGGCAATCCAGTATTCGATACTGCCGCTGCTGTGGGTTTTGGTCGGCGGGGCGGCGACGACGCTCGGGCCTCTGATCGGCACGCTGTTCATGTTCTATGTTATCGACACCGCGTCGAGCTACACCACGGCGCATCTCATGGTGGTCGGACTGGTGCTGATCGGCGTGATCCTGTTTTTCCCCAAAGGCATCATCGGAACGGTGCGTGAAAGGTGGTTGCCATGGCTGCCGTGAAGCCGCTTCTTGAAACCCATGGGCTTGGCCGCTCCTTCGGCGGGCTGCGGGCGGTGGATGGCGTGGACTTCTCACTGCCGGAAGGCGAGACGCACGCGATCATCGGGCCGAACGGGGCCGGCAAGACGACCTTTGTGAGCCTGATTTGTGGGCGTGTCGCGCCCACCGAGGGACGCGTCGTTTTCGACGGGCAGGACATTTCGCTGATGCCCGCCCACAGGCGGGTCCGTGCCGGCATCGCCTACACGTTTCAGATCACCAGCGTGTTTGCCAATCTGACGGCCTTCGACAATGTGGCGCTGGCGGTGCAGCGGCAATTGATCGACGATCATGAAAGGGGGCTCTCCTCCCGCGCGCTGACCGAGCACGGCATGGACGCGCTTCAGAAGGTCGGGCTTGGGGACTATGCCGACAAGGTGGCCGGCAATCTTTCCTATGGCCACCAGAGGCTTCTTGAGGTGGCGATGGGGCTGGCGCTCCGGCCGCGCCTTCTGATCCTTGATGAGCCGACGCAGGGCCTTTCCGACAGCGAGATCGAGAATTTCATCGCGCTGGTGCGCCAGATCGGCGAGGAGGCGACGGTGCTTCTTATCGAACACAATATGGATGTGGTCATGGCGCTCGCCGAACGCATCACGGTGATGGAGCAGGGGCGCATTCTCGCGCAGGGCGCACCTGCCGAAATCCGCGCGAACCAGGCCGTCCAGCAGGCCTATCTCGGAGGTTGAGATGAGGGCTGCCCTGACAATGGAGAATGTCGACAGCGCCTATGGCCATGTGCAGGTGTTGCGCGGCTTCGATCTGGAATTGCGGCAGGGCGAGGTGCTCTGCCTGCTTGGCCGCAATGGCGCGGGAAAGACGACCGCGCTGAAGACGATCATGGGGCTGGTGCCGGCCACGGGCGGGCGCATTCTACTTGGCGATGTGGAACTCAACAGTCTTGCCCCCCACGAGGTGCCGAAGGCCGGCGTCGCCTATGTGCCGCAGGGGCGGCGGCTCTTTTCCGAACTGACAGTGGGCGAGAACATCGAGATCGGTCTGATGACGCGGGGCAAGGGCGCTGCCACGCGCGACAGTGTGCTCGATCTCTTCCCTGTGTTGCGTGAGCGGCTGAAGCAGCGCTCCGGCACGCTTTCCGGCGGTGAACAGCAGATGCTGGCCATGGCGCGGGCGCTGTGTCTGGAGCCGCAGGTGCTCCTGCTGGATGAGCCGACGGAAGGCCTCATGCCCTCCATGATCGCGCGCATCCGCGAGACGGTGGCAGGGCTGCGCGAGCGCGGGGTCTCGACCATTCTTGTGGAACAGCGGGTGGATGCCGTTTTGCCAGTGGCGGATCGCGTGGCGTTCATCGAGAACGGCCGCAATCGTGAGACGGTGGAAGTCGAGCGGCTGCGGGAAGACCCGGATATGGTGCACCGCTATGTGGGCGTGGGGTGACGCGGGGACGTTGGTGCCGGGCACCATCGCTCACACCAGCGTTACACCGGCCTCTTTCATCTTCGCAGTCATGGCAGCCAGTGAGCCGCCGAGGTCGATGGCGCGGCAGCCTTTCATGATGACGGTTGCCCCAAAGCCCTGACGGCGCGCATCGATGGCCGAATAGGCAACGCAGAAATCCGTGGCCAGGCCGGCGAGCGTCACCATGGTGATGCCGCGTTCGCGCAGATAGCCTGAGAGGCCGGTCGGCGTTTCGTGATCGTTTTCGAAAAAGGCGGAATAGCTGTCGATAGCGCTGCGAAAACCTTTTCGGATGACCAGCTCCGCCTTGTCCCATGCCAGATCCTCGTGAAACGCGGCGCCCTTGGTGCCCTGCACGCAGTGATCGGGCCAAAGCGTCTGTGTCCCATAGGGCATTTCGATCGTCTCGAACGGGGCCTTACCCTGATGTGAGGAGGCGAAGCTTGAGTGGCCTGCCGGGTGCCAGTCCTGAGTCAGCACCACATGATCAAAGCGCGCGATCAGTCCATTGATGACGGGCACCACTGCGTCGCCGTCGTTAACGGCTAGCGCTCCCCCGGGGCAGAAATCATTCTGCACATCGATCACGATCAGCGCCTCGTCGGCCATGCCCTGTCTCCCTTTTTTATGAAGTCGTTGCGAAGGTGGACCGAATGTTCCCCTTTGACAAGCGTGCTGAGGAGCGTATCATTCGTATACAAACGAATTTAAGCCCCGCCGTCAGAGCATCAAAAGGGGCCAGGGAACAACAGCTCAAGTGGCAGGCAGGCGCAGCATGGACTATGCCAGACCGACCGAACTGGAGGAGGCGCTCGGGCTCTTATGCACGAAGCGCTGGAGCATTCTTGCCGGGGGGACGGATTTTTATCCCGCCCTTGGCGCGGGCCCGCTGAAAAGCGACGTGCTCGACATCAACGGATTATCCGCGTTGAGCGGTATTGAAGTGACCGAGACGCATTTTGTCATCGGCGCGCGGACAAGCTGGAGCGCGGTTATCGACACGGCGCTGCCGCCCGCCTTTGACATGCTCAAACAGGCGGCCCGGGAGGTTGGCTCGGTGCAGATCCAGAACACGGGGACGGTTGCCGGGAACCTGTGCAACGCCTCACCGGCTGCCGATGGCGTGCCGCCGCTTCTGGCGCTGGATGCGGAGGTGGAATTGCGATCTGCAAAGGGCGTTCGGCATTTGCCGCTCTCGGGTTTCATCCTCGGCAATCGCAAGACCGCGCGGGAGGATGATGAACTTCTCACGGCGGTGCGTGTGCCAAAGATCTCCACGCGCGGTGCGTCCGGCTTCGTCAAGCTGGGCGCGCGGCGCTATCTGGTGATTTCCATTGCCATGGCCGCTGCACGTGTCGTGCGCGAAGGTGCCAAGATCGCGGAGACGGCCATCAGTGTTGGCTCCTGCTCGCTCGTGGCGCAGCGTCTTTCAGGGCTGGAAGCGCGGCTTGAAGCTGTCGAACGATCGGAGCTGCGCCAGACCGTGATGGAATACGGATTTCCGGAGCTTTCTCCCATCGATGATGTGCGTGGCACGGCTGCCTATCGACGTGAGGCGGCGCGGGAGATCGTGATCCGTGCACTGGAGCAGGCGTGGCAGGGCGAAGAGCGCGGCGAGGTGGCTGCATGAGCGGGAAAAGCCTGTCGGTATCTCTGGAAGTGAATGGCAAGACCGTTGTGACGGAGGTCTCTCCGCTCCAGCGGCTTTCTTCGGTGTTGCGTGACGAACTGGGCCTGACCGGCACCAAGGTTGGCTGTGACGCCGGCGATTGCGGGGCCTGTTCGGTGATGGTGGATGGCGCTGTGGTCTGCGCCTGTCTTGTGCCGGCCGCCGGTCTTTCGGGCAAAAGTGTGCGCACCGTGGAGGGATTGTCGAATGGCAGTCTCTCGGCGCTTCAGGCATCCTTCCTGCGCCATGGTGCGGCCCAGTGCGGGATATGCACACCGGGCGTTCTGGTGAGCGCGGCTGCACTTCTGGAGCAGAATCCGACACCGTCTGAGACCGAGGTTCAGGATGCGCTGGGCGGGGTTCTGTGTCGCTGCACCGGCTACCGCAAGATCATCGAGGCGGTGATGAATGCCAACCGCTCGGTGGGTGTCGATGCCAGCAGGGTGGAGCAGGGACAGGCGGTCGGCGCCTCGCCGATCAGGCTCGATGGCGAGCGCAAGGTGAATGGAACGGAAATTTTCGGCGCGGATGAGCGACCTGCCGATGCGCTGTCGGTCGCGGTTGTGCGGTCGCCACACTGGCACGCCGATTTCGATATCGGTGACACGGAGGCGTTCATCGCCGCGCATCCGGGCATTGTCGCGGTTTTCACGGCAGCCGACATTCCAGGCGAAAACCGGTTTGGCGTCATCCCGCCTTTCGCCGATCAGCCGGCGCTGGCCGAGGGCCGGGCGCGGTTTCGCGGCGAGGCGGTGGCGCTGATTGCGGGCGAGCGCGATGCAATCGAGGCAATTGACATGGACGCCTTTCCGATCCGCTGGCAGGAACTGCCCCATGCGCTGACGCCGGATGAAGCGCGGCGGGAAGGGTTTTCAGATCTGCATGAGGGACGGACGGGCAATGAGCTGACGCGGGGCTTCGTGGAATGCGGCGATCCGGAAGGCGCGCTTTCTGAAGCCTTTGTCTCGGTTTCCGGTGAGGTCGAGACCTCCTATGTGGAGCATGCCTATATCGAACCGGAAGCGGGCTATGCGATGATGGATGGCGACACGCTGGTCATCAAGGCCTGCACGCAGGCGCCTTATATGGATCGCGACGACACGGCCAAGGTGCTCGGTCTGCCGCCGGAGAAGGTGCGTATCGTGCCGCTGGCGACGGGCGGCGGGTTCGGGTCCAAACTCGATGTTTCACTGCAGCCGCTGGTGGGGTTGGTGGCGCTCAAGACCGGGAGACCGGCGGCGATTGTCTATATGCGCGGCGATTCCATGCGCTCCACCACCAAACGGCACCCGGCAACGATGCGCGCTTCGATTGCGGCGGATGAGGCGGGGCGCGTCACCGGCATGGTGTTTGAGGGGGATTTCAATACCGGGGCCTATGCAAGCTGGGGGCCGACGGTGGCAAACCGCGTTCCGGTTCACGCCTCTGGGCCCTATCGCACGCCGAATTATCGCGCCATGGGGCGGGCCATTCACACCAATGGTCCGATCTCAGGCGCGTTTCGCGGGTTCGGTGTGCCGCAGGCGACGATCATGCAGGAAACGCTCTATGACCGACTGGCGGAAAAGCTGGGCCGCGACCGGCTGGCGTTCCGTATTGAGAATGCGCTTGCCGATGGGGATCGTACCACCTGCGGGCAGGTGCTTTCGGGCGTTGGCATCCGTGAATGTCTCGAGGCGCTGAAGTCGCACTGGGAACGGGCGCAAGCCGAAGCTGAAGAGGCCAATGCTCGAGAGGGCAGGGTGCGGCGGGGCATTGGTGTCGCATCCTGCTGGTATGGCTGCGGCAACACCGCGCTGCCGAACCCTTCGACCATTCGTGTCGGGATCACGGCTTCCGGTGCGGTCATGCTGCATCAGGGCGCGGTGGATATCGGGCAGGGATCGAACACGGTGGTGACGCAGATCTGCGCCGATGCGAGCGGCCTGCCGCTCTCGGCGTTTCAGCTTGTGGGCGGTGATACCGGTATCACGCCGGATGCCGGCAAGACATCGGCTTCGCGCCAGACCTATGTGACGGGCAAGGCTGCCGAAAAGGCGGGACGTGCATTGCGGGAAAAAGTCCTGCGCTTTGCCAATGTGTCGGATGGAGCGGAGATTGCGCTTGAGGATGGCGCGCTGGCCATCAGCGAGGGGACGGAGCGCCGGCGCGTGGCGCTTTCCGATCTTGAGGCCGACGCGCATGGCTACGTGTTTTCGGCGGAAGAGAGCTATGACCCGCCCACAACCGCACTCGACGACAAGGGACAGGGCGTACCCTATGCGGTCTATGGGTATGGCGCGCAGCTTGTGGAGCTTGAGGTCGACACCACGCTGGGCACGGTGCGGCTTCTGAAAATCACGGCGGCGCATGATGTGGGCCGCGCGATCAATCCGCTTCTCGTGGAAGGCCAGATCGAGGGTGGCATCGCCCAGGGGATCGGCCTTGCGCTGATGGAGGAATATGTGCCGGGCCGCACGGAAAACCTGCATGATTACCTCATCCCCACCATCGGCGATGTGCCGCCGATCGAGACCATTCTGGTGGAGGTGCCGGACCCGGAAGGGCCCTTTGGCGCCAAGGGACTGGGCGAACATGTGCTGATCCCCACCGCGCCGGCGATCCTCAATGCGATCCGCCATGCGGTGGGAGTAGAAGTTACGAAAGTGCCGGCAACGCCGAGCCGCATTCTCGCGGCGATCCGGGCACGGGAGAACGGGTGATGAACGAGCTCACCGAGCGTTTTGAGGCCACGCCGCCGAAGAAGCCTTCGGACGAAAAGCTGCGCTGCGATGCCTGTCCGGTGATGTGCTATATCGCCGAGGGGCGCACGGGTGCCTGCGACCGCTATGGCAATTTCGGCGGGCGCATCACGCGCTGTGACCCGGTGACGATCCTTGAACATGCCGCCGAGGAGGGAGATGCTGTCGTTCCCTTTGAAGGCGAAGCGCCTTGGGAGGGCGAACTGGTCAACACGAAGCGCCGCTTCGTGAGCGCGGTGGGGGGCCGGCACCACCTATCCGGATTACAAACCCGCCCCCTTCATCGTTTCGCAGGAGGTCGAGGGTGTCGATCTTGTTACGGTGGTGACGGAGGGCATCTTCTCCTATTGCGGCGTGAAGGTGAAGATCGACACGGACCGGCATCTGGGGCCCGAAGCGGCCACGGTGCGCGCGAATGGCGAAGCGGTGGGCCATGTCACCACCGCCGAATATGGCAGCCAGATGCTTTCGCTCGGCGGGGTGCATCACCTGACCGGCGGATCGAAGGCAGAGGGCCGCGTCACCTGTCAGGCTATGCTCGATCTGTGCAACAAGAAACCGGTGGAACTGACCATTGATGGGGGCGCGAGCGTTGTCGTGCAGGCCGGCGAGCCGCCGGTGATCGACGGGACGCGTGAAGAGCGCATGCGTGTGGGCTGCGGCTCGGCCACCATCGGCATGTTTGCCACCCAGTGGAAGGGGCTCGTGGACGAGGTCGTTGTGGTCGATGACCACATTACCGGTGTCGTCTCCGAGCATCAGGCGGGCAAGGTGATCGGTTGGGAAGACACCGGCATCAAGATCATTGGCCGCCGTTCCACACCTGGGCGTTATTTCAAGGTGTCCGACCCGGGGCTTGGATGGGGTGGGACGACCATTGACGACCCGCTCGATATTCTGGGGCCCTTCAATGAGAAGAAAGGCGCGCGGCCGGGGCTCTCCCTGCTCATGGTTTCCACCACGGGCGAGCAGTTTGCCTATTATGAGCTTGATGAGGCGCTTCAGCCGGTCAAGAGGCCCTTTCCGGAGCGTTTGCGCAAATCGGTTGATCTGATCGAGCAGAATTGCGAGCCGGCGCTGTGCACCGTTCTGTTCATGGGCGGGGCGGGCGGCAGTCTCCGCGCTGGCGTGACGGAGAACCCGGTCAATCTGACACGCTCCGTTCAGGGGCTCAAAACCTATGTCACGGTTGGCGGTGCGCCGGTCTATGTGTGGCCGGGTGGCGGTATCACCATCATGGTTGATGTGATGCGCACGCCTGAAAACGCCTTTGGCTATGTGCCGACGCCGGCTCTGGTCGCACCCATCGAATTCACGCTCAGGCGGGAGGATTATGTACGGCTCGGTGGCTATGCGGATGAAATCCGCAGCGTTGAGGATGTGCTCGAAAAGGGTGGGGAATATTTCAACCCGCGTGAAGCACGGGGGGCAACAGCTGCCAATCCCTGGCCACCGCTCCAGCAATTGCGCCGGGAACCGGAACGATGAGCGGTCCAATCGCCAGTTGGCTTGCTGATGGCCGCCGCCTGCATCTGAACCATGGGCCCATTGACCTGATCGTCGAGGCTTTTGGGCAAGAGCAGGAGCGGCTTCTTGCCTATCGCCAGGCGGTGGCGCGGTTTGAGACGATCCTTGAAGAACTGGTGGCGGAACTGCCGGCCCTGCGCAGTCCGGCTGGTGCGAGGCTCCGGCGCTTTTGCGGCGCCACCGCGCAGCGTATGGAAAGGGTGGCGCATGCGCATGTGCCCGCCTTTGTTACGCCGATGGCGGCAGTGGCCGGCAGTGTCGCCGATGACGTGCTTGCCGCACTTGTGAAAGACCGGGCGCTGGCGTGGGCTTATGTGAACAATGGCGGTGATGTTGCCATCCACCTCGCTGATGGCGAGACGCTGGACATCGCCATTGCAGGCACCGGCCATGGAATGGATGATCGCATCTCGGTGCGATCAGGCGATGCGGTTCGTGGCATTGCGACCAGTGGCTGGCGCGGCAGAAGCCATTCGCTCGGAATTGCGGATGCCGTGACGGTGCTTGCCCCCTCGGCGGCGGCGGCAGACGTGGCGGCGACTCTGATTGCCAATGAGGTCGATCTTCCGGGGCACCCGGCGGTGGAGCGAGTTCCTGCGAGCCGCATTGATCCCGACAGCGATCTGCGCGATCGACTGGTGACACAGGCGGTGGGATCGCTTTCCCACGCCGATATAACGCTTGCACTTGATAATGGGCTTGTCACAGCGCAGGCCATGCATGAGCGAGGCGTGATCGAGGCGGCTGCCCTGTTCCTGCGTGGTGAAACGCGCGAATGCGGAACCATTCCACTGGAAAAGCGGATGCAAGAGACCGCTTTTGGTTATTGTGATTCACAAGAAGGTCTGATCCATGCCTGAATTTACCCTGCGCAAGATTGCGCTTGTCACGGAAGAGATTTTTCACGAGGGCGGCCCTGCCCCGGCCGAGCCCCGCCGCCGGGCAGCGGCCCTTGCGCTGGTCAGGAATCCTTTCGCCGGCGGATATGCACAAGAGCTTGAAAGCGCGATGGACGATCTGAAGCCTCTCGGTCTTGAAATGACGGACCGGCTGATCGATGCGCTTGGGGGCGATATCTCCGTGATCGACGGTTTCGGAAAGGGCGCGATCGTTGGCACGGACGGGGAATTGGAGCACGGTGCGCTCTGGCATGTACCGGGCGGCTACGCGATGCGCGAGCGGTTGGGCGATTCCAAGGCGATCGTTCCGTCTTCCAAGAAAGTAGGCGCTTTTGGCGCGCGCATCGATATTCCGCTCGGGCACATCAATGCCGCCTATGTGCGCAGCCATTTCGATGCGATGGAAGTGGGGATGCCGGATGGCCCACGCCCGGACGAGATCCTGTTTGTGCTTGCCATGGCCTGCGGGCCGCGTATCCATGCGCGCATGGGTGGGCTAAAAGCCGAAGACGTTAAGGGTGAGGACGGTCTCAGATGAGTGCAGAGCAGGGCACCCTCAAGGTGTTGGCCGGCGGAAAATCGGCTGATGCCTATGAGTTGAGCGAACAGGTTGGCTTTATCCTGCGCAAGGCCAACCAGCGCCATCTGTCGATTTTTGCCGCCCGTATCAGCGATCTGACGCCGCCTCAATTCGCCGCTTTGGCCAAGCTCCATGAGGTGGGAGCCACATCGCAGAATCAGCTTGGCCAGCTGGTGGCCATGGATGCCGCCACCATCAAGGGCGTGATAGACCGTTTGAAGGCGCGCTCTCTTGTGGTTCTCGAACCGCATGGGCGCGACCGGCGGCGGCTTGTGGTGAGCCTGAGCGACGAAGGCAGGGCGCTGATTGAAACGCTGCTTCCCGAAGCGCTGGAGGTGAGCGAGGAAACGCTCGCTCCGCTCACCCCGCGCGAAACTGTCACGTTTCTACGTCTGCTGACAAAACTGGCGGACGGTTAGGCGCCTATCGCTGGTTATAGGCTGGCCCGGTGCGCAAAACGGCCAGAAGCGCGCCATAGGGTGCAAGCATCGCGAGGCCGATCAGGATTTTCACCACGAAATCGCCGACTGCCAGCGAAAGCCAGAGCGGTGCTTCAATGCCTGTGCCGAAAAGCGCTACGGGGAAGGCGAGAGACCCGTCTTCCAGGCCGAACGCCGTGTCGAGAAACGCGAATCGCGCAGCAAAGGCCAGCGAAAAAAACAGTGCCGTGTCGAGCAGCGATCCGATCAGTGTGGAGATCAGCGGTGCGCGCCACCAGACACTGCCACGCAACCGGTCGAACACGGCGACATCAAGCAGTTGCGCAAAGAGGAAGGCTGCGCCCGAGGCAATGGCGATGCGTGGACTTGCGAGCCAAATGGAAAGCACAATGGCGATCAGGAAGCCACACAGCACGACGCGTCGGGCAGCACCGGGGCCGAAGCGGCGATTCGTCAGATCGTTGACGAGAAACGCTACCGGATAGGTGAACGCACCCCAGGTGAGCAGATCGCCGAGACCGAAATGCTGAAACGGATACTGGACGAGAAAATTCGATGCGGTGACGATGACCGCCATGGCGGCCATGAATGGCCAGATCGCATAGAGACGATGCATTTTTTTATCCTGGGTGATGGAACCAGAAAGCCCGCCAACGGCGCATTTTCACGCGGGCAAAAGCCCACTCATGAACTGCGCGGCCATGGCGGGCCGATGAATTTATTGCCGAGCCGCAGCAGCCATGCCGCGGCGGAGGCCTCAGGCTGCGACCTGCTCAGCGATCTTCTTCTCGACCTGCTTCTTGAGCAGACGAGCGCGCTGGGAAAGTTCGTTGGCCTTGGCCTTCACGAGAAACGCGTCGAGACCGCCGCGATGCTCAACCGTGCGCAGGGCATTGGCGGATACGCGCAGACGCACGTTCTGGCCAAGAGCCTCGGACTGAAGCGTCACGTGGCACAGATTGGGAAGAAAGCGACGACGCGTCTTGTTGTTCGCGTGGCTCACATTGTTGCCGGTCATTACGGCTTTGCCGGTCAGTTCGCAGGCGCGGGACATTTTTCAAACCTTCATCGTCTTGGCCCATTCATACCCGACTACCGCACCTGAAACTAGCGGCGCACGGTCGGTCGTTAGCGGCCTTATGGAAAAAGTTGCCGTTCCATAGAGATATTTGGCGTGTGGGTCAAGCACCCCGCGACGCGGTTGGGGCAATCTCCATGATCCTTTTCCAAAGAATTGCCTTATTATTCCTGTCCAGGCAAGGGAGGGGACGCGCCGGTCTGCCGGCATGCTGGAGGGCTCCGCCTATGATGCGGATTGTTGTGGTGCAAATTTCTCTCGTCATTCTCCTGTTCTGGACGGTCGATCAGGCTCCTGCGGGAAGCGGGGAGGTCCATCGCTTACGCTACAGTGCGTCGCTGTTCGGGATTCCGATTGGCAAGGCCGACTTTACCAGCAGACTGAAAGACGATCGTTTTGAGGTAGCCGGTCGTTTCGCCAGTGCTGGCGTTGCCCGCCTATTCGATCAGACGGATGGAACCGTGCTTTCACAGGGGCGGATTTCCAGCCGCTCCGTTGTGCCCTCGTCCTATGAACTCGCCTATGTCAGCGGCAAGAAACGCGAGACGACGTCCATCCGCTACAAAAGCGGACGGGTCGTTGAAACCGTGATAACACCGAAGCCGAAGAAGCGCGGGAGTGACTGGATCAGGGTTTCCAGGGAGGATCTGATCGGAGCGCTCGACCCCCTGTCGGCACTGCTCTCGCCCGCACAGAATGCCAAGGAAGTGTGCAACCGTCGCCTGAAGGTATTTGACGGTGAGATGCGCGCCGATATCGTCTTTTCACCTGCGGGCAAGAGCGAGCGTATCGGAAAGGATCTGATTACTTGCAAGGCGCGTTTCATTCCGATTTCCGGGTACCGCAAGGGGCGATCCACAATCGCTTTCCTGCGTGACAAGGCTCGTATATTGGTTGCTTTCAAGCCGCTTGGCGCGCGTGGTCATCACACGCCCGTGCAAGCGCAGATCGGAACCAAGATTGGCACGGTCCATATTCAGGGCCGGCCAGTGGATTGAGGGCCTGGCCGGGGAGGGAAGATTGGCACGTGCTACGCTGATCGGGTTTTCTGCTGTTGTCATGTGGGCGCTTCTGGCGCTTTTCACCGCCGGTTCAGGGGCGGTTCCGCCCTTTCTCCTTTCTGCAGTGTGCTTTTCAGTGGCGACGCTGGTCGGCCTCTTCATGCGTGTTGTTGCACCTCCACAGGGCCCTGCGCACCCGGTGCCACCGGTCGTATGGCTTATCGGTATTGCGGGGCTTTTCGGCTATCACTTCTTCTACTTCACGGCGCTGCGCAATGCGCCGGCCGTGGAAGCGAGCCTGATTGCCTATCTGTGGCCATTGCTGATCGTGCTTGGCTCTGCATTGATGCCGGGAGAACGGCTCGGCTGGCATCATATTGCAGGCGCGCTTTTCGGGCTTGCGGGTACGGCACTCATCATAACCAAGGGGGGCGGGTTCAGTTTCGAAAGCCGCTATGCGGCGGGGTACGCGGCGGCGGGCGCCTGCGCTTTTTTCTGGTCCGGATATTCGCTTTTGTCGCGCCGGTTTGACGCTGTTCCAACCAGCATTGTCACATGGTTTTGCGCGGCAACGGCTGTTCTTTCGGCTCTCTGTCATCTGGGACTGGAGGAAACCGTCTGGCCAGCGTCTACCGGTGAATGGCTGAACGTGCTCGGTCTCGGTCTCTTGCCGGTGGGCGGGGCCTTCTACGCGTGGGACTACGGGGTCAAGCGCGGCAATATCCAGGTGCTGGGTGTGGCAAGCTATGCCGCGCCGCTTCTTTCGACCCTGATACTGATTGCTGCGGGCTCTGCCGAACCGACGGCAAGTATCATCGCTGCCTGTCTTCTGATCACTTTCGGGGCCGCACTGGCGGCAAAGAACATGATCCTGAGGCCGCGACAGCCGGAGGCTGACGCGGCGTAGCGTCAGGATATGTCCTTGCGCTTTCTGATCTCGGCGAAGACGGCTTCATCGCTTGCATCTTCCATGTCGAGATTGCGACGAATGACGGGATCGTGCCAGCGCAGGAACGGATTGGTGGCCATTTCCTTGCCGATCGTGGTCGGAAGCGTGTGCCGGCCTTCGTTTCGCAGACTTGTAACCTCTCTCGCACGTTCCCGGAGTGCGGAGTTGGTCGGATCGATGCTTAACGCGAAACGGGCATTGGATTCAGTGTATTCATGGCCGCAATAGACGATGGTTTCCAACGGAAGCGCGGCGAGTTTTCTGAGCGAGGCGAGCATCACGGGTGGTTTGCACTCGAACAGCCGGCCGCATCCGAGCGAGAAGAGCGTATCGGCCGTGAAGACGATACCCGCATCGGCAAAATGATAACTGACGTGCCCGGCCGTATGCCCTGGCGTTTCAATTACAGTCGCACGCTGTTTACCGACCGCAATCGTGTCGCCTTCACTCACGGTGTGGTCTATTCCGGGAATGCGGTCGGCTTCGGCTGCCGGGCCTGTGATGCTGAGGCCGAACCGTTCCTTGAGCGCGAGATTGGCTTCCACGTGGTCGGGATGATGATGGGTTGTGAGAATCATCGTCGGTTGCCATCCCGTACGTTCGATCGCCGAGAGAATGGCGCGCTCTTCCGGTGCATCAATCAGTGCTGTCTCGCCCGTTTCCGTATCGTGGGCGAGAATGCCGAAATTATCGCTCCGGCACACAAACTGTTCGATCTTCAGGGCCATGAAACTCTCCGTTGCTGGCTGGACGATAGGGCGAGGGCGGCGGCTTGTCACGCCGGGTGCGACAATTCTTGCCGGTGTCGTGGAAGAGGGGTACCGTCGCGGCCATGATTTCGGACATTGTCGCGCTGCGCGCCTTCTATTCCTCCCTGCTTGGTCGCCTGACCGAGCGTTCGCTGGCGATGGCCCTATCGTCCCTCTGGTCGAAAAGCACCAGTGAGCGGCTGGTGGGACTTGGCTACACCTTGCCGTGGCTTGACCGTTTTGGTGCGGATGCCGAGCGTACGTTTGCGTTCATGCCTGCCATGCAGGGGGCGGTGGCCTGGCCTTCGGGGCAGTCCTCGGCCACGGCGCTGGTGTTTGAAGAAGAGCTGCCGCTCCCCGATTCGTCGGTGGATCGGGTGCTTATGGTTCATGCGCTGGAGCATACGGAAAATCCACAGCAGGCACTTCTGGAGATCTGGCGTGTTTTAGCGCCCGGTGGCCGTGTCGTGATCGCGGTGCCCAACCGTCGCGGCATGTGGGCACGGTTCGAGAACACCCCCTTCGGCACGGGCCGCCCCTTTTCACGCACACAGCTTGCCGAGGCACTGAGGGAAGCCAATTTTACAGCCACGGCCTGGGGTGATGCTCTTCACTTTCCGCCCTCCGAGCGGCGTTTTGTACTGCGGCTTCATCAGCTGCTGGAACAGGCCGGGCGACGCTTCTGGCCGATTTTCGCGGGCGTTTTGGTGGTCGAAGCTGAAAAGCGCCTCTATCAGGGTTTGCCGGTGACAGCCCGCGCTTCACGTCGCGTCTTCGTGCCGGTGCTTTCGCCACAGGGCGCCACACGCGTTGGTGCAGTCAGGCGCAATCAGGAAAAGGGATGCTGAAAGATGGTGATGGAGACTCCGATTACTGAACTTTTTGGCATCGACCTTCCAGTCCTGCTTGCCCCGATGGCGGGCTCGGGCGGAGCGGAACTCGCCATCGCCGTGAGCGAAGCGGGTGGGCTTGGCTCACTGCCCTGTGCCATGCTGACGCCCGAGAAAATCCGTACGGAAATGCAGGAGATACGGCGGCGCACCGACGGGCCGGTCAATCTGAATTTCTTTTGCCATGTACCGCCAACGCCCGATACAGGGCGCGAAGCGGCATGGCGTGACTGCCTGCGGCCCTACTATTCCGAGTTCGGCCTGGACCCGGATGCCGCGCCGGCCGGTGCAGGACGCAACCCTTTCAACGAGGAAAGCTGTGCCATCGTGGAAGAGTACCGCCCGGAGGTGGTGAGCTTTCATTTCGGCCTTCCGAACGCTGGCCTGATAAAGCGGGTGCGTGATGCGGGAGCAAAGATCATAGCTTCTGCAACGACTGTCGCGGAAGCGCGGTTTCTGGAGGAGAATGGCTGCGATGCGATCATTGCCCAAGGGGTTGAAGCCGGCGGCCACCGTGGTGTTTTTCTCGAACCGGATATTGCGACGCAACCGGGCACGCTGGCGCTGGTTCCGCAGGTGGTCGATGCGGTGACCGTGCCGGTTATCGCGGCGGGCGGCATCAGTGATGGCCGAGCAGTTGCCGCATGTTTCATGCTTGGTGCTTCTGCCGTTCAGGTGGGCACTGCCTATCTCCAGTCGCCCGAGGCACTTACCAGCAAGGGGCACCGCGATGCCCTGGCGCTGGCACGCGACGACCGTACGGTACTCACCGACGTTTTCACGGGCAGGCCAGCCCGGGGACTGCTCAACCGTTTCGTCAGCGAAGTGGGGCCGATGAGTGAGAAGGCTCCGGCATTTCCGCTTGCCACGGCCGCGGTGGGCCCGTTGCGCTCCGCCGCCGAACAGGCAGGGGTGAGCGATTTCTCGCCGCTCTGGGCGGGGCAGGCGGCTGCGCTTGCCGCTCCGATGCCTGCGGGCGAACTAACGGTCAGACTGGCCCGCGAGGCAACTGACCTTTTGCACGGGCGCATGCCCGGCAACGGTTAGCTCCCTCACGGCCGGGCCAATCGCCAGCTAGCGTTTCACGCCGATCTGTTCGATTGCATAGGGCGTTGACTGGTAGACCTGGTTGATCCAGTTGCCGAAGAGCAGATGTGCATGCGAGCGCCAGCGGTTGAGCGGCGGGCGGCTCGGGTCATCTTCGGGATAGTAGCCATGGGGCACGGCGACTTCGGTCCCTGATGCAACGTCCCGGTCGTATTCCTCCTTGAGGGAGGTGGAATCGTACTCGATATGGTTGAACATATAGAGCCGGTTGCCGGTTTCTTCCGTCAGGAGACAGGGGCCGGTGACGTCGGATTCCATCAACACCTGCAGGCCCGTTCCGGCTGGAATGTCGGCGGAGCGCACCTCCGTCCAGCGTGACACCGGGATGGCGAAATCGTCGGAAAATCCGGCCAGGAAGGGCGAGGCGGGCGCATTGTTGCGGTGCCGGAACACGCCGAAAGCTTTCTTCTCCAGCGTGTATTTCGGGATGCGGTGAAAGTGCCATGCGGCAGCCATGGCCCCCCAGCAGATATAGAAAGAGGAGTGGACGTTGGTCAGTGTCCAGTCCAGGATTTCTTCCAGCTCTTTCCAATAGGTGACTTCTTCGAAGGGCAGAAGTTCGATGGGCGCACCGGTGATGATGAAGCCATCGAATTTGCGGTCCCGCACCTCCTCCCAGGTCTGGTAGAAGGAAATGAGGTGTTCCTCCGGCGTGTTCTTGGCACGATGGTTGCCAATGCGCACGAGGGTAAGCTCCACCTGCAGTGGCGAAGCGCCGATCAGGCGCGCAAACTGGGTCTCCGTGCGGATCTTGTTGGGCATGAGATTGAGAAGGCCGATCTGTAGCGGGCGCACGTCCTGCCGCAGCGCTGTCTGCTCGTCCATCACGGACACACCTTCACGCACGAGCACGTCGCGGGCGGGAAGCTGGTCGGGGATCTTGATCGGCATGGGTTTGCTCCAACAAAAAAGACCGGCGGCGAAATCGCGACCGGTCTCAGCAAATTCTGCTTCGCTCGGCCTTTTAGCGAATTGTTTTACGTGGCTGCAAGCCGACCGGCCAAATCACCACGAGTGATGGTCTTTATTTAGGATGGTGTTTTCTTTGCGTCAATCGCTGTCATGGTCTAAAGCAACTCACGAATTTTCTCCGTAAGGGTCGAGTATCCGATCAACCGTTTTCCAAAACAGGACCATTCAATGAGCACGTCCGTCCGTCCCGAACCGAAGCCCGGTGTCATGGAAATCGCCGCTTATGTGCCCGGTCGCGAAACCGCTCCCGGTGCGGCGAAGGTCTGGAAGCTCTCCTCGAACGAATCTCCGCTCGGGCCATCGCCTGCGGCTGTCGAGGCGCTTTCCAGGGCGATGGGGAATCTGGAACTTTATCCGGACGGGTCGGCGACCAGACTGCGCGATGCCATTGCGCAGACGCACGGGCTCAACCCGGCAAACATTCTGTGTTCCAACGGGTCCGATGAGCTTCTCGGCCTGCTCGCACAGACCTATATCAAGCCCGGCGACGAGGCGATTTTCACCGAGCACGGTTTTCTGGTCTATCGCATCCAGACGCTGGCCGCCGGTGGCAGGCCGGTGGTGGTGAAGGAAGACAATGAGCGGGCGGACGTAGATGCCATCCTAGCGGCCGTGACGGTAAAAACACGCATCGTGTTCCTGGCCAATCCCAACAATCCGACCGGCACCTATCTGCCGGTGGACGAGGTGCGGCGTCTGCAGGCTGGGCTGCCGAAAAACGTGCTGCTCGTGCTTGACGCGGCCTATGCCGAGTATGTGCGACGCAATGATTACGAGTCAGGCATCGAACTGGTTTCGTCGTGCGAGAATGTCGTCATGACACGCACGTTCTCCAAGATTCACGGCATGGCGGCGCTGCGCATCGGCTGGATGTATGCACCAGCGCATGTGGTTGATGCGGTGAACCGGGTGCGCGGTCCCTTCAATGTCAACGCGCTGGCCATCGAGGCGGGTGCAGTTGCTATCCGCGACAAGGCGCATGTGGAGCGCGCGGTTGCGTACAACGAGACCTGGAGTGCCTGGCTGGTCGAGGAGTTTGGCAAGCTCGGTTTGAGGGTTACACCCAGTGTCGGAAACTTCCTGCTGGTTCATTTCCCCGAAAATGGCGGCAAATCGGCAGCGGACGCCGATGCATTTCTTGGGTCGCGGGGTTATGTGCTGCGCCGGGTCGTGCCTTATGGCTTTCCCAATGCCCTGCGCATGACCATAGGCACCGAAGAGGCCAATCGCGGTGTCGTCGCTGCACTCAAGGAATTCATGGAAGGCTGAGTTGTGCCTGAACCACTTTTTGAAAAGGTCGCGCTGGTCGGTATCGGCCCTGATCGGTTCGTCGCTGGCGCGGGCCGTCAGACACGGTGGCCTTGCGGAAACCATTGCCATATCGAGCCGCAGTGAAACGACCCTCGCAAGAGCCCGCGAACTGGGGCTGGGCGACATCTATGAGCAGGACGCAATCGCCGCAGTGCGGGATGCCGATCTGGTGATCGTCTCGGTTCCTGTCGGTGCTTCGGGTGCCGTGGCGCAGGCCATTGCTGCGGGGTTGAAACCAGGTGCGATTGTCACGGATGTGGGGTCGACCAAGGCGTCGGTGATTTCACAGATGCAACCGCATCTGCCGGATAATGTCCACTTCATCCCCGGTCACCCGATTGCGGGTACGGAAGATTCCGGTCCGGATGCCGGTTTCGCGGATCTGTTCGAGGGACGGTGGTGCATTCTCACACCGCTCCCCGATACGGACCCGGATGCGCTTTCGCGGCTGTCTGAGTTCTGGGAACGGTGCGGCGCCATGGTGGACCGGATGGATCCCGAGCACCATGACATGGTTCTGGCGATCGTGTCGCACCTGCCGCACATCATCGCCTACAACATTGTTGGCACTGCGGACGATCTGGAAGCGGTCACCAAGTCTGAGGTTATCAAATATTCGGCCTCCGGTTTTCGCGACTTCACGCGTCTGGCGGCGTCCGACCCGACCATGTGGCGCGATGTGTGCCTGCACAACAGCGATGCGATCCTGGAGATGCTGGCACGCTTTTCCGAAGACCTATCGGCGCTTCAGCGAGCGATCCGTTGGGGCGACGGAGAGAAACTCTTCGACATGTTCACCCGGACACGCGCCATTCGGCGATCCATCATTGAGGCGGGGCAGGATATCGACGTGCCGGATTTCGGGCGTCATGCCATCTCCCATCCGGACAAAACGTAGCTACATCGCTCTCATCTCAGGGGCGGAATGTTCCCGAGTGGCAAGAAACCGACAAAAATCCGACCCTGACGTATATTGACAGGCAGGGTCGGGGAAGAACCGAGGCCTGCCAGGCCCGAGGTGATGCCGCCGATCTCATTGCGTCTTTGCGGGAATATCTGGCTGACAAGCAAGGCAATCGCCTGTGGGTCGTCAACGGTTACCTGCAATTGCGCATCCACCAGCCCATTATCTGCGACGCTGACCGGCCCCCTTATGCTCAGACCGGCTGAACCTTCGGAAGTCTTGAGGTGAAGGTTCTCGACAGTGCCTGAATGGCCCCTGAGGCTGGAACCTGACCTGCCCAGAAGCGTGATGCCATCATCGAGCGTCACGAGAATTTCGCCGTTGAGTGGCGGTATCGTCGTGCCATTGGTGAATGCGGGGTCGACCGTCAGATCCCGGGCCACCAGCGCCAGATCGAGATTGCCTTCATTCTGCCGTGCATGAAGCTGGAAACTGTCCGCCATTGCGATGGTCTGATCAGGCTTTTGCCCAAGCGTAAGGACAAGGTTTTCTGCGTCGCTGGAAAACCGCTCCGGCAGTGCTCTCGTCAGGTATGCGCTGATGCGCATGTTGTCCCAGCGCGCTTCGAGGGGAGGCAGGTAGGGCAGGGTGATGCGCGCGGGTGCGTCGAGTTCACCGACGGCCCCGTGTCGGTTGGTAGACCTGCGCAGCCGAGCGAAACGCGCCAGCGCTGACCGAAATACCCTCGCCTGCGTTTTCGAAGAATACCGAACGACAGAAAAGGCCGATCCGAAATGGATAGCCGCGTGCGGTGGGTTCTTCGCAGTTTACTCGTTGCTGGTTTGTGTTCAGGTCTTCGATTGCCGTGATGGTTCGGCGCTCAAGCGTATCGGCTGCATAGAACCATGCACCGGTATAGGCGAGGATTGCCAGCACGATGAAGAGCCCAAACAGGAGAAAACGGCGGCTGAAGCTGCGTTTGGCGCGTTTTCTTGACGGCATGAGGTCCTCCGGTTAACCCGATCATCTTCAGTGATGGCAATACGGCAACACCCTTTCAAGCATTGGGCTGGCGATATGAACGATTTTTGGGTCTTTGGCTACGGATCGCTTATGTGGCGCCCGGGTTTTGCGCATGTGGAGACATGCAAGGCGAGAGTCCACGGTTATCGCCGCGCGCTTTGCATTCATTCCCATGTTCATCGCGGAACGCCTGATCGGCCTGGCCTCGTTCTCGGTCTCGATCGTGGAGGGTCGTGTCTCGGACTTGCCTTCCGAGTGCCCGGTGAACTGAAAAACGAGGTGGTTGCCTATTTGCGCGAGCGAGAGCTCGTCACGAATGTCTATCTTGAACGACGGGTTGGTGCGAGGCTTGAGAACGGGCAGTTGGTGGAGGCGCTGACCTATGTGGTGGACCGTGGACATGGCCAGTATGCCGGAAGGCTCGATGTGGAACATGCGGCACGGCAGGTGAGCGCTTCCATCGGCCAGTCGGGGCCGAATGTCGATTATGTGCGCAACACGGTCGAGCATCTGAAAGCTTTGGACATTCGCGACCACTGGCTCGAAGCGGTCGCCGCCCGCCTCCAGGCGGAAACTGGCAAGGCGCTTTGAAATCGGGTTATGGAAGGGGGGGGTCAGGTCTCCGTTGCCGCGCTCTTGAGGACTCCGAGCTCGGTCAATCGCCTGCGTGCAGTTTCGGGCAGAGGGGGGGGATTGTTTGCGGTGGCCGCTTCCACGAGCATTTCATCACAGGCAGCCTCCGTATCCTGCACGAGGCGTTTCTGAAACTCCTCGCGCGGCAGTCCGGGTTCGATGGGCGGCAGAAAGCGGGCGCGGATAATGCCCGGATGGCGCAAAAATTTGCGACGGGGCCAGAAGAGGCCTGCTGCGTGTGCGACCGGAACGACCGGAACATTCAACTGCGCATAGAGTTCGACGATGCCATATTTGTAGGCGGGTTCGGCGCCGGGCGGGCGGCGCGTGCCTTCCGGATAGATGATGAGCTGTCGCTTCTCCTGCATCAGGATCCGGGCGGATTTAACGGCCTGTTTGAGAGCTTTGGTGCGGCTGCCGCGGTTGATGGGGATCATGCGCATCTTGGCCACGTACCAGCCGAAGAATGGTATCCACATCAACTCCCGCTTCAAAATGTAGAGAGCGTCGGGAATGTGTGGAAGGAACGCGATTGTATCCCAGAACGACTGATGCTTGGGGGCGATGATGCAGGGGCCGTCGGGAAGATGTTCAAGTCCTGAGATTTCGGAATGGGCTCCGGTCACGATCTTCTGCAACCACAGGCTGGACGCGGCCCAGAATTTGGGCACGAACCAGGCTTTCTTGCGCGGCAGCAGAAAATACACTGGCGTCCAGAACAGCATCTGAAGGATGAGATTCAGATAAAACAGGACATTGAAGACGGTGGAGCGGATATGAAGCATGGACGACGGCCCGTTGGGTTTGTTCGAGGCTCTTACAACACCGGGGCAGTGAGGCAAAGCGCGCAGGTGGAGTGATTTACTTCAGTGTCGCCTTCGTGATCTCATTTGGCTGTTTCAGGCCCGCGATGCGGGGTATGGGGACAATTTCGCGGAGCAAAGCGCCGACATACTTCGTGTACTCGGTGGCAAGAACACGCAGGGCATCGGGCTTGGCAAGCCATGCTGCGTTGTCGAGCGGGGTGTTGACGACGGGATAGGGGTGGACGGTGGCTGAAGGCAGAAGCCTGCGCATTTCCAGAAGGCTGCGCGGCATGTGGTAATTGTTGGTCACCAGGATGATGCTGTCATAGGCATTGGCCTGAACCCATTTGGCACTTTCTTCAGCGTTTCCGATCGTGTCGAGGGCCGCATGATCGATGTCGACGCAGCAGTCGAACAGCTCGGCCTCGCTGCCTGTCGCGATGCGTAAATCATCTGCCCTGGCAATGGGATTTACCCCACTGATCAACAGCCGCTTTCCCTTGCCTGCCTTGAGAAGCCGCACTGCGACGTCGATCCGGGAATGGCCGCCGGTGAGAACGACAATGCCGTCCGCCTGTTGCATCTGACCCGGGGTAACCAGCCGGCCGATATGGTCTGCAAACAGCCCGAAACCGAGGAGGAAGGCGAGGATCATCAAAAGCCCGGACAACAGGAGGGCCCTCAACACGCGACGCAACAACGGGGCGCGCCTTCTGCCCGCCACCATGGCGGGCTCTTCCAGACCGTGCTGCGGCTCGTTTCTCATACGCCGATGGTTAACCGCAAATTGCGGCGATGGATAGTCAGCAGCGTTGCGTTGAACAGGACAATTGCCGTAGCCGTGTTCTACATGCTGTCAGGGTGGGCGCTGTCGACGTTTTTGAGATGAGACAGCACGGTGACGTGCGAGGTTGCGGCTGTCAGTACCGCGATGACGATGACAATCGCACCCACACCGATATAGCCGGAAGGGCCAATGGCGAAATTGCCGAACAGGGCCGTTGCCTGGTCGGCTTCGGGCGTTGCCATGTTGCGCGACGACCACCAGTAGAAGCCGATAAACACCAGGATGGCGCCGATACCGCCGGCGGCAGCGCCTTTCATTCCTGCCAGCAGAAAATGGCGCCGGAACTGCGATGCAATAAAGGGCGCCTCGGCTCCCACAAAATGCAGAACTTCCACGATATGCCCATTGCCGGACATGGCGCCCCTGGTTGCAAAAATTACGGTGAGAGCCGTGGCCGACAGCATGAGCGCCAGTGCCGACATGCCGATGGTGACGGTGGTGCGTGCCATGGCGACGAGACGGTCCACCCAGGTGCGGTGGTCATCCAGCGAGACATTGGCGATTTTCTGCTGGAGTTCGCCACGCATGGCGGTGAAATCCGGCCGGGGCCGCCGGGTCGATGGTGACGATCACCAGCCGGGGGACCGGCAGGCTTTCGATGTCCAGCCCGGTGCCCAGCCAGGGCTCCAGAAGGCGGGCCGTGGCCTGAGCATCAACGACATTGGCATCGGTGACGCCGGCATAGCCGGATGCGATCTGTTGTGCCTGGGCTAGGGCCGCTTCCATATCCAGACCTTCTGCCGGCTTGATCTGGATCGTGGCTTCACGCGAGATCTGGGTTTGCCAGGTGGCGGCGGTGTCTCGAACCAGCGTGACCGCGCCCAGCGTGAGGCAGGAGAGAAAGGTCATGATGGCTATGACCAAAACCATCGCGCGTCCGGCCACATTGTCTGGTGGAACGATCGGCATCTGCTTGCGAGCGATCACGTCGCGGGCGCCAGAGCTTAGACGGGAACCGAGATTTTTCAAAAGGCGGCGCGTATCAGTCATATATGTCCAGCCTTCCACCCGACAGAACCATGCGACGGGCGTCAACCTGATCCATGAGGCCAAGGTCATGGGTGGCAATGACCACCGCAGTGCCAAGGCGGTTCAGCTCGATCAGAAGCCTGAGAAGACGGCGTGCGAGCTGGGGATCTACATTGCCTGTCGGTTCGTCGGCCAGCAGGATGCGCGGCTGCTCGATGAGCGCGCGCGCGATGGCTGCGCGCTGTTTTTCACCGCCCGACAGGATTGGTGGCAGAACGTGCATGCGCTCGCCGAGGCCGACCCATTTCAAAAGCTCGATCACATCGCTGCGGTAGGTGGCTTCCTCGCGTCCCCGCACACGCAGGGGCAGCGCCACGTTTTCATAGGTGGTCAGATGATCGAGAAGTCGGAAATCCTGAAACACCACGCCGATGTTGCGCCGCATGAGCGGGAGCTCGGTGCGGGTGATCCGGGAGCGGTCCTTGCCAAAGATCGTGATAAGACCGCGCGTGGGCTTGAGCGACATGAAAAGCAGGCGCAGCAGGGTGGTTTTCCCCGCTCCGGAGGGGCCGCTCAGGAACTGGAACGAGCGCTCGGGCAAATGAAAGGAAACGTCGCGGAGGATCTCCGGACCCATTCCGTATCTATGGCCGACATTTTCAAATCGAATCACGAGAAACCTGCGTTCTGTGAGTGGCGGAGGCTGCCTGGACGCATGCTGCCAGACCATCAACGCGCATGGTTAATAGCAAGTTAACTCCTGCTTGTTTTGGGTGATTGCGAAGCATTAACCATTTTCATTTACCCCGGAACGGCAGTTCACGAAAGGACAGTCTGTCCGCATGAGACAATCCGACAGCACGCGCCCCGTTTCGGGCGAAATCATGATGCCGGACCGGACGGGAAAAACGCCTCGGCCGGCGGAGCGATCGGGCGACGTGGTGGATGTGGATTTCGAAACGGTCGTTCCGCTTGCCGACGAAGCGGTCGGGTGGGGACCGGAGCCGGCGCAAGACCACTCCGTTTCAGGTCTGGACATGCTGAAAGCTGATGGCGGGCGGAAAGTTCGCTCCCGTTCGGCGGCCACGCCCCTCTTCTGGTGTTTTGGTGCAGCCCTTGTTGGTGCCGCTTTCTGGGTTTCTGGCGGGCACAGTCTTCTGGCCGCGGACGTTGGGGGTATGCACGGGGCTCCCTCGCACCCGCTGCAATTGATCGATGTAACGTCGCGGGTGGAGCGGGACGGTTCCCAGTCGATGCTCATCGTGGACGGGGGCCGCGTTGAACAGGAGCACGTTCGCGGTTGCCGTTCCCGCGATTTCCATCAATGTTTTGAGCGAAAACGGGTCGACAACACGCTATTTTCTGGGGACAAACAATGGGCATCTCGGTCCAGGTGCCCGCTTTCCCTTCTCCAGCCGGCTCGTGGCGCCTAGGGAAGGGGTCAAGTCCGTCTCTGTGACGTTTCGCGCGTCATAGGTCATCTGGTTCATCCAACCCGGGAGGGTCCACTCCCCGACCGGTCTGACAGGAGTTCGCCGCCCCATGCCTGTTGTTCGCGGCAAAGAAATCGAGGTTCTTTTCTCGGCTTCGACCATCGCAAGACGCAATCTTGAGCTCGCCAAGGATATCGCTTCACGCGAATACAAGGATCTGCTCGTGATTTCGATTCTGAAGGGGTCGTTCATTTTCGCAGCCGATCTCATTCGCGCCATGCATGATGTGGGCATTTCCCCGGAAGTCGAGTTCATCATGATTTCCAGCTATGGAGCGGGAACCGAAAGCGGGGAGATCAAGGTGCTGCGCGACATCGACAATGATGTCTCGGGCCGCGATGTTCTGCTGATCGACGACATTCTGGAGTCCGGCAAGACCCTGAAGCACACAAGTGAACTGATGCTTTCGCGCGGTGCGAAATCCGTCTCAGTTGCGGTGCTTCTCGACAAGCATTCGCGCCGCCAAACGGATATCGATGCGGAATTCGTCGGTTTCGAATGTCCCGATTATTTTGTCGTTGGCTATGGTATGGATGTGGCACACGCTTTTCGGGAACTGCCGTTTGTGGGCGTGGTCAAGGGCGATGCCTGACCGGACAAATCGCAAGAGCAGCCGGGGCGTTTACCGAAGTGTAATCGGATCGGGTGAAAACAGGTCATGGCTAAGCTTTTAATCGTCGAGGACGACGACTCCGTCCGCAATTTCACCGCACGCGCGCTGAGCGCCTCAGGTCACACCGTTGAAACAGCGGGTGACGGGCTGGAAGGTTTTGAGATGATCAAGGCCAGTGATGGTGACTATGATCTTGTTCTCTCGGACATCCGCATGCCGGCAATGGATGGCATCGAAATGGCACGCGCCGTAGCCGAGGCGTTTCCGGGGCTGAGGCTCCTGCTCATGACGGGCTATGCCGAGCAGCGTGAGCGCGCCGTGGAGCTTGAGGGCACCGTGTCCGGTGTGGTCGACAAGCCCTTCACCTTGAGTGAGCTTCGACAGCGCGTCGGTGAGGCGCTCGCTGCCTGAACCGGAGCATTTTCGCTTGGCGAGAGAATGCGTGAGACCACGCCATCACGGCTTGTCTCACTGCATGTTCAGAAGGCGCTCCAGATACTCTTTCTCGAGTGCAGGGCTGAGTGCATCTCCAAGACGTTTGCGGATCGCTTCCAGAATGCGACGGGCACGCTGGGTATCGATCTCATCGGGGACATCGACGGAATCGCCGAAATCCGGGCCCGTGGTAGCCTGCGGTCGACCGAGTGGGTCGCGTCCGTTGTTTCCCTGCCGAGTGCCCTGTTGTCCGCCGCTCTGCTCGCCGCGCATGGCCTGCTGCAACTGGTTCATCATGTCCTGTGCACCGCGCCTGAGGGCTTCAAGCGCGCGTCCCTGTTCGCCGACGGCCTGATCCCCTTCGCCTTCACCCAGCGCGCCTTCGGCCTCACCCATGGCTTCACCGGCCTCGCCGAACCCTTCGCCCGGCTGGATGCCGAGCCCTTCAAGTCCCTGCATCAGGCTTTCGAGGTCCTGTCGCAGCATCCCCTGACCCTGCTGCAGTCCGCGCATGGCATCGGCAAATTCGTCCGGAGACATGCCCTGTCCTCCGCCGGGCTGTCCGTCATTGCCCTGCCCCCGTTGCCCCTGTTGGCCTTGTTGGCTTTGCTCTCCCTGCTGGCCACGCTGCATCTGGTCCATTCGGAAGGTTTCGTTCATCAGCTCCTGCTGACGGCGCATCAGATTTCCCAGCTCATCCATCTGCTGGCGCATTTCCGACTGCTGGTTGCCTGACTGGCCCTGTTGGGAGCGCCCGGCCTGAAGGTTGTTCATCATGTTTTCAAGTTGGGAAAGCAGTTCGCGCGCCTGATCATGCGCGCCTGATCGTGCGAGTTCTTCGAGCTGATCGAGCAGGCGCTCCAGATCGCTCTGGTTCAGCATCTGGCTGTCTTCGGGCAGTTGCTGCGCCAAATCGGGGTTCTGTTGTGCCCGCTCGGCAAACTCCCGCAGAAACTCCTGCATTGCGCTGCGCAACTCATCCATGAGGCGCGCGATTTCTTCTTCACTGGCACCTTCATCGAGCGCATTTTTCAGTGCTTCCTGAGCCTGACGCAGGCGCCGCTCTGCGTTGGTAAGATCCCCCTCTTCGATTATGAGAGCGATTTCCCAAAGGTAATCCACGACGTCGCGTAGTGCGTCGTCTGATTGCGCCGTGTCCAGTCTTGAGCGGGCCGCCGAAACGCCGAGGAACTGGGAAAGATCCTTCAGGGTTTCTTCCGGCCACGTCATGACTGCGTCCATCATGGCGAGAACACGATGCTTCTGATTGGCATCAAGCGCCAGTTCGCGCCGCATTTCCAGCAACGACTTGGCAAGCGGGTTTGTGAAGGTTCGCTGCGGGAGAGTGAAGACCCTGCTTGCGCTCAGAGCTTCCTGTCCGGCGTCGTCAACCGCTCGAAGCGTGATCGTTGCGGAGCTGCCGGCCCACGGGTGTTCTGTCAGATCGCGTGCGGTTTTAGCCGTGATGGTGCGACCGTCCCTGCGGGGAAGTGTCAGGGGCAGGTCCGGTGCCTCGTAGAGCGGGCGTGCGCCGGGTGCCTGATGAACCTGGCCGATCAGGGCCTGTGCTTCTGCCGCACCGTAGTCGTCCTCGATCTCGTAGGAGAGTTCGAGTGATCCGTTTGTTGCGCGCTTCGGCTTTTCGGCGAACCGGATCTGCGGCGGCTCGTCGGGTGTGACCGAGAACAGCCAGCCTTCAATTTCCTGGCCATTGCGCTTGAGAAGCAGTTTCCCGTCTACATCAAGGGTGCTGGCGAAGCGCCGGGCATGCGTGCCAGCAGAAAGGGTCTCGCTCTGCGAAGCGCCTTCGGGGTCGATCGGGGTTTCGGTGTCGCCGGTGTCGAGGTAGGCGAGTGTTTCGGTTCCCGAACCGCCCGTGATCCGGAGCGTGAGAATGCTGCCCTCTGGCACCGTGAAGCTTTTCAGTTCGCGGTTTGCCTCGGCCGTGAGATAAAGGGGCGCGCGCCGGGTATAGGTGGGCGGGGTAACCCAGGCATCGATGCGTGGCGGTATGATTTCGGCACCACCATGACTGCGAAAGGCATCGAGAGCGCTGCCGCCGTAAGGGCTGCCCGAAAATGCAGCGGCAGTGATCAGAAGCAGGGCCACGGCGGCGCGCAGACCAAACGGGTCCCTGGCCGGAATGCCGGTCGCTGGAAGGTCACCATGCAGGTTGTCGAGCCGGGCTGCCATGCGCTTCTTGTGTTCGCGCCACAAAGCGTCCGCAAACTCGTCGGTTGCCCCTGCAGGTCGATCGGACTGGGCGGCCACCGGTTCATGAGCCAACTGGTTGGCACGTTCGATACGCCGGTCGATTTCTGTTTGGCTGGGAAACCGAAATCGGCGAAAAGGCCATAACGATGCAAGGCCAAGAAGCGCGAAAAGCGCAAGCAGAACAATCCGTGCCAGATCCGGCATCTGCCGGAACAGACCAAACCATGAGATGGTGAGAAAGAGGCTGACGATGAGGAGCGGGGGCAGGAGCAATGGCCAAACGCGCTCCACCAGCATGGTGCAACGGATGGCAAAGCGTGTGCGTGCCAGTCGGATCAATCGACCGTTCCCATGCCCTTGCCTTGAAGTTGTTTCCGCCATGGACACTCTCAGCGCACTGCATCAGCGCACGTGAATCGCGCGCATGTCTCGTATCGAGGATAACAGTAAACGGGGCGAAGGCGAGGCAGCGCGCGAAATTGTGATCCGCGCGCTATTGCTTTCAGTCCTTCAGCCAGGAGGGGATCGAATCCAGCTCGATCAGCTCTTCATAGCTCGGCCGCGGGCGAATCACGTGGAACTCACCGCCTTTGACCAGCACTTCAGGCACGAGCGGGCGTGTGTTGTAGGTGCTGGCCTGTACTGCGCCATACGCGCCTGCCGATCCGATGGCAATGAGATCGCCGGCCTTCAGGGCGGGGAGTTTGCGGTCGAGCGCAAGATAGTCTCCGGTTTCGCAAACCGGACCCACAACGTCGGCGGTTATTTTGTCAGCGTTTTCAGCGGCCTCTGAGACAGGCCGTATCGAATGGAAGGCTTCATAAAGTGTCGGGCGAATGAGATCATTCATTGCCGTGTCGACAATGACGAAATTTTTCGCTTCGCCTTCCTTCACATAGATGACTTCCGAAACAAGAATGCCGGCATTCGCCGCAATCAGGCGGCCGGGTTCGAGCATCACTTTCAGGCCGAGTTTGGTCACGTGTTTGCGCACAACCTCGGCATAGGCGTCGGGCAGGGGGGGCTGGTCGCCATCCTCCGCATAGGGAACGCCAAGGCCGCCGCCGAGATCCACATGCTCGATGGCGTGGCCATCGGCGCGAAGGGTTTCGGTGAGCTCCGTCAAAAGGGCGAATGCGTCGTCGAAGGGCTGCAACTCGGTGATCTGGCTGCCGATATGCATGTCGATGCCGGCGACTTTCAGGCCCGGAAGCTCGGCGGCGCGTGCATAAGCGGCGCGGGCGTCCTTCCAGCCGATGCCGAATTTGTTCTCCGCCTTGCCGGTGGAAATCTTGCTGTGCGTTTTCGCATCGACATCAGGATTGATGCGCAGCGACACATTGGCCGTCAGCCCCAGTGCGGTGGCGCGGGCTGAAAGCTGCTCAAGTTCGGGCATCGATTCGACGTTGAAGCATAGAATGCCGGCCTTGAGCGCAAAGTTCATTTCGCGCGCGGTTTTGCCGACGCCGGAAAACAGGATCTTGCCGGCCGGAACGCCGGCGGCCAGGGCGCGGCGAAGCTCGCCTTCGGAGACAACATCCATCCCAGCGCCCAGACGGGCAAGCGTGGTCAGAACTGCCTGATTGGAATTTGCCTTCATGGCGTAGCAGACAAGCGCATCCAGGCCCTCGAAAGCTTGCGAGAAAACATGGTAGTGGCGTGTCAACGTGGCCGTGGAATAGCAATAGAACGGCGTTCCGACGGCTTGTGCAATGGCTGGCACCGGCACGTCTTCGGCATGGAGCACACCGTCACGATATTCAAAATGATTCACGGCGACAAACTTTCAGCTGAACGATTGGGCGCGGGCTGACGCCGTGGCGCGGCGCAAGCCCCTCCGGCTCTGCTCTAGAGCAGGCCATCAAGAATGAAGGGACGATCTTCAACCGGTTTTTCCGGTGCCGGGGGCACGGGCTGGTCGTTGCGTTCGGCTTCCTTGCGTGCATCCACTGCCGCCTCATAGGGCGAATCGAGCGGTGCCTTGCGCCCGCAGGCGGCAAGGCCGAGCGCGAGACCGAGCATGACAAGGGTGAGCGTGCGGCGGGCCGTCATGAGCGTTCCATTCCTCGAAAATGCGTGCGCTGCGTTTTAGCGCTTTTTGGCGGGCGTTGCATCCCGTTTGAGGCGTTTCTTCCAGTAACGGATCTGGCGACGCACTTCCGAAGGTGCCGTTCCGCCATAAGAGGTGCGGCTTTTGACGGAGTTGCCAACCGAAAGAACGGAAAAGACGCCTTCGTGTATCGCCGGGTTGATCGCCTGCAAGTCTTCAAGCGCAAGTTTCTCCAGCCCGCACTTCTTTTCCTCGGCAAGAGCGACGGCGCGACCCGTCACGTGATGGGCCTCGCGGAACGGCAGGCCCGCCTCGCGCACCAGCCAGTCGGCAAGGTCGGTCGCGGTGGAAAAGCCGGCTCCGGCAGCCTTCTTCATGGCGCTCGTGTTGACCTCCATGTCGCCCACCATGCCGGTCATGGCGGCGAGCATCAGGTCGAGCGTCTCTGCCGCGTCGAACACGGCTTCCTTGTCTTCCTGCATGTCCTTGGAATAGGCGAGCGGCAGGCCCTTCATCACCGTCAGGAGGGCAATGAGATCGCCATTGATGCGACCGCTCTTGGCGCGGATCAGCTCGGCAGCGTCGGGGTTCTTCTTCTGCGGCATGATCGAGGAGCCGGTAGAGAAGGAGTCGGACAGACGCACGAAGCCGAACTGCGGGGTCGACCAGATGACGATTTCCTCGGCCAGTCGCGAAAGATGTGTGGCGCAGATGGCCGAGACCGACAGGAATTCGAGGGCAAAATCGCGGTCTGAGACAGTGTCGATGGAGTTGCGCGTCGGCTCGCGGAAACCGAGCGCTTCGGCTGTCATGTGGCGGTCGACGGGAAAACCGGTGCCGGCAAGTGCGGCCACGCCGATGGGGCTTTCATCAAGCCGTTCGATGGCGTCGCGCACGCGCGAACGGTCGCGCCCGAACATCTCGACATAGGCCATCATGTGATGGCCGAAGGTGACCGGCTGCGCCGACTGGAGATGCGTGAAGCCCGGCATCACGCTGGCGGCGTGCTCTTCGGCACGGGTGAGGAACGCTTCGATCAGACCGCCAAGTGCTGCATCGATGCGCTGTAGCTCTTCCTTGACCCAGAGTCGGAAATCGAGCGCCACCTGATCATTGCGCGAACGCGCCGTGTGAAGGCGCCCGGCGGCAGGGCCGATCAGCTCTGCCAGCCGCGCCTCGACATTCATGTGGATGTCTTCGAGCTGTGCCGAGAAGTTGAACTTACCGGCCTCGATCTCTGACAGGATCGTGTTCAGCCCGTGAGCGATCTTTTTTTCATCGTCCGCCGAAATTATGCCAGTCTTCGCCAGCATTGCGGCATGGGCCAGACTGCCGCGGATGTCCTGGGCGTAAAGCTTTTGGTCGAAACCGATGGATGCGTTGATCGCCTCCATGACGGCATCGGGTCCTGAGGCAAAACGTCCACCCCACATGCGGTTGCTGGCTTGGTCTTCGCTCATCATGATAACCGGGCGCTAGTGTGGAAAGAAGAATGTCGAAGCAGAAACAAAAATTCCCGGCACTCCGTCTGGTCGTCCTGGCTGTTGCTGCGGGCGCCATCGCGGGTGCGATTGCGGTATACGTGAAGGGCGGGCTTGATGGCAACACGGCTGCGACGCCGATTGTCGCCGAAGCCGACAATGCAGCCTGTTCTGCAAAGCAGGCAAAGGCAAAAGCGGTGGGCGATGCGGCAACGGGTCACGTGGCGGCGATGCTTGCCGCCGATCCACCCAGATCCCTGAAGTCGCTCGGCTTCAACGGTCCGGATGGCGAGCCGATGACGGTGGCGGATTTCTCGGGCCGGGTCGTGTTGATGAACCTGTGGGCCACCTGGTGCACACCGTGCCGCGAGGAAATGCCTGCCCTTGATGCGCTTCAGTCCGCCAAGGGGTCGGATGCATTCGAGGTCGTGGCGGTGAATGTGGATCGTGGCGACGATGAAAAACCCACCACTTTTCTTCAGGAAACCGGCATTGAGGCACTCGGCTACTACCGTGATGCCTCGATGAAGATTTTCAATGACCTGAAGAGCCGGGGACTGGCGCTGGGATTGCCAGTAACGCTGTTGATCGGCGCTGATGGATGTCTTCTCGCCCATATGAACGGGCCGGCGGAATGGGGGAGCCCGGATGCCGAGCGGCTGGTCGAGGCGGCTCTTTCGGAAACGGACTGACGCATGATCGGGGAACCGGGGTTCCCCGAAAACGGCTTGAGTGGACCAGCCCGGTGGTAAGGATCTTCAGGCGGCTTTGGCCGGCTGGTAGACACAGCCTTCCGCCTGTCCTTCGGCGCCGCGCTTCAGTTCGACACGGTGAAGGGCAGGGGATTTCTCCGCCAGCTTGTCGTAAATCCATTTGGCCAGGTTTTCGAGCGAGGGTACGGAGAGACCTTCAATGTCATTCAGGTAGGTGTGATCGAGGATCTTGTGTATCTCTTCGATCTGTTTCTCCACTTCGTACAGGTTCGCAGCCCAGCCATACACGGGATCCGGCTCGCCCACGAGATGAACCGAAACCTTGAAGGAATGACCATGAAGGCCTGAATAAGGCTCCAGCTTGTGTGCTGCCTCGAATGTGAATTCCTTGTACGTTTCCACTTCCTAAACCCCTGATCTGGTGTTGCTTTTACGGTATTTTTCCTGCCAACTCATGCTGCTGAGCTTTTTATGAGAAGCTATATTCGCTGGAATCGCGCTCGAGCGGTCTTTTATACTGCATGATCCTTTAGGTCTGGAGCTTTGGCATCGGTCGTGGGGTGTGTCAATCGCCTGAAACGCGTCTGGCAAAAAGACAGATACGTTAACCTGTTGTTTGGTTAGCCGACATTATCCTGACCCGGGTTCGGTTTTACACCTGCAGAGAGGCTTCACAATGCACAATAACAAAAATCGCGCGGAAAGCTGGATTGTGGCAGTGGCGACGCTGTTCTTTTCGCTCGCTGCACCTGCAGCGGCACAGGATGCTGCGCTGGCGGAGCCGAAGGGAGACATCGTTCTGACCATCGATGGCAATATCGGTGTCACAAACGCCGATGGTGTGGCCAATTTCGATCGCGCGATGCTCGAGAGCATCAAGACGGCCAAAATCCGGACCAACACGCCGTGGTTCGACGATGAAGTCGAATTCGAGGGTGCTCTTCTGGAAGAGCTGATGAACCTGGTTCAGGCCGATGGCGAGGAAGTCGTTGTGACCTCATTGAATGACTATCAGGCACCGGTGCCCATCGCGGATTTCGCGAAACACGGCACGATCCTGGCGTACAAGCGGGATGGCAAATACATGCCTATCAGCGACAAGGGGCCGCTCTTCATCGTTTATCCTTACGATTCCTCGCCGGAACTGAACACGCAGAAATATTACTCACGCTCTGTCTGGCAGGTTCGACGATTCACCGTTCGATAGACTCCTGACAGGCTTTTAGCCCATGTCAGACCCGCAGACAGGAAAGATAAGACGCCGCACCGCCTCGCGCGTGGTGCAGATGCTGCTGTCGGTCGGCATGATCGCCCTGGCTATCGCTGCGCTTTATATCTCCGTTCTGGTGTTCAAACGCCAGGAAGCACTGACGCAGATATTTCGCTACAACATAGCCTATAGCGCCAGCCAGGGCATGAACGAGCTGTTGCGGTTCCGTCAGCGGTTGACGGCGATTATGGTGGATCCTCCGCAGACGACCCAGCAGGATGTGGAGCTCAGATACCAGATCCTGGTCAGTCGTCTGAGCCTCTTCGAGCAGGGCGAGTTTCTGAACTTCGTGACCGTTCTGCCGGAAAACAAGGCGACTGTGGAGGAGCTTGCGGCAGCTCTTGAAAGGATCGGGCAGTTCATCGGGGAAATCGACGAGCCCGAGAACGCGCGACTCGCACTGGAACTGACCGCCCCGCTTGAGCGCAAGATGGTGGCGCTCGCCTCCAAGGCCAATGAATATGGGGCGACGACGCAGGCGAGTGACCAGAGTGAACTCCTCAAGCTCCATTGGATTTTCTCGGCTCTCGCCTTGTCCCTTGTCGTTACGGGATTCGTGTTCATTGCCATGCTGCAATGGCAGCATCGCCTGCAGATCAGCGTTCAGCAGCGGCTGAAGGCCACCAACGAAGACCTGTTGCGTACAAGTGCCGAACTCAGCGAAAGCGCGGCCGCCGCGCGGCGGGCCAATGAGGAGTTGATCACGCAGAATCTTCTGTTCAACACCGCGCTTAACAACATGTCGCACGGGCTTTGCATGTTCGATGCCGAAGGCCGCCTGATTGTCAGCAATCAGAAGATGGAGAGCATCTACGGAATTTCCCAGGAAAAACTTCAACTGGGCACGACGCTGAACCAGCTCGTGGAGCTGATGGTTCAGACCGGGGCAAGTGCAGAGGATGAGGCCGAACGGCTGATGCGTTTGCAGTCCATGCTTGTGACACAGGGCAGGTCGGACACGCTGACACAGGAATTGCGGGACGGTCGCACGATCCTGATTTCGCACCAGCCGATGCGACGGGGTGGCTGGGTCGCCACCTATGAGGACATTACAGAACGTCACAAGGCGCAGGCGCAGATCGCCTACATGGCTCGGCACGACACGCTCACGGATCTGCCCAATCGCGTGATGATGCGTGAACAGCTGGAAGATATCATGACCAGCAGTGCGGAGCGGGGGCTTTCCACTGCGCTTATGTGTGTGGATCTGGACAACTTCAAGAGTGTCAATGACACGCTCGGGCATCCGGTTGGTGATGCATTGTTGCGAGCGGTCGCGGGACGTATCCGCAACACGGTGCGCGAGGCGGATGCAGTTGCGCGCCTTGGGGGCGATGAGTTCGTTGTCGTTCAGGGAAACATCGAAAAGCCCGAACAGGCCAGCACTCTCGCCAAACGGCTGATAGAGGCTCTGGACGAGCCTTATGTCATCGAAGGGCATCAGGTGCTCTCGGCGGCAAGTGTGGGGGTCGCGATCGCCAATGGGCAGCCTGAAGCGGACGATCTTCTCATGCAGGCCGATGTCGCTCTCTACCAGGCCAAAGGCGATGGGCGCGGGGTTTTCCGTTTTTATGAGCCGGGGATGAACAAGCGGCTGCAGAGGCGTCGGACGCTGGAAGCCGATCTGCGCGCAGCAAATCTCGACGAGCAGTTTCACCTCGTGTTTCAGCCGATCATCGGGCTGGGAGACAACAAGGTCACGACCTTTGAAGCGCTCCTGCGCTGGAACCACCCGACCCATGGGTCCATTCCGCCGGATGAATTCATCCGTATTGCCGAGGATACCGGAGCGATCATTCCCCTTGGTGAATGGGTTTTGCGGCAGGTATGCCTCGAGATGAAGTCCCTCCCCGATGACATAAGCATCGCGGCCAACCTGTCTCCGATGCAGTTCAGGAGAGACGACATCGTTGACACGGTTGCGCGCGTGCTTGCCGATACCGAAACGCCGGCGAGCCGGCTGGAACTGGAAATCACCGAAACGCTTCTTCTGGAGGACAGCCGCAAACTCCATGCGGATCTACGGCGGCTGCGAAAGCTTGGCGCCCGGATATCGCTCGATGATTTCGGAACGGGTTATTCGTCGCTGAGCTACCTGCAGAAATTTGCCTTCGACAAGGTCAAGATCGATCGCCTGTTCATCAAGGAGATTACCAAGAGTGCGGATCAGGCGGCCATTGTCCAGACCATTGTCAATCTGGCTTTCACGCTTGGTATGACCACCGTGGTGGAGGGAGTGGAGATGGAAGAGCAGCTACGCATCATACGCGCAATGGGCTGCGACGAAGCGCAGGGCAATCTCTTCAGCAAGCCCATTCTGGCAAAGGACATTCCGGAATTTCTCGACGAACACAAACGCCGGCGTTATGCCGCCTGACACCGGCCGAGCCGAACGCTCATTCCTTTTTTGCTCGCTCCCGAAAAATGCGCCGGATTACCTTGCCGGTGGTTGTCAGCGGCATTGATCGCACGAAGGTGATTTCGCGCGGATATTCATGCGCCGACAATCGTTCGCGCACCCATAATCGGATGTCTTCTTCCAGTTGCCTGGTCGGCTCAACGCCCTCCTGAAGAAGGATGTAGGCCTTCACGATCTCCGTTCTCAACGGATCGGGCTTGCCCACAGCTGCAGCGAGCGCCACTTCTGGATGTCCTGAAAGGCAGTCTTCGATCTCGGTCGGCCCGATCCGGTATCCCGCCGATGTTATGAGATCGTCTTCGCGCCCAACGAAGCGAACATAATCGCGATCATCCCGGACACCCTGATCGCCTGTCAGCATCCAGTCTCCGATGAACTTTTCCCGGGTCGCCGCTTCATTCTCAAAATAGCCTAGGAACATGACAGGGTCGGGACGCAGAACGGCAATGTGGCCGGGCTCTCCAGTGCGTACGGGCCCTGCCTTCCCCGTCGATGATCGCAACGCGGTGTCCGGGCACCGGCAAGCCGATCGCTCCGGGCTCACCGACGTCGAGTTCATGGCATGAGGAAAGAACAAGATTGCACTCGGTCTGACCGTAGAATTCGTTGATGCTGAGCTTCAGCTCGCTGGCTGCCCACTCGAAGGTCTCCCGTCCCAGCGCTTCTCCCCCGGAGCCGATTGTGCGCAGTGCGAGGTCGAAATTCCGACCGATGTCGGGAACGGTCTTGAGCATGCGCAGCGCGGTTGGGGGGATGAATGCGTTACGAACCTTCATTCTCTCCATCAGAAGAAGAGCGGCTTCGGGATCGAACTTTTCAAATCGCCCTGCGACGACCGGTGTTCCGAGATAAAGACCCGGCAAAAGGACATTCAGGAGTCCGCCTGCCCAGGCCCAGTCTGCAGGTGTCCACAGCAGGTCTTGCTCTTTTGGCAGAAACTCATGGTGGAACTGCACGCCGGGCAGATGGCCCAGAAGGACCCGGTGGCCGTGCAGCGCACCCTTGGGCGGTCCGGTTGTTCCGGAGGTGAAAATCATCATCGCCGGGTCGTCCGGCTTCGTGCGGACCGCTTCGAACGGCCCGGAATTTTCCGCAATCAGGCGATGGAAATCCTCCACGTCCCCGTCTGCGCCGTCGACACAGATCAGGCGTTTCAGTGCTGGCAGTCTGTCTCTGAGCGGTGCGGTTTTCGCAAGCCCGGTGGCGTTGGTTATCACACAGGCGGCCCCGGAATTATGGAGCCGGTATTCAAGAGCTTCGCTTCCGAAGAGAAGCGCAAGCGGCACAGCGATCGCTCCGAGTTTGTAGACTGCCGCATGCGCGATGGCGGTCTCGAAGGATTGCGGCAGAAGAAGTGCCACGCGATCGCCTTGCCCGACACCGGCTCTGGTCAGCGCGGCGGCCAGAGCGTCGGATTTGTGGGCCAAATCACCATAGGTGAGTGTTTGCGCAGAACCATCGATTGCATGGTCCAACAGTGCAATGCGTTGCGGATCACGCGCCGCCCATGCGTTCGAGATGGCAGTGCCGATGTTGAAATGATCGGGTATGCGCCAACGGAAACCGTCATAGAGTTCCCGATAGGTGTCGCGCCGCTCAAGCATTTGCGTGAGCCATCCTCCCTGTTGCGCTGCGTTGGTCAATACGGTGCTACTCGAACGCAAACGAGGAAATGATGCAAGCAAAAGCGGGAGAGGGACAGAAGCTCGCCGGCAGGTTGGGAAGGGGGGATGACAGCTTCGGTAAATGGTGCCCCTGGCCTGCATTGTCCTACGATCTTAGCGTGTCTCATAGCATCTCATCTTACCAGACTTTCCAAAGGCTCGTGGATTTCGAGTCTCATTCAGTCTCACTCAGTTTCAACCTAGCATAGCGAGAAAGGTGGACTCCGGGGTGGGTTGTGATAGGTGGGTTGGAGAACTCTGGAAAGGTGGATGCAATGCGCTCACTCAACAGGCTAAGTGCCATGGCGGTCAAGAACTTATCCAGCGGCAAGTATGCTGACGGAGGTGGATTGTGGGTGCACATACGAAATAACGGTAGCGGGAACTGGTTCTTCAGGTTCACCATTCATGGAAGACGCCGGGAGATGGGGCTTGGGGCGATTGGCGAAGTCAGCCTTAAGGAAGCACGTGACGCTGCCGATGAGTGTCGCGCCGTACTGAGGTCTGGACGCGACCCGATCAAGGAAAGAGAGCGTGCACGGCGTGAAGCTGCCAAGAAGCAGCATCTTTTAGCTGACATTGCAGCGGACGCTTTCGAAGCTCGAAAGGCGGAGCTGAAAGATGATGGCGAGGCAGGTCGTTGGTTTACTCCGTTGGCCAAGCACATATTACCCAAGCTGGGAAAGGTGCCTGTTGAAGAGATCGATCAGCGGGACATACGCGATACCCTTGCGCCCATCTGGCACACAAAGGCCGACACCGCCCGCAAGGCGATGTATCGGTTGGAAATTTGCCTCAAGCACGCTGCTGCACTGGGATTGGAAGCCGACCTTCAAGCCTGTGAAAAGGCGCGCGCGCTATTGGGGAAGCAGCGCCACATCGTCAAGAGCATTCCGGCAATGCCTTGGCGACATGTTCCCGATTTTTACGAAACCTTGGGTGATGACAGCATCACGCACTTGGCTTTGCGATTGCTGATTTTGACAGGAGTTCGATCAGCCCCGATCAGGCATATCCGTCAAGACCAAATTGATGAGGATGTATGGATCATACCTGCCGAGAACATGAAGGGGCGCAAGGACGCCACCGCTGAGTTCCGTGTTCCGCTGTCTTCTGAGGCGCTGGCGGTGATTGAGAAGGCGGAACGCTTCGAACGAAATGGCTTCCTATTCGCCAATCCTTTGAAAGGCGTCATCAGCGATATGGCGATGAGCCAACACATGAAGCGGGCGGGACTAGAATACAGGCCGCATGGTTTCAGGTCGTCTTTGCGTGACTGGTTGGCAGAAGAAACCGATGCACCTCACGAGGTGGCGGAAGCCATGCTTGGGCACACGACCGGCTCCCGTGTGGTGCGAGCTTATCGGCGCACTGACTTTTTAGAGAAGCGGCGAGTCCTGCTTGAGCATTGGGCAGAGCACGTAACAAGCCGCGTTGGGAAAAAATACCGGAAAAGAGTACGTCTTTAGCTGGACAATCATTTGCCGGCGAAATTGCTGCAGAACCACCTAAAATTGCCAATTCTTCTCAATGTTTAGACGTGAACGAAGATTTTTTTTCAAAATCGTATAAGTGATTGAAAATAGTCGATTAAAAATTCTTCAAAGCTGATTCTTTCCATCGCTCTCTGGCCTCAAGTGGCCAAAACAGCTTCGATTCCGCCGATTCTGAAAACAGCCAAACGTATAGAGAGATACACCAGCTACAGAAAGCAGGAGAAAATTATGAAACCGACAAAACTTCTAACAGTACGCGAAGTGGCTGACATGTTCAGCGTAGCGGTATCATCAGTTTGGCGATGGGTGAAGGAAGGCGTTTTACCTGAGCCAATCAAGATCGGCAGTCGCACAAGATGGCTTGAAGATGAACTCCTCATCGTCATCGACCAGCGAAGGGCTGTTCGCAAAAAGCCCTCATCGGCGAAGAAGCGGTTGCGCGTGCGCTTGAACGAAGGAGGTGTGCGATGACCAACAACAAGCGACCAACGCAAGTGGCAAGTTCCATGGCAAACTCGATCGGTTTCGAAATACCTGGCGTGGGCTTTTTCAGGCCCACCTTCGACCTAGTGGTCATCTTGGTGAACGAGGAGAAGTCGGTCCTGAGAGAAAGGCTTCCGATTTCCGAACTGGAGCAAGCAGCGTACTCTTTCCGTTTAGAAAGAGTGAGAGGAAAGTATGGCTGGACCCGATTGAAGGCAGTTTGCTTGCCCGATGGACGATTGTTGAAATTGCTCAAGGATCATGAAGAGTGCCTCGGTGAGTATCGAGTCACACGGGTTGAAATTTCTGCTGATCATTACGACTGCGACAACAACGTAGAACGAGCGAAAGAAAAGCGGAACGCGCTTGTTAGGACTGTTGGAAAGCGAAATCATCAACGCGGTTTTTTACAAGCCGTCGATTGCGACAGTGAAGGTAAATACCTTCCGCCAGAAAAGCTTGAAAGCCGCGGGCTCATTGATCGTGATTTCACCTTGTACAGCGAGGAGAAAGACGCCGATCTCAATTTGAAAATTTATGTTAGACGAGAAAAGCTCGCCAATGGTGCTCATGGCAATATTGGCTGTCGGGTCGAGTTCGTTTTGAATGGGAACCGTCCGGCAAAGCGCCACTTGGGTGGAGATCGGCTAGATGATCTTCTCAATGCAGACTTGCATGAATTTTTTCGGCAAAATCTGATTGTTTGGAAAGTGGACTTTGTCCGCTTGGGCAATTTGCTCAATCCACGACTTAACGCGTCATCGGCCAGAAGCTCCGACAGATCATCTGCAAGCACTTCGAAAAATGGAGCGCGGATCAGGCAGTTGATGAATGACCCCACATATCAGGCACAGCGGTCTGCATATCTCGTCATCTTTGTATTGGATAGTTTGGGCCGAACCAAGCCACCGCTCTGTGATGAGGAAATACTCAAAACATCACCCGCGCACATCAGGGCTGTTCTCAGGTGGTTTTTTGGAGGGCCGGATGATCAACCACTAGATACTTTGATAAAGAAGCGTTGGAAACATAGACCCACGGCACGTACTCCCAAACGGGTCCTGAGAAAATGGGAAGATTATCGAGATAGGGCCCGTCATAGAACGGGACCGAACAAATACGGCGCAGTGAACATGCGATCCATCGACAAATGCTTCGTGTCGGTACCGCTAAAGTGAATACACAGCGACGCAAGAATGGCTCGCATCGTTACCTTGCCCTGTTGATGGAGGGGCCTTCCCACGCCAGAAGGCCCCGCTTTCACCCTAATAGTCTTACACCATTACCTACGCCCACAAATTCCCTAATAGAATCAAAGGAACTAACTGAGAAAAGACCACAATCAACCATAGCGAAGAACGATTATCCTACGTTCCCCGTTAGGGTTATCTCTCATGTAGGAAATCAGTGAATTCTCCATCCAGGATAGAAAAACTTCCACGTAAATGGGAAAGTGTCTTACGGGCCTATGATCGCAAGGAACCAGGAAACGACAAAGCAGTCGCCTCGCAACAGTGATACATGCAGCCAGATCGGCCATCCTCTTGCCGAATGATGGCTATGTAATTTTCTACCCGTAGAAGCCTTCCGCTATGTTCCTTGGAAAAGGCTGGGTAAGGAACAGCGCTCCCTTCTTGGGCATGGGGCAGTGCGAAGGGCGCGGAGTGTAGTGAGAACTGCGACATTTGCTCAGACACGCGCGATTTACCTTGTCAGGTGTATCGGAGCCTCCGAGGAGCCGAATGCCCGTCAGTGGGCACGACAGGCTTTTAATGGGCGCTACTGACCCAATTGCCCTCCCTGATCCGGTATGCATGGACCAGAGGGAGGGTAGATTCGGGCATAGAGGGAGTTGTTTGGCTGGGTGCCTCACTCTCTTGGCTTACGACGAATTTTCTACTTCTTCATGGTGCACTAGACGATTTTGAACGGCCATCTGGGCCTTGCTTCTGTGATTGACTGGGTGGGGCCGACAGCGGGGCTGCTGCTTTCGAAAACAAGCCCGGCGAAGCGCTCACTCGCACTCAATTGCAGGGTGGGCGATTTCGGCCCACAGCTGCCGTTTAGCTGCGGCGGATCGAATGACTGCTATGGCGTTCCAGTTCTGCCCTGACCATTGCCTTCGGACTTTTCCCCAAGGTTAAGCGTTACTTGGTTGCAACCCGCTCAATTATGAGGTGTGCTTCAGTGATAAGGCGTTCATCAGGGCTACATACTACGTGTTTGATCAATCATTTTCCCCACAAAACCTAAGAAAAATTACAGAGATCGAAAACAGGCGAGGCTCAAACAAGAGCCTCGAGTTTTTTCCTTCCGTTATGGTTGCCACGGAAGAGCTAAAAGATTGCATAAGAGCGACCAAACAGTTCCGAGCCACTCACAAACACAAATATTCGGCAGCTGATCAAGCAATTTTTGACGCACTCAAAGAAGATCGTGAAAATGCTAGGAAAGCAAGGGATCAAGAGTTGCTTTCATGTTTAGCGAACGTCTCGGATGAAATATCAAAGAAGAGCTTTAGGATTAGCATACGCAGAGTGGGAGGCCCCAGTGGAAAGCCTGTCTATGTCGTTCCTGAAACTCCCGTAAATGCCTATGCGCAGAGCTACTACGCAATCAAAAAAATCGCCAACAACATCTCCGGAATCTATAAGGTAAGGCAAGCGAATAGAAATCAAATGAACCGCCCCGGGTTTGCCGGAGGCCTTCTGGTTTAAGTTATGCCGCGATGGCCGGTTCTTCCAGCATGGCGTAGTAGCGCTCCTCGGCTTCGGCCGGCGGGATGTTGCCGATGGGCTCCAGCAGCCGGCGGTTGTTGAACCAGTCGACCCAGGTCAGCGTGGCGAACTCGACGGCCTCGAAGCTTCGCCATGGCCCGCGCCGATGGATGACCTCGGCCTTGTAGAGGCCGTTGATCGTCTCGGCCAGCGCGTTGTCGTAGCTGTCGCCGACACTGCCCACAGACGGTTCGATGCCGGCTTCGGCGAGACGCTCGGTATAGCGGATGCTGACATATTGCGATCCGCGGTCCGAATGATGAACCAGACCACCGCGATGAACGGGGCGGCGTTCGTGCAAGGCCTGTTCGAGAGCGTCGAGCACAAAGCTCGCATGGGCGGTCCTGCTCACCCGCCAGCCGACGATACGACGGGCGTAGGCGTCGATGACGAAGGCCACGTAAACGAAGCCCGACCAGGTGCTGACATAGGTGAAATCCGAGAGCCAGAGCATGTTCGGGGCCGGCGCGTGGAAGACCCGGTTCACGCGGTCAAGCGGGCACGGCGCGGCCTTGTCCTGCACCGTGGTGCGGATCGGCTTGCCACGAATGACGCCGTGAAGGCCGAGGTCGGCCATCAACCGCTCGACCGTGCAGCGCGCGACATCAAAGCCCTCGCGCAGCATCTGCCGCCAGACCTTCCTCGCGCCGTAGACCTCGAAGTTCTCGGCGAAGACGCGTTCGATCGCCGGTTTGAGCTCCAGGTCCCGCTTCGCCCGCGCCGACAGCTTCGCGGGATCAGTGCGCTTGGCGACATGATCGTGATAGGTCGATGGGGCGATCGGCAGCACCTTGCAGATCGGCTCGACCCCATGCGCCTCGCGGTGATCGTCGATGAACGCGATCATCGTTTGAATGGGCGGTCGAGCTCCGCCTGGGCAAAATAAGCGCTAGCCTTGCGCAGGATCTCATTGGCCTGTCGGAGTTCGCGGTTCTCCCGCTCAAGAGCCTTTATCTTCTCGGCCGTGTCCGTCGGCAAGCCGGCCCTCTTGCCGGTATCGATCTCGGCCCTCTTTACCCAATCCAGCAGAGTGTGCGCCGAGCAGCCGATCTTTGCCGCTATCGACTGGCAGGCGGTCCAGCGCGAAGAATGATCAGCCTCGTGATCGAATACCAACCGCACCGCACGCTCGCGCACCTCAGGGGAAAACTTGTTCGTCGTTTTGCTCGTCATGGCTCCATCCTATTGGGAAGTTGGAGCCTCCGGCAAACCCGGGGCGGTTCAAAATTGTAACGCAACTGAGCGACTGTTTAAGTGACGGATTTCCGTACCACGTGGTCAAACTGGACGTGCAAGAGTTCTATGAGTCGATTGACCACTCTATTTTGCTTACCAAGCTGAAGTCTGATCAACTCCTAAGCGCAACGACAATGCGTTTGATCGAACGCCTTCTTTGGGACTATGCCACGGTTGCTGGAACACCTGGGAGGGGTTTGCCACGTGGCGTAGGCCTCAGCGCCATCCTGTCAGAACTATACATGCGGGATTTTGATGACCGCATATCGACACTCGAAGACGTCACTTTCTATGCGCGTTATGTTGACGACATCATTGTACTTTTTGCACCTACGAAAGGTTCTACTATCGAAGGCTATCGTAAGAAAGCAGTCGAGGAGCTCAGGCGAAAAAGGCTGATCGTAAACTCTACAAAATCAAGGGAAGCTCCGCCAGATACGGAGCTGACATATTTGGGTTACGAGTTTCGAGAGGTGCTTCGTACCTCTTGTAAGGTCTTAATGAGCGACGCAAAATTCCAAAAGTACAAAAGCAGGCTCGACGCGAGTTTCACAAGGTATGATCGGCAGCGGGCAAAAAATCCTAAGAAAGCCTATAGGTTGCTCGTAAAGCGGGTGCAGTACCTCACGGGTAACACGCAGCTAACGCATAGCAAACAAAACGCCTTTGTCGGAATCTACTTCAGCAATCCACACTTCACAGACTTGTCACAGCTTAAAAGACTAGATGATGCGCTCGATACGCATATTCGAAAGCAAACACACAGTGCAAGTTTAAGAGCCAAGCTTCAACAGTACTCATTTCAAAAAGGCTACTCTGAAAAAATATTCCGCCGGTTTCATCGGAAAGATGAATTTGAAGAGATAACAAAGGCTTGGAAGTATGGCCAATAAACGCTCAATCCCGGCAAACTATAGCTACCACAGGCCGATACTCTCTGACGTTCATCCATTCGAAGTTCCACCGACTTTCGGCAACGGTGGTTTCTTTGACTTTGTTACCAAGTACGATGTGAGACTCGAGCAAAGAGGGCGGGATACATATGTCGTTTGGAAGTGCCCGGATGATCGATTGGATGTGGTCATTCAACTACTATTCAAAAGCTGCCGAAAGCATCCGTTGGCTTCACCGCCAGCGAAACGAGACCGGAGAACCATCGAGAACCCAACGCAAAGTACTCTTCTCCGAGACGGAAAAACAATACCAAAGAGAGAATGGAAGCTTTCGGAGCATGCTATGCGGACGAAGCCTTATGGCTTTGATATCGCGCATAAAGAGCGCGAGTTCCGCAGGCTGTCTGTAATACATCCGAGGAATCAGCTGGCTGTCGCGCACTTTTACAATCTGAATAGCGCCAACATTATCGTAAGCGTTGTCAGCGGCTCACAGGAGTTTCAGCTTGACGCTTTGAAGTTCCAGGGCAGCAGATCGTCGATGCGGCTTTTGGGATATCCGTTTGCAATGGCTTCGAGCGTGGCCTTGAGGTAGGCGAAGGGTTCGACGCCGTTGATCTTTGCTGTTTCGACGAGGGATGCGATCCGGCCCCAGGCATTTCCACCTTCGTCGTGGCCGGCAAAAAGGGCATTTTTCCGATTGAGCGCGATTGGGCGGATGAGGTTTTCAACGCTGTTGCTGTCGATTTCGACGCGGCCGTCGGTGAGGAAGGTTTGCAAGCCCTCCCAGTGGCGGTGGATATAGGCGAGCTTCTCGCCCAGGCGCGACTTCACCGAGACGCGCAGACGCTCCCTTTGCAGCCATTGCCCGAACTCGGCCACCAGAGGTGCGGTGCGGGCCTGCCGGGCCGAGAGGCGCTGGCCATGAGACGTTCCACGGATGTCGGCCTCCACAGAATAGAACCCGGCAATCTGTCGCAGGCCCTCGGCGGCGATCTGTGAGCCGTCGCGGTCAAAAACCTCTTTCAGCTTGCGCCGTGCGTGGCTCCAGCAATGGGCAACACGGATGGGGTCACCTCCCTTACGGGAAGGACGTGTCAGACGGTTGTAGCCCTGATAGCCGTCAAGCTGGAGGATGCCGTTGAAGCCGGCGAGAAAGCGTTCGGCGTTTTCGCCCCCGCGGCCCGGTGCATAAAAATACACAACCCCCGGCGGATCGCCGCCGCCCCAGGACCTGTCGTCCCGGGCGAGCGCCCATAGATAGCCGGTTTTGGTGCGGCCGCGCCCCGGATCGAGCACCGGTGCCGTGGTTTCGTCCATGAACAGCTTCGTGGAGGTCTTCACATGCTCGGCCAGCCGGTCCACGACCGGTTTGAGATGGAAGGCGGCTTTGCCAGTCCAATCGGCCAGTGTCGCGCGATGAATGTCGATCCCGGAGCGGGCCAAGATCTGGCTTTGCCGGTAGAGCGGACAGTGATCGGCGTATTTGGACACCAGCACATGAGCGATGGTGGCCTCGGTAGGCAGTCCACCCTCGATCAGATGAGCCGGAGCCGGCAATTGGGTGACGCCATCCGTGCAGGACCGGCAGGCATATTTGGGCCGCACGGTCACGATCACACGCAGTTGCGCGGGCACGATGTCCAGCCGTTCGCTGCGATCCTCGCCGATCCTGTGCATCTCTCCGCAGCCGCAGGGGCACTCAAGACTGTCGGGTTCGATGACCTGTTCAATGCGCGGCAGGTGATCGGGAAGGTTGCCAATGTTGCGCCTTGCAGCGGGCTTCGTCCGCTTTTTGGCCCTCTCGGAGAAAGCAGATGTTTCTTTTCTGGCCTCGACCTCGCTGGTGGCGGTCTCAAGGTCTTCAAACGCCAACTGCCGCTCGTCTTCGCTCAGTTTCTCCGACCGCTTGCCATGAACCGCATGGTTCAATTCCGCGACCAAATGCTCCAGGCGTTTGTTGATGTCTTTGAGCTCGGCCACTTCGCGCACCAGTGCGGCGACAGCGCCGCGCTGCTCCAGCGGGATGGCGGCAAGGTCGATATCCGGGGTGAAAGACATGCGCCGAACATACCTTGGGAAGCACAGGAAAGCGCGTAAATTCAAACGGATGATTCACTCTGCCGCAGCCGGCGAACGCGCCTCCAACGCCTTCACCTTGCGCCAGTCCAGGCCTGAGAACAGCGCCTCGAATTGGGCATGGTTCAGAGACATCGCACCATCCCTGATGGCGGGCCAGGTGAAGGTCGAATCTTCCAGACGTTTATACGCCATCACCAGACCGGTCCCATCCCAATAAAGCAGTTTGAGCCGATCGGCCCCGCTTGGACCGGAACACAAATACCGTGCCGGTGAACGGGTCCTTGCGCAGCACGGTCTGGACCAGGGCGCTTAGCCCATCGTGTCCTTTTCTGAAGTCAACGGGCTTTGTCGCCACCAGAATCCGCACCCGGTTCGAGGGGAAAATCATGCCGCGCGCCCAAGCGCGCGCACGATCCCGGCAATCCTGTCCGGGCTCGCAGTCGCTTCCAGGCGGATTGTGGTGCCGTCATGAATGATCTCCACCGCGGCCGACGGCCTTGCATCCTCCGCAATTGCCGGGGCAGCCGGTTCAAGCTTGGCCGGCACAAACTCCGCTCCGGGAAGATCCGGCACCACAAGCTTGCCCTCACGGGCCAAACGCCGCCACGACGAAAGATGGTTGGGCCGCAGACCAACCCGGCGGGCAACCTCGCTCACCGTCACTCCGGGCACATAGCTCTGCGCGACAAGCTGGCCTTTCACCTCATCCGGCCAGCGTCGCTTCCCCGCATCGCGCGGCAAAATTGCATAACCGCAAATGGACTCCATATGGAGCTCTCTATGGACGCCCAACCCTTCCTCCATTGCCAAATCTACAACGGATAGGGAATCCAGCATCACCACAAATAAGAAAAGGTGGGGTCCTGACGGCGCTTACACATTATCTACTATGCAGGCCTAAGTGAGTTTTCGATTCGGTATCCAGCGTCGACGGCAAAAACAGTGAAGTTTTCTGATCGTTTGTTTTATGAGCGCCGATCAGCAGTCGCCGATACCGTTGAGCAAAACTCAAAAGAATACGATAACCTTGGCTCTTTCTTTTCCTACAGAAGCTACAGCAATATTTTTAAATTCTTCGAGCACTATAAGTACCATAACGCAGAAAAGAAGTTCGACCTCCTGCTTCGGCTAGACGTCTCGAAATGCTTCGATAGCATCTACACACATTCATTACCTTGGAGCACTTTGGGAACCGCAGCGGCCAAAGACTTTCTGGATGAATCGAGAAACACCTTCGGGGGTAGGTTTGATCGGCTTATGCAGGAAATGAACCAAGGCGAGACCAACGGTATTGTTATTGGCCCTGAGTTCTCCAGAATATTTGCTGAGGTTATTTTACAGTACGCTGATAGGAATTTTCAGCGTTCAATGCTCGAAGTTCATGGGTACCGCCATCGAGACGACTATCAAGTTTTTAGGTATGTGGACGACTACTTTATTTTCTGCACATCTCGAGTGGATTTAAGCCACGTTGAAAGGCAACTCGGGATCGCACTGAAAGAGTTGAAGCTTGGTGTCAACGCGTCGAAATCTACCGTCATACAAAAACCAATTATCACGCAGCTAACGATCGCAAAGAACCGTGTTCGTTCAGTGCTTGGAGAGTGTATCGAAATCTATGAAAAAGAGGTGGATGACCCAAGCGGATCTGCCGCGAAGGTGAAGAAGTTCACACCAAGAGTTCGATCCAATAACCTGATCGTCGGCTTTAAAAGTGTCCTGAATGAGACCGGCGTAGAGTACAAGGATATCCTAAACTACTCCTTTGCAGCACTTGAGAGGAACACGTCAAAGATTTTTCTGAAAAACGAGCAAACACTGAAATCTCTGAGGGACGAGCGAAAATTGATTCAAGCCCTCATTGGAATATTGGAGTTTTCGTTCTTTGTTTACGCCGCGGATCCAAGGGTAAACATCTCGATCCGGCTCGCTCGTTTGGTTTCCACAATGGTCGATCAAATGCACGAAGCCGGTGTTGGGCGAGATAGTAAACACCAAGTATGCAAGTACATATTCGACAATATTACGCGGCAGCTACGGCGAACCTCTACGAAAGGGCAACCTAACATTGAGGTGATGTGCTTAATTTTGGCGTTAAGAAAGCTCGGGCGGGAGTATCTCGTGTCTGAGGAAGCGCTGGCTGAGTACTTTGGATTGGACAACAGTGGTCAAGGCAAGAGTTACAAGGCGAGCTCTAAGATTGACTACTTCGCGGTAACTGTTGGTTTGAGCTACGTGACAGGAAAACGGAGGTACTTGAGGTTTCGACAAGCTTTAGAAGAGGCTCTTGTAACCAGAATCAAGACCCGGGCAGCCTATGTTCACAACGAGTCGGAACCCTTGATGGCCTATCTTGATATCGCGTGTTGTCCCTTTGTTTCGGCTCGAACCAAGTATCGCCTCGCACAGGTTTTCGGGCATTCCGTCACAGATTTCTACGCCATCAAATCAGCTTCGCCATTTTGGTTCACGGATTGGAAGGGTTTTGACTTATCCATCGCACTGGACAAGAAACGCACGCGAGAAGTATACTGAACGCAGAGCTTCGCCTAAACTAAATTGCTCAAGCTTTCGGGCTATGCGGGCACACACACAAGCTCCAAGACCAGGCGGCCTATAAACGGCACCGGTCACGCCGGCGGGGGGGCGGACCGCTGGCTTTTCTACTTTGGGTTTCTTTCTGAAAGTCCCGAAAGCTCCCATTCGGTTAACGTGTAGCGAAAGTCAACTTTCCGCCCTTTACAGGCCTTCGCACGTTACGCAGCGAATGGCAGCTTTGTAGATCGCGCCGAATTCTTTCGATCGACCCATTTGCAGGCGCAATGTTGCTAGCCCCGCCTTCGCGATCTCAGATACAACGCCCACATAGCAGTGGGTAAGGACAAGCCGCATTGCCCCTTGCGCACCATCAAACCCCGCCAAAATCTGCATTGCTTCCAACAGCGGCGACGCAATGAGAGGCAACGAGACGGATTGAGACGATCAAACCCTACCAGCGTCAATTAGGTGGATGGAGGGGTGGGTTGAGAAGTCGCGACATTCGTCAACTTCTTGAAATCGTATTCTTTTTAGAGAAGAAATGGTGCCCCTGGCCGGACTCGAACCAGCACTCCTTGCGGAACTCGATTTTGAGTCGAGCGCGTCTACCAATTCCGCCACAGGGGCCCGGCGCGAATGTCCGGACAGGTTGCGGACTATACGGGCGCGGGCGGTCTCGTCAACACTTGGCGAAGCAATTCATCTTACCTGTCACCTCTTTTGTGGCTGGCGTTGCGCAAGGCCGCCGCAGCGGCTAGACAAAGCTGCTTATTGAGGGCCCCCAATGCTTCGCAAACTCTATGACTGGACCATGTCGCTTGCCGCAACACGGCATGCCGAAAAGGCACTGGCCTCGGTGTCATTCATCGAAAGTTCGGTGTTTCCCATCCCGCCGGATGTTCTGCTCATTCCCATGGTGCTGTCAGAGCGGTTCAAATGGATCCGCTATGCGTTCATCTGCACGGCAAGTTCAGTTTTCGGGGCGCTCCTCGGCTATGCGATCGGTGCGTTCCTTTACGAGGCGGTTGGCCAGCCGGTGCTCGCCTTTTATGGCAAGGAAAACGCCTTCGAACAGGTGGCAGGCTGGTATAATGAATGGGGAGGCTGGGGCGTTCTGTTCGCTGCGGTAACGCCATTTCCCTACAAGGTGCTCACGATCTTTTCAGGTGCGACCGGGCTGAACCTTCTCGTGTTCGTTCTTGTGTCGATCGTGGGGCGGGGGCTGCGCTTCTTTCTTGTTTCGTGGCTGCTCTATATGTATGGACCGCCGATCCGGGTCTTCATCGAGAAAAATCTTGGCCTTCTTTTCACCCTTTTCATGGTTTTGCTGATCGGTGGCTTTGTCGCCATCCGTTACATTTTCTAAAGGCTCACAATGTTCCCAACAGCTTCTACCGGTGCCACGCAGACCCTGAGCGCGGGACTGCTTGTTGTCGGCATGGCGGCAACCGTGGGCATTGCGCTCGGCTTCGAACATATCGGTGGCTACATTCCGTGCATGCTGTGCCTGGAACAGCGCACGCCCTACTATATCGGGGTGCCCCTGATGATCCTGGCGCTGCTGGCCTCCGCGCTAAAGGCTCCGCCCCTGATCACGCGCGGTCTGCTGCTGGCCGGTGGAGCCCTCATGCTCTACGGAATGGCGCTTGGCATCTATCACGCGGGTGTGGAGTGGAAATGGTGGGCAGGACCGGCCGATTGTGGCGCCGGCAGCGCAGGCCCGAACACGGGCGGAAACCTGCTGGATCAATTGAATGCCGTGGTGCCCCCCTCATGCAGCGAAGCGGCAGGGCGCTTCCTGGGGCTGTCATTTGCCGGATGGAATGCTCTTGCAAGTGCGCTGTGGGCATATGTGGCGATCCGCGCGGCTTTCAAACGCTGAAAGCTGCGGGGGCGGGCAACCGAGGTGGTCGCCGTCACGGCTCCAGTTCGACATCCCAGTATAGATAATCCATCCAGCTTTCGTGGAGGTAGTTGGGAGGAAAGAGGCGCCCGTTGTTGTGCAGGTCGTGAACGGTCGGCCGGTAGGGCTTCTGATGTGGCCACATCTTTGCCCGGGAAGGCATCACGCCGCCTTTTTTCAGATTGCAGGGTGAGCAGGCCGCGACCACGTTTTCCCATGAGGTAACACCGCCAAGGCGGCGCGGGATGACGTGGTCGAAAGTCAGATCTTCGTGCGAACCGCAATACTGGCACTGGAAACGGTCGCGCAGGAACACGTTGAAACGTGTGAAAGCGGGATAGCGCGACGGTTTTACATATGTTTTGAGGCTGATTACGCTCGGCAGTCTCATCGCAAAGGATGGGGATGAGACCTGCTGGTCGTATTCTGCAACAATGTTGACCCGGTCGAGGAAGACTGCCTTGATGGCATCCTGCCACGACCACAGTGACAAGGGATAGTAACTGAGCGGTCTGTAGTCCGCATTCAGCACCAGAGCAGGCATGCTGTCTGGCGAAGCCGCGATCGTCACGTCCTTGAAGCTCCTTCAGCTGGCCAAGTCGATCGATGCGAATACTGTAAGCCCGCCATGACAGGAATGTGAAGCGTATATTTTGCTTTATGACACCTCAAACGGCTGGTCTGGCGCAGTTTTTTACGCCGAAACGGGCATGGGAGCGGCTTCCTTGCCCTTCATCCTGCGGTAATGAGCCCAGAACAGGCGAGCTGCGGCCGCGCGGAACGGTGACCATGATTCGGCGATTCTTGCCATTGTTCTGGTGTCGGGGCGCGATGAAAGTGACAGGGCATCGGCAACCGCAGCCTGCAGGGCCACATCACCTGCCGGGAATATATCGGGATGGCCAGCCGATACGAGAAGATAGACCTGTGCTGTCCAGGGGCCGATGCCAGGAAGGTTTGTGAGAAGGGCAATGGCCTCGTCACCATCAAGCAATTCGAGCGTCTCGAAATTGAGTTCCCCGTTCTCAATCGCTTGGGAGAGTGCGAGAACCGTGCGCTGCTTGGCGCGGGACAGGGCCGGCTGCGATCAGTGCTGTTTCGCCGCCGGCAAGGAGCGCGCGCGGTGTAAGAGGCCTTATGGCCTGCACCAGCCTTCTTTCGATGGCCTCTGCGCTGGCGCGCGAAACCTGCTGCGAAATGATGATGGACACCAGGCTGGCGAACCCCGGCTCTGCCCGCCTGAGCGGGATCTGGCCTGCCCGTTCGCGAACCGGCTTCAGTCTGCCGTCGAGCCGGACCAGCGCATCGAGCGCTTCCATGAGGTGAGCGTGTGTTTCAATGCGGTTCATCGTAACGCTCTGCCTTCGCATCGCTTTCTCCTGCGGGCTCCGGCACAGGTCCTTGCCGGGGTCGCCAGAAAGCCGTAGCAATCGTCTCATGTCGATTGCAACCCGTTTCAGGCATCGCTCATGACACGTCCGGTCTTCCGGTTTGCGCCGAGCCCGAATGGGCGTTTGCATCTTGGCCATGCCTTTTCTGCGTTGCTGAACCACAGGATGGCCCGAGATGTCTCGGGCCGGTTTCTGTTGCGTATGGAGGACATAGACACCACCCGCTGTTCAGCGGAGCTGGAGCGAGGCGTGCTGTGCGATCTCGTCTGGCTCGGGCTCGACTGGGAGGAGCCGGTTCGTCGCCAGTCGGAACATTTCGACGATTACCGTGCGGCTCTAGAGCGGCTCATCGACGCGGAACTCGTCTATCCCGCCTTTATGAGTCGTGGAGAGGTGCGGGGCCGCATTGCCGATCATGAGGCAGACGGTGAGCCTTGGCCCAGAGACCCGGATGGAGCACCGCTGTATCCGGGAGATGACCGGCATCTCGCTACGACGGAACGCGAAGCACGGATCGCGGAGGGACATCCATTTGCGTGGCGGTTGGATATGTCGGCCGCCCTGCGCCATCTCGGGACCACGCTGACGTGGGAGGAGACCGAGTGTGGTTCAGGTGGCGAGACAGGCTGCATCGCTGCGCGGGCAGAGGCGTGGGGAGATGTGGTGCTTGCGCGACGGGATGTGCCTGCGAGCTATCATCTCTCCGTTGTCGTCGATGACGCTCTTCAGGGGGTGACGCATGTTGTGCGTGGCCGGGACCTGTTTCAGGCAACCGCGGTGCATCGTGTCCTGCAGGAGCTGCTGGGGCTCCCTGTACCGCAGTATCATCATCATGAACTGGTGTTGGACCGTGACGGACGAAAACTGTCTAAGAGCAGGGGCGACACCAGCCTGCACGCGTTGAGGCAAAGCGGTGCAACGCCTGCCGATATCGCACGCATGGTCGGTTTCGGAGGATGATGATCAGCCCAGGCGCTTGAAGACGGCCTTGATCAGGACGAATACGAGAAGCACTGTAAAGGCGCCCGAAATCCCCGCCAGCGCGGCACTCATCAGGTCCTCGAAGCGAATCCCCTGTTCATTGGCCAAGTAGATGGTGCCGAAAAATGCGCTGGTTGTGATGAAGGTCGAAAGCATCGGTCCGAAACCGTCCTCACCCATCACTGCGTGAAGGCCGAGCGAGAGGAGGTAGGAAGCCATCGTCACGGCGACCGTGACAAACATCAGCCAGCTTGGATCCAACTTCATCAACATTGGCAAGCCTCGTTCTTGCGAACTTCAACCGGATTGATGGTATGACGCAAATGTTTCGCTTTCCTTGCCGTGGGTTGGACTGTTAAAGCCCTGACGCCTCTCCCTTCCAATTCTGGATGTCTTTGATGACCGATCTCACGAGGGCAATTCCCGCCCTTTTTGTACTCCTTTGGGCAACGGGTTTCATCGGTGCCCGCTATGCAATGCCCTGGGCGGAGCCCTTCACCTTCCTGTGGGTGCGGTTTGCGCTCACTTTCGCCGTTCTTCTGATGATCGTTCCACTGGTGAAGGCGAAAGCCATCGGAATGCGAAATGCGCTTCATGCTGCAATTGCAGGCGTGCTTATGCATGGCATCTATCTGGGGGGAGTGTTCTGGGCTGTGCGACACGGATTGCCGGCCGGATTTGCAGGCCTCATCGTCGGGCTTCAGCCAATGCTGACTGCCGTGATGGCAGGTTTTTTTCTGGGAGAGAAGGTCACGGCCAGGCACTGGCTTGGTCTCGTCGTGGGCCTGACGGGCGTTGCGATCGTTCTTTCACCCAAGCTTGGGGCGGTGAGCGGTGGCGTGACGATGGTGACCATCGGCGCTGCCGTGGTGGCCGTCATCGCCATGAGTGTGGGGACTGTCTGGCAGAAACGTTTTGTTGCCACTGCGGATCTGGTGACCGTGACACTGTATCAGTATGTCGGTGGCTGGGCGGTGGCTTTCCTCATTTCCGTGGGCTTCGAAACCCAGCAGATCGAGTGGAACGGCGAGTTGACCTTCGCCATGGTCTGGCTGGTTTTCGTGCTTTCGCTTGGAGCGATTTTCCTACTGATGATCCTCATCCGCGAAGGTGAGGTGGCCCGGGTTGCTTCGCTGTTTTATCTGGTGCCGGGTGTGACCGCGCTTCTGGCGTGGTTCCTATTCGACGAGACGCTCACGCTTTTCCAGATCGCGGGGATGGCGATCACCACGTTTGGCGTTGCACTGGCGACGCGGCGGGCGCCGCGTCAATCAAGCCGTGTGACGGCACGGGCGTCACGGTAGCGGCGGATTGAGGCGTTCAGCTCTCCGCCGAGGATGAAAACGGCCGAGATGATGTAGAGAAACACCACCGCGATCATGATCGATGCGAGACCCGCATAGGTGCTGGCATAGCTTCCGAAACGCCCCAGATAGGCTGCAAACACGCTTGACCCGACGAAGGAACCGACCAGCGTGAAGACGACGCCAGGCAGTACGTCCCGCAATTTGCGGCGACCTGCCGGCAACCAGAGATGGACGGCGACAAGGGCGAGCACCAGTACCGTCAAAGCGATCACATATCGCCAGAAGGTGATGGTTCCGACATAGGGCGCGATCCATTCGAGATGGTTTTCTGCAACTCTGAGCGCCACAGGTGCAATGACGAGCAGGAGGCTGATGGCAAGGAAACCGAGCGTGGCGACAAACACAAAAACAAGGCTTTGTGCCCGCAGCCGGACAATCGAGCGCTGCTCGCTGACCCGGTAGGCCCGGTTGAGAGACAGGCGCAGCGCTTCCACGCCATTGGATGCGAAAACGCCGGCGAGAACGACACCGAATGTGAGAACGTCGCTGCGGCGCACACCCAGAACATTGTGCACTTCACGGGCAATCGGTTCGGCGACTTCTTTGGGCCATGTATCGAAAATGAGGTCGACGGCCTGTTCGGAGAAGGCGTCGGCGCCCAGAAAGCTTGCCAGCGCCGTCGCAAATATCAGAAACGGAAAGAGAGCCATCAGCGCCGAAATGGCCACATGGCTGGCAAGGGCCCATCCATCGTCGGCGTTGAAATGCCCGAGCGCGTCGCCAATGATGCGTCTGGTGGCCTGCAATCCTCGCAAGGCAAATCCTTTCCCGTTTCAAACGGCTTCTGGTTGTTTCGGTTCAAGCAATATGTGAAACCCGAACACCGATAAACAAGTGCCGGCGGGAAATTCATGGGCGCAGACCGTACGATACTGATTACCGGTGCATCATCCGGCATTGGTGCCTGGTGCGCCAGAGCCCTGTGCAATGACGGCTGGCGGGTTTTTGCGACCGTGCGTCGGTCCGAGGATCGTCAAGCGCTGGAAGCGGCCGGAATCGAGGTGTTCTATCTCGACTACGCGGAACCGGAATCGATTGCAGCCCTCGTCGAAGGGGTGCTTGCCCGCACTGGAGGGACGCTGGACGCCTTGTTCAACAATGGGGCCTATGCGCAGGCAGGGGCAGTGGAAGACCTGCCTGTTGATGCGCTGCGGCATCAGTTCGAGGTGAATGTGTTCGGATGGCACGATCTCACGCAACGCATCGTCCCGGTGATGAGACGGCAGGGACATGGTCGGATCGTTCACTGCTCTTCAATCCTCGGCCTTGTTCCGATCAAGTATCGCGGGGCCTATGCAGCCTCAAAGCATGCGCTCGAAGGATTGATGCTGTGCCAGAGAGCCGAGCTCGAGGGAAGCGGCATTCACGTGTCGCTGATCGAGCCCGGCCCGATTGCTTCCAGGATTGCAACGAACGGCTTGCCATGGTTCGAACGGTACATCGACCATGAAAACTCCGTTCACCGAGAGGCCTATCGAGGGCAATTGGCACGCCTGCGGCAAGGCGGAGTGAAATCACGCTTCAAGCTTGAACCGCAGGCCGTTTACGAACGGCTCGCTGATGCGCTTCTTTCCCCGAGGCCGAAGCCGCACTATGTGGTAACCACACCCGCGCGTATCGGTGTCGCATTGAAACGGCTCCTGCCGGCGCGCATGCTGTATCGATTCCTGTCGAAACAGGGCTGACAACCGAGAAGAAAGCCGCCATGTCCACACTCTTCAACATTCTTTCCATCCTCGTGATGATGGCGGTTGTGATCGTCCTGATTCGCGGTCTCATGAACATGATGCGCGGGGGTTCGGCCAACACGTCGAACAAGCTCATGCAGGCGCGCGTCATCCTGCAGGCGGTCGCCGTCGTGTTCGTTGTGATAGCGCTCTATTATGCGCGCTCGAAAGGCGGTTGAGGGGCCCGTGGTCAAGCTGAACAAGATCTACACCCGCACCGGGGATGATGGAACGACGGGGCTTGGGACCCGAGATCGCCGGTTGAAGTGCGACCTGCGCGTCGCCGCTTTCGGAACGGTCGATGAAGCGAATGCCTGTATCGGCATGGCGCGGCTGCATCTGGCTGATGCGGAGCGTCCTGTCGATGAAATGCTGGCGCGTATTCAGAACGATCTCTTTGATCTTGGAGCGGATCTGGCCACGCCGGATACCGGTGAGGCTCTGGAGTATGAGCCGCTGAGGATCGTGCAAAGTCAGGTCGACCGGCTGGAAGCGGATATCGACAAGCTCAATGCCCGTCTTTCTCCGCTGCGCTCTTTCGTCCTTCCGGGAGGCAAACCTGCCGCGGCCGCGCTTCACCTAGCGCGCACCGTTTCCAGGCGTGCCGAGCGACTGATGGTAGAACTGCGGACCATCGAGGGAGAGGTGGTGAGCGAAGCGGCTTTGCGCTACATCAATCGTGTTTCCGATTTCCTCTTTGTGGCTTCGCGTGCCGTCAATGACAATGGCGCGCTGGACGTGCTATGGGTGCCAGGGCAAAATCGCTAAGCAGTTCGGGCCGCGTCGGGGCCCGCGAAGAGGGCTCCGATGTTTATACCGCTGCACGATGCAAACAGCCTGCGGCACATCAAACGGCAATATGTCACTCTGACGATCATTGCCGTGAATGTGGTCGCCTATCTGGTGACAAGGGCGGGCGGAACGGACTTCGCTTTCGCTGCAGCGCTCGGGCTGGGCTATATTCCTTCCGTCTCCAATGATCTGGCGGTTCTGCCGCCGGAGCTCGACCTCGTTCCAGAACCGCTTACCTACATCACCTATTCCTTCCTGCATGGTGATCTGATGCATCTGGGTGGCAACATGCTGTTTTTGTGGGTGTTTGGCGATAATGTCGAGGATGCGCTGGGGCATTTCCGCTTCCTCGTCTTTTATTTGATCTGCGCGGTGGCGGGGGCCTACACGCATGGCTTCATTGCGCCGGCATCCAACGCGCCGCTGATAGGAGCTTCCGGATCGGTTGCCGGTATCGTCTCCGCCTATCTCATACTGCATCCTCGGGTGAAGGTGTGGGTGCTGGCCTTTGCGCGTATCCCCGTTCGTATCCCGGCATTCGTGTTGCTGGCGCTGTGGATCGGGTTCCAGTTCGTGATGCTGGTTGTCGATACCGAAAACCAGGTCTCCTGGGCGGGCCCATGCAGGCGGTATTGTCGCCGGTGCCGTTCTGGTGGTCCTTCTCAGACGCAGGAATGTTCCTCTTTTCGACAGGCGCCTGGAAAAACCCCGTGCGGTGAAGCTGGAAAAACCGGATGCAGCGCGGCCGATGGAAACCGAGCCACCACGGTGGGGGCGGCAATAGGACATTTCTGCATATTGACGTGAACGTCAGGCCTCTCTACGGTCCCGCGTGCTCCGGCGGCACGCCGCACCAGGGGGAGGAGGAGGAGTGTTCTGAGCTTCCCTGACATGTCGGCGTCGGGCCATCCGGCGGATCCATCTGCTGGTTTCCAGCATCAGAACCGAAGTCCACCATGGAAGGTGATTGCGCATGAAAGTCCTTGTTCCGGTCAAGCGGGTCATCGACGCCAATGTGAAGCCCCGCGTGAAGGCGGATGGCTCAGGCGTCGAATTGACAAACGTCAAGATGGCGATGAACCCGTTCTGTGAAATTGCGGTGGAAGAAGCCATTCGCATGAAGGAAGCCGGCAAGGTCGAAGAAATCGTCGCTGTTTCGATCGGCCCTGAAAAGGCTCAGGAAACGCTGCGCACGGCACTGGCCATGGGCGCGGACCGGGCAATTCTGGTCAAGACCGATGATGCTGTCGAGCCGCTTGATGTCGCCAAAATCCTCAAGGGTGTGGCGGAGGAAGAAAAGCCGGAGATCGTGATCCTCGGCAAACAGGCCATCGATGATGATTCCAACCAGACCGGTCAGATGCTTGCTGCTCTTCTTGGCTGGAGCCAGGGCACATTTGCCTCGCAAGTGGAGCTTTCAGACGGCAAGGCCCAGGTCACCCGCGAGGTCGATGGCGGTCTGCAGGTGGTCGAGATCAAGCTTCCGGCCATCGTCACCACGGACCTTCGCCTGAACGAGCCGCGCTATGCGTCATTGCCCAACATCATGAAGGCAAAGAAGAAGCCGCTCGACACGAAAGAGCCAGGCGATTTCGGGGTTGAGGTCAAGGCGCGTCTGAAAGTGCTGAAAACCGAAGAACCAGCCGGCCGCAAGGCAGGCATCAAGGTCGGGTCTGTCGCCGAACTGGTCGACAAGCTCAAGAACGAAGCTGGCGTGCTTTAAGGGGAAGGGAAAACGAGATGGCTATTCTACTGATTGCCGAACACGACAACGAAACCCTTTCCGATCAGACCGCCAAGGCGCTCTCCGCAGCGAGCCAGATTGGCACGGATGTAGACGTGCTGGTGGCCGGCAAGGGCGCGAAGGCCGTGGCTGATGCCGCAGCCAAACTTTCTGGTGTGCGCAAGGTTCTTCTGGCGGATGGTGATGCGCTGGCGGAGAGGCTTGCAGAACCGCTGGCCGATCTCGTGGTATCGATTGCCGATGGCTATGACACGCTGGTTGCACCGGCTACCACCACGGGGAAGAATGTGATGCCGCGCGTGGCAGCCCTGCTCGATGTGATGCAGGTTTCCGACGTGATCGAGGTGGTTGATGCAAAAACGTTCAAGCGCCCGACCTATGCGGGGAACGCGATTCAGACGGTCGAATCGACCGATGCAAAGCGCGTGGTCACCGTTCGCACATCCGCTTTCCAGGGGGCGGGCGAGGGTGGTTCCGCGTCCGTGGAAAGCGTAGATGCGCCTGCGGATAGCGGTCTGTCACGATTCGTCGAAAACCGTATTGCCGAAAGCGATCGGCCCGAGCTCACTTCGGCGAAGGTCATCATTTCGGGTGGGCGTGCGCTGGGCTCGGAAGAAAAATTCAACGAGGTCATCCTTCCGGTCGCAGACAAGCTCGGTGCGGCTGTGGGCGCATCGCGCGCAGCGGTGGACGCCGGCTATGCGCCCAATGACTGGCAGGTCGGTCAGACGGGCAAGGTCGTGGCGCCCGACCTTTATATTGCCTGCGGAATTTCGGGTGCCATTCAGCACCTGGCCGGCATGAAGGATTCCAAGGTGATCGTTGCGATCAACAAGGATGAGGAAGCGCCGATCTTTCAGGTCGCGGATTATGGTCTGGTCGCCGATCTTTTCGACGTGTTGCCGGAGCTTGAGAAGGCACTTTAGACAGCCGGAACACGCTGATCTCCCATGTTTGAAAAGCCTCGCCTGCGAGCGGGGCTTTTTTTGTCGGGGCGATGCAGCGGGATGGTGAGGCTGGTTGCCTGGTATTCGCCACTCCGGGGGGTAGACGCCATTGCGTGGCCCATTTAGTTTGCAGCGCAACAACAGCAATACACAGTGCAACTGCACCTCATGGGGTTTCGATATGACCGGAAAGATTGACACAGTGGGCGTTATCGGCGCGGGGCAGATGGGCAGCGGTATTGCTCATGTGGCTGCGCTGGCAGGGTACAAGGTCAAGCTTTACGATCTTTCCGCCGAGCGGATCGAAGCGGGTATCGCGACTATCTCCGGCAACATGGCGCGCCAGGTCTCTTCCGGCAAGCTCGACGAGAAAGTTCGGCAGGAAGCACTTGCCTGCATCGCTCCTGCCACCACGATGGAGGCACTTGCCGATGTGGATCTCGTCATCGAGGCCGCCACCGAGGATGAAACCGTCAAGCGCAAGATCTTTGCCCAGCTCTGCCCGGTTCTGAACCCCGAAGCGATCGTTGCGTCCAACACGTCGTCCATCTCGATCACACGCCTCGCCGCCCAGACGGACCGTCCCGAACGCTTTATCGGCATCCACTTCATGAATCCGGTGCCGGTGATGAAACTGGTGGAACTGGTGCGCGGAATTGCGACTGAAGACGACACGTTTGAAAAGGCGCGCGGCTTCGTTCAAAGCCTCGAGAAGACGATCACGGTGGCCGAGGACTTTCCGGCCTTCATCGTCAACCGCATCCTTCTGCCGATGATCAATGAGGCGATTTATACGCTCTATGAAGGCGTGGGAACGGTTGAGGCTATCGACACGGCAATGAAGCTTGGGGCAAACCATCCCATGGGGCCACTGCAGCTCGCAGACTTCATCGGTCTCGACACCTGCCTGTCGATCATGCAGGTGCTGTACGAAGGGCTGGCCGATTCAAAATACCGCCCATGCCCGCTTCTGGTGAAGTATGTTGAAGCAGGCTGGCTCGGTCGCAAGACCGGCCGGGGCTTCTACGATTATCGTGGCGAAACCCCGGTGCCCACGCGATAGCGGTAGCCGTGCCGCAAGGCGAACAGACGGCGCAGGCATTTAATGCTGCGCCGATTGGTCTTTGTCACTCTGCGGCCTGACGTTGCGGCGATTTACGCCGCGTTGCAGGCTTTTTCCTTTTGTGCTGGCTGGCGATGGGAGAGATCTCTTCCATGGGAAAGGCGTCCACGGCGATGACCTTGTCCACCGCTTCCTGTGCCTCTCGTATCTGAGCCAGTTCGCCATCGGTGATGAGCCCCATGTCGTGCGCCTCCTGCGGGTTGCCGATTTTTTTGGCGCGCATTTTCTTTTCGACAGGGGCCGCATCCACTACGAGGCGGAACGCATGCTCCAAATCTTTCAGCGGATGAGTGTCATGACCCTGCCCAAGGTAGAGATCGGGGGTGAGGCGGTCTCTCTGTTCCGATGGTTTCATCAGGATTTCGGCAAGGCGTGTCGCCAGCCTGTCGGATGCCGCGGGGCGGGGGACGCCTGCCGGGAAGGCGATCAGCCGGACCAGCCAGGCTGCCGGCCGTGCAGGCAGATTGTCCAAGACACCGCGAAAGGCGATGCCCAGACGCGCTTCGCCCTCGAGCATCAGATAATCGACGATGGGTTTGTCCTCGGCGAAGCGCCCTTCCGTCTCATACCGTTTCAGAACGGCGCCGAGAAGATAGAGCTCCGACAGGATGTCGCCCAGACGGGCTGAAATCATCTCCCGGCGCTTCAGAGAGCCGCCAAGAGTGAGAAGCGCGAGGTCGGACAGGAGAGCAAAGGCAGCCGAATAACGCGACAGGGTTTTGAAGTGGTGCGGCATGGCAGCGCTTTCGGGCGCGGGCCCCAGGCGGCCTCCGCTCCATCCACGTACCAAGGCGCGCCCGGCCGTTTTGAAGGCGTGCCCCACATGCTTCCAGAATGCGGCATCGAACCGGTCAAGCCCTTCTTCCCGATCATCTTCGGAAAGGGCGAGGAGTTCTTCCAGCATGTAGGGGTGGGACCGAATGGCCCCCTGACCGAAAATCATCAGGTTGCGGGTGAGGATATTGGCGCCCTCGACCGTGATCCCGACGGGAACAGCCCGATAGGCCGCTCCCATGTAATTGCCCGGGCCGTCGATGATGGCCTTGCCGCCATGTATGTCCATCGCATGTTCGACGGAGCGCCGCATCCGTTCGGTGGCATGATACTTCATGATGGCTGAGATGACTGACGGTTTATGCCCCTCATCCAGCGCAGCCAGCGTAGCGCGCCTTGCCGCGTCGATCAGATAGGCATTGCCACACAGCTCCGCCAGCGGTTCCTGGATGCCCTCGAAAAGGCCGATGGGAACGTTGAACTGCGTTCGCACCCGCGCATAGGCGCCGGTGGCACGGGCACACATGGCGGCAGACGCTGCAGCCTGTGAGGGGAGGGAGATGCTGCGGCCTGCCGCAAGGGCGGTCATGAGCATGGTCCACCCCTGGCCGATCTGTCTCTCACCCCCGAGAATATGGTCGAGCGGAACGAACACGTCTTCGCCGTAGAGCGGGCCGTTTTGAAAGAAAGTGTATTGCGGAATGTGGCGGTCCCCGTGACGCACGCCCTTTGTGTCGGTGGGCAACAGGGCGACGGTAATGCCCAGATCCTCGCCTTGACCGAGATGATTTTCAGGATCGCGCATCTTGAACGCAAGCCCCATGACCGTGGCGACGGGGCCGAGGGTGATGTAACGCTTGTGGAAGTTCAGCCTGAGGCCGAGCACTTTCCGGCCCTTCCAGGTTCCGTATTCCACGATGCCTGTGTCCGTCATCGCGGCAGCATCGGAACCGGCATCCGGCGAGGTGAGGCCGAAACAGGGAATCTCCCGCCCGTCGGCCAGTCGCGGCAGCCAGTATTTGCGCTGTTCGTCCGTGCCGAAGTGCATCAGAAGTTCGCCGGGGCCGAGAGAATTCGGCACCATCACCGTCACGCCTGCCACGATGCTGGCGGATGAAAGGGTTCGGACCACTTCGGAGTGTGCGGTGTTTGAAAAGCCGAGGCCACCATATTCCTTCGGGATAATCATGCCAAAGAATTTGTGCTTTCGCATGAAATCCCAGACGGCGGGCGACATGTCGCGGTCGCGCCAGTTCAACGTCCAGTCTTCCACCATGGAACAGAGCGCACGCACCGGCCCATCCATAAACGCTTGCTCTTCCTCGGAGAGCCGCGCGGGCGGCATTTCAAGGAACTCATCCCAATGCGGGTTGCCAGAGAAAAGCGCGCCGTCCCACCATACGGTTCCGGCATTGATGGCCTCGCGCTCCGTTTCCGAGATCGGGGGCATGATCTTTCGCGCCCAATTGTAAAAGGGCCTGGAAACATGATCGCGTCGAAACGTCTTGAAACGCATGATTGGCCTCCAAATCGCGCCAGTGTATCAGGCTTGTACACTTGACGCGAACGGATGGTGAGGCTGGTTGGTTCCGCGCACGTCTCCGTCAACCACGCAGGCGGTTGCGAAGAATGCGCAGACGGTTTTTCACTTGCCGCGTGAAGCCGAGCTGAGCGGCCGCCTTGTGCACGAGCCGGTCCGAGTCGGGCGTCAGACCGACCACCATGGTTCCAAGTGGCCGGCGTTCGCTCCAGAGCCTGCTCATGACCGGGTGATCGGGCACCGCGCAGGAATCGGTCATGATGATGTTGGGGTCGTCCAGGTGGGACTTGGTGACCTCGATCATGAGAAGTGTTCCGGGGGAGAAGCCGGTCAGACCTTCATCATAGGCGGTTTTCCAGGTGTAGGCCGTGCCGTTTTCAACAAACACGATCAGACAGGCGATCACAGCATCATTGAGCGTGAGCATGTGAATGCGGCACATGTCGCGCTCGCTCAGCCGATGCACGGCCTCGCGGGCGAATGCCGCGCGGTACCGGTCAATCGCCATCGCCGTGCGCTCACGGCCTTTCCAGCCGGATGCTTCGAGTGTGAGAAACGCTTCGACGCCGAGCCGCACTTCGTCGGGGTGGCGCGCTATGCGGTATTCAAGATTGCCCAGTTCGCCAAGACGGCGCTTGAGGCGACGAAACTCGCGGTAGTGATGGGGCCGCAGAGAATCGCGAAGATAGGTCTCGCCATCGAGCGCGCTCTCAAGCGTGGGGCGTTCGACGCGATTGGTGATCTGAAAAGGCAGGTTTCGGGCATCCACCACTGTGCGCAGGAGGGCGGCAAAAGCGCCGTCCAGGCCAACATCAGGGAGCACGAAAACCTTCGGGTGCTCCAGATGCGGCCGGGCCAGCATGGCGAAAAAGTCTTCAATCACCCCGGCCGGGTCATCATAGTCGACCAGTGGGGTGCCAAGAGGGCCGAAGGGGTTTGCCCAGGTGCGCAGTACCGGAACGCTGAACGGCAGGATCGGCCGCTCAATGGTGAAGGGCACCAGAAGGCGCAGCCGGTTCTTTTCTTCCGTCCCGTCACGGATGACCGCAAGCCGCACTTCGCGGTCTTCCAGCCGTGGCATGGCTGGTGCAAGAAAGCGTGGATTGAAGAAGATATTCGTTTCGATGGAACGCGCTGCCAGATGGTCGAGCTCGTCAACCAGCTCGAAACCGGCTGCTGCCGGATAAATGGCGAGTTTGCGCTCGCTCTCACGCTTTCCAAGCAGCGCCAGGTGTTCGGCGCCGGACAGTCTGGTGGCATCGGGAAGTTCATCCTGTGCCGCGCCGAAGGTTCCACCGCTCGATTCTTCCAGAAGAGGTGGGATACTCATGAGGTGACCTCCTTTCCGGTGCTCGGCAAAAAGACCAGCATGCGGATGCCCAGCTTCCACCATGTTGTGAATGAGAGGGCCGTCGCTTCGAACAGTATGGCGATGCCTGTGGCCACGGCCGCGCCCCATAGACCGTGAAGCGGGATCAACAGCATGTTGAGGCCTATGTTGATGGCCAGCGTGACGGCGTAAATACCGGCACAGATTTTCTGGTAACCGCTCATGGTAAGAAGGCTTTCTGCCGGGCCCACTGCCGCGCGCCCGACCACGCATGTGACGAGTAGAAACAGAAGCGGGTAGCCGGACGCGAATCCGGAGCCAAACAGCATGAGCATGGGCTTGCCGACCACAAGCACGACAAGGCCCATGGCGAGGGATGGCCAGAAGGTCCAGCTGACCGTTTCGGATGCGAATTTTGCGAGGCCTGGCCTGTCACCGCCATGCATGAACGCCGAATATCTTTGCGCAACGGCTGCCTTCACCGCGAAATAGACGAAATGGACCAGTGCCAGCGTTTTCACGGTAGCAAAGTAAATGGCGACGTCATTTGGCGCCATGTAGCGTCCGACCATCAGAACATCGGCATTGGTGAGAAGGAAATAGAAGCTTTCGACGAGGAAGATGGGGAGTGAGACGCCAACCCAGTGTTTCATCCTGAAGCGGGGTTTGCCTGCCGGCATGTGGCGATCGACGCGCGTCGTGATGCTGAAGAACTGCAACAGCGTGGTGATGTAGGTGGCGATGATTGCGGCAATGATCGCAGTCCGGGCATCGGATGCGAAGCCGGTGAGAACCGCAACCGCCATGAAAAACAGGATCAGCAGCGGGCGGATGAAATAGGCGGGAAGCAAAGCCCAGATCACCCATGCGTTCGCACGCGAAACACCCTGCAGAAGGTCGCTGAGAGCCAGCATTGGAAGGCAGATCAGTCCCAGGTAAAAGGGCACGACGTAGTAGGTTTCGATGGACGCTTCCAGAAATCGCAGACCGAGCAGACCGGCGATCATGAAGAGTGTCGATGTCGCAAGAACGAAAACACGCCCTGCGAGGTTGACCCCTCGCAGCTCCTCGAAGGCCCCCTTGGCACGATACTCCGGAATGAAACGGATGATTGCGGTGTGAAAGCCCAGGCATGAAATGTTGCCGAGGATGATCATCGTCACCCAGACAAGCACATAGATTCCGTATTCGAAACTGCCCATCCAGCGGGCAAGAAAAACCTGGCTTGCAAAGGCGATGACCGCGTTGACGATGCGGATGGCAAAGGCAAGCAGGGCGTTGCGTCCGGCTTCGCTGCGCGCATCACGACCTGCCATGAGCGTATCGACCCGCGACAGCCATGGACGCATGCGTGCCGAAATGCGCTCAGGCAGCAAGCGTTCTCCGGTTTCCGTGGCTGAAAAGCGCACCCGCCCCAACTCCTCACAGCTCGACTGAAACGAGAACTAGCGCAAACTGATTAAGAAATGGAAAGGGCACAATGTCTTGCCCGGTAATGCATTTAACAGAAAGGCCGGGAACGATGCCCGGCCTTTTCAGCTTGTGTCTGACGATCGGTCAGAAGGAAATCAGGCGAATGCGCCGTGGCAGTGCTTGTATTTCTTGCCAGAACCGCAGGGGCACGGTTCGTTGCGTCCAACTTTGCCCCAGCTTGCCGGATTGTCGGGATCACGTTCTTCCGCTGGCACGACACCACTCGCTTCGGCTCGGGTGAGCGTCAGAGTGTCGCCTGCGAACTCGTCTTCTCCGGTCGTGCTGTCAACATGATGCGCCTGCATTTCCGGCGCCTCGGGAGGTGGTGCGTCGGCGGCTTCGCGAACGAGCTCAACACGCATCAACTGTGATGTCACCACCTGACGCAGATTGCCGAGCATTGCCTGGAACAACTCGAAGGCTTCGGTCTTGTATTCGTTCAGCGGGTCGCGCTGCGCGTAGCCGCGGAAGCCGACGACGGAGCGCAGGTGGTCCAGATTGACAAGATGCTCGCGCCAAAGGTGGTCGAGGGTCTGGAGGAGAACGGACTTCTCGACATAGGCCATGATCTCGGGGCCGAAACGCTCAGCTCGGTCCTTGGCGGCAGTCTCTGCGGCTTCGCTGATGCGTTCGCGGATATCATCCTCGGCGATGCCTTCTTCCTGTGCCCATTCTTCGATCGGCAGATCAAGATTGAGCGCTTCCTGAACCGCTTCACGCAGTTCCTTCGTCTGCCACTGTTCCGCATATGCCTTTTCAGGGATATGGCGGGCGACGAGGTCATCAACCGTGTCCTGCCGCATTTCGGCTACGGTTTCGGAGAGATTCTCACCGTCCATGAGTTCAATGCGCTGCTCAAAAACGACCTTGCGCTGGTCGTTCATCACATCGTCGAACTTCAGGAGGTTCTTGCGGATGTCGAAATTGCGCGCTTCGACTTTCTTCTGGGCTTTCTCAAGCGCCTTGTTGATCCAGGGGTGAACGATGGCCTCGTCTTCCTTGAGGCCGAGCTTCTGCAGCATTCCGTCCATGCGGTCGGAGCCAAAAATGCGCATCAGATCGTCCTGAAGTGACAGGAAGAACTTGGAACGGCCGGGGTCGCCCTGGCGGCCGGAGCGTCCACGCAACTGGTTATCGATGCGGCGGCTTTCGTGGCGTTCGGTCGCCAGCACGTACAGCCCGCCAGCGGCAAGGGCTTCTTCCTTGAGGCGCTTCACATCCTCGCGGATGGCCTGTTCCTTGGCGTCGCGCTCCGGGCCGGCTTCCATGTCGCCGAGCTCTTCGGCTATTCGCATGTCCGGATTGCCACCAAGCTGGATGTCGGTGCCGCGGCCGGCCATGTTGGTTGCGATGGTGATCGCGCCGGGCTTGCCGGCCTGTGCGACGATGAAGGCTTCCCGCTCGTGATGGCGTGCGTTGAGGACCTCAAAACTCTTGATGCCTTCCTGACGCAGCCGCTCGGCGAGGAACTCGGATTTTTCGATCGAGGTCGTGCCGACGAGAATTGGCTGGCCCTTGGCGCTTGCTTCCTTGATCTCGCGGACGATCGCCTTGAACTTTTCCTCAACCGTCCGATACACCTCGTCGTCCTCATCGAGACGCTGGATCGGAAGGTTTGTGGGGATCTCGATGACTTCGAGCCCGTAAATGTTTCCGAATTCCTCCGCTTCCGTCGAGGCCGTTCCGGTCATGCCGGCAAGCTTGTCGTACATGCGGAAATAGTTCTGGAACGTGATCGAGGCGAGCGTCTGGTTTTCCGGCTGGATCGTTACCTGCTCCTTGGCTTCGAGTGCCTGGTGGAGGCCTTCGGAGAAGCGACGCCCGGGCATCATGCGACCGGTGAACTCGTCAATGATGACGATCTCGTCATTGCGGACGATATAATCCTTGTCGCGCTGGAAAAGCTTGTGAGCCTTCAGCGCGTTGTTCAGATGGTGAACGATGGCGACGTTTTCGATGTCATAGAGCGAATCACCCTTGAACAGATCGGCCTCGCGCAGCAGGGTCTCCATTTTTTCCGTGCCTTCTTCCGTGAAGGTCGCGGTGCGCTGCTTTTCGTCAACCTCGTAGTCTTCTTCGAGAAGCTGTGGGATGAAGGCGTCGATCTTGTTGTAAAGCTCGGACCGGTCGTCCAGCGGTCCCGAGATGATCAGCGGCGTTCGCGCTTCGTCGATGAGAATCGAATCGACCTCGTCGACAATCGCGAAGGAGTGGCCGCGCTGAACCATCTGATCGCGCTCATACTTCATGTTGTCGCGCAGATAGTCGAAGCCAAGTTCGTTGTTGGTGCCGTAGGTCACGTCGCAGGCGTAGGCCGCGCGGCGCTCTTCGTCCGACATGCCATGAACGATGACGCCTGTCGTGAGGCCAAGAAATCCGTAAAGCCGGGCCATCCACTGAGAATCGCGTGTGGCGAGATAGTCGTTGACCGTCACCACATGAACGCCCTTGCCCGAAAGGGCATTGAGATAGACGGGGAGGGTTGCCACGAGCGTCTTGCCCTCACCGGTTTTCATCTCCGCGATGCAGCCGTCGTGAAGCACCATGCCGCCAATGAGCTGGACGTCGAACGGTCTCATGCCCAGCGCGCGACGCGAAGCCTCACGTGCAACGGCGAAAGCTGGCACCAGAATATCGTCCAGCGACTTTCCTTCAGCCAGCTGTTTTCGGAATTCTTCCGTTTTTCCGCGCAATGCCTCGTCGGACAGCGCCTTCATTTCGTCTTCGAGTGCGTTGATCGCGGCTACGCGCGGGCGAAAACCCTTTACGCGTCGATCGTTCGAAGAGCCGAAAACCTTGCGGGCGAGACCGCCGAGACTGACCATCCAGTGGTCCTTTCACTTCCTGACAGACGGCAATTGACGAGCCGGGGATTATCCCCACTCCTGCCGAGCGAGAGCAATTATATAACAATCAGCGCCCCGAATTGGGTTCTGGACGCAGGACATCAGGACAGATAAGAGGGGCCAAGAGTGATGTCAACGCCGCGTTAAACATGCGCTCTTGCGCAAATTTCCGCCATATTCCTAGGCGGTTTGGGCTAATCAAGAATCACGAACGGAGAGTTTCATGCTGAAATCGTTTCGCCGTCTCCTGGCTATTCAGGTAGGGGCCGGTCTGACGCTGGCCGCCGTGGGCTTCATGAGCGCCCACGCCGCCGATGCAGATGTCGTCGCTACTGTGAATGGGATGGACATCACGGAGGGCGATTTGGCTGTCGCCGGTGAAGAGTATGGCGCGCAGTTCGGAAACCTGCCGGAACCGCAGCGGCGTGCCGCTTTACTTTCGGGAATGATTGAAATCCGTCTTCTTGCCGCGCAGGCGGAAGAAAAAGGACTGGACGAAAGCGAGAAGTTCAAGAGCCGGCTCGATTTCATGCGGAAACAGGCCTTGCACGCCGCTTTCATCGAGGAAGTGGTCAACGCCTCAGTGACCGAAGAAGATGTTCGTGCGAGCTACGACAAGCAGGTCGCTGATACGCCGCCTGTCAACGAAGTGCGCGCAAGGCACATTCTCGTGAAGGAAAAAGAAGAGGCCGAGGCCATCATTAAGCAGCTCGACGAGGGCGGCAATTTCGAGGAAATCGCCAAGGAGAAATCCACCGATGGGGTGGCCTCCAAGGGGGGCGATCTTGGCTATTTCTCCTCTGGCCAGATGGTGCCGGAGTTTGAGAAGGCTGCATTCGCGATGAATCCCGGTGAATACTCCAAGGAGCCCGTCGAGACCCAGTTTGGCTTTCATGTGATCAAGGTTGAAGACAAGCGTGCCAAGCAACCGCCTGCATTCGATGCGGTGAAGGATCGTGTCCGGTCGGTTCTGGTTCGCGAAAAATATGTCGAGCAGGTTTCTGCCCTGCGCGATGCCGCCGAGGTCCAGGTGAAGGATGCTTCTCTCAAGGAATTCCTGGATAATGTCGAGAAGCAGCGTGAAGAGGCAGAAGCTGAGGCCGCTGCCAAGAGCGAAGACGCCAAGGAAGAAGACGCCAAGAGCGAATGATCGGCTCTCCAGTTTGGAATTGTTTGACGGCGGGCAGCGATGCCCGCCGTTTTGCTTGTGCCATGATGGCGAATCGGAGATGCGGGTTTCAGCTTGCGTCCAAAAAAAAACTGGGGCAGACCGGCTGACACTGAACGCAGCAACCCGAGTATGTGCCTGATGTCTTCCGCAGTTTCTCCTCTTGCTCCGAAAAAATATCCCGAAATGCCAAGCGTGGACGGGGTCAGGGTCGCCACGGCTGAGGCCGGCGTGAAGTACAAGGGGCGAACCGACCTTCTGACCATGGTTTTCGACGAGGGAACGACCGTTGCCGGTGTTTTCACACGGTCGAAGTGCCCTTCGGCACCGGTGGAGTTCTGCCGCGAGAACCTGGCTGGCGGGCTTGCACGCATGCTGGTGGTGAATTCCGGCAATGCGAACGCCTTCACCGGAAAGAAAGGGCGCGTCACCACGGCTGCCGTGGGCGATGCGGCGGCCAGCGCGTTGGGCGTGAACAAGGATACGGTGTTCATGGCCTCCACCGGTGTGATCGGCGAGCCGCTTCCTGCCGAGCGCATCACGGGTTTTCTTGACGATATGGTGCGCGATGCGAAGCCTGAAGGCTGGCTTGACGCCGCCAAGGCCATCATGACCACCGACACCTATCCCAAGGTGGCGACTGCAACGGTGAAGATGGGCGATGCGGATGTCGTCATAAATGGCATCGCGAAGGGTGCCGGCATGATCGCACCGGATATGGCGACGATGCTTTCATTCGTGGCAACGGATGCCCCGATTGCCGCTCCCGTTCTGCAGGAGCTTCTTTCGAAGGGCGTTGGCAAGACGTTCAATGCCGTGTCGGTGGACAGCGACACCTCGACCAGCGACACGTTGATGATGTTCGCGACCGGCGCTGCGGCCCGTCGTGGCGTCTCTCCGATCAGCGACAGCAGGGATCCGCGGCTAACTGCCTTTCGCCGCGCGCTCAATCGCATGCTGAAGAACCTCGCCCTGCAGGTGGTGCGTGATGGCGAGGGTGCGCGCAAGCAGGTCGAGATCACGGTCACCGGCGCGAAGTCAGCGCGCTCGGCCAGGAGGGTCGCGTTCTCGATTGCCAATTCGCCTCTGGTCAAGACGGCCGTTGCCGGCGAAGATGCAAACTGGGGGCGCGTTGTCATGGCGGTCGGAAAGGCCGGAGAACCCGCCGAGCGCGATCTTCTCTCGATCTGGTTTGGTGACATTCGGGTGGCCCGGGACGGGGAGCGTGATCCCGACTATTCCGAAGAGGCGGCATCGGCCTATATGAAAAAAGATGAGATTTCTCTGCGCGTGGATCTCGGGATCGGACGAGGCAAGGCGACGGTCTGGACCTGCGACCTCACCAAGGAATATGTCGCCATCAATGGCGATTACCGCAGCTAGGGTGTGCCAGGCCAGGTGAGGCAGCAAACAGAACACGACTTTGCGACCATCCGCCGTTTCGAGGCTGCGGGATTTCGCGCCTGGCCGGCGGAAACCGTGGCCTATGACGGTACGTGGGTTCTGCGTCTTACGGCGGGCCACCCCGCCAAGCGACTGAACTCCATCAACCCGCTTGATCCCGGCGACTATCGCGATATCGAAGCGCGCATCTCGCGGGCTCGGGAGCAGTTCAAGGCGTACGGTCGCGCGTTGACCTTTCGTCTTTCACCGCTGGCAGCACCCGAAATCTCCGCGTATCTGGATCAGTTGGGTTGGACGACGCTGGGCCACTCCCTGGTCATGGCGCTTGATCTGCGCGAAATCGACCTCGCCGACGCAATGGATCAAATTCCGTTGAAGGATCGGTGGCGCTTTGTGAACGCAACGCTCAAGGTGCACGGGTATGAAGAGCTACACCGTGCAGGGCTTTCGCGCGTGATCGGCGCCATTCGTCCGGAAACTGGCCTGTTCGTACTGGAAGATGGGGAAGAGCCGGCTGCAACGGCCATCTGTGTTCACGATGCGGATCTGGCCGGCCTGTTCGAAATTGCAACGCGGCCCAGCTGGCGAGGCAGGGGATTCGGCCGGCGCGTGCTGCTTTCAGCGCTCAAATGGGCGCAAAACCACGGTGCCGAGCAGGCCTGGCTTCAGGTGGAGGCTGACAATGAGGCAGCGCTACGGCTTTATCATGCCGTGGGCTTCAAGCCTGTCTACACCTATCACTATCGGCAGCCGAATGCTCCGATCGAACAGGATCACACCACATGAGTGATGAGACGAAGCCGATATTGCTTGTTGCGGCGTGTGCGCTGGTCGATGCTGACGGGCGCGTTCTGTTGGCCAAACGTCCTGAAGGAAAAGCGCTGGCCGGATTGTGGGAATTTCCCGGCGGGAAGGTTGAACCCGGTGAAACGCCCGAAAACACGCTGGTTCGTGAGCTTCACGAAGAGATCGGAATCGAAACCCGAACAGCCTGTCTCGCGCCGCTTACCTTTGCAAGTCACACCTATGAGGACTTCCATCTGCTGATGCCGCTTTACGTGTGCCGGCGGTTCTGGGGAACGCCCGTGGCAAGGGAAGGCCAGGAACTCAAATGGGTGCGGCCACGGCAAATGCGCGACTATCCCATGCCGCCCGCAGATGCGCCGCTGATTCCCTTTCTGATTGACCTTCTTTGATCCTGCTCGCCAGGGTTAATCCTTCGTTTACACAAGAGTGGGAGTCTCATCGCGGGGACAATCCGCTTCTGCGGACGGGAAAAACCTTCTTGCGAGAGGTCGCGATGGCGTTCGAGGTAAACGGGGACCACGATCGGGGTGTCTGGTCGTCCAGGGCCGGCAATATGGGGATCGGCGCGCTCAGACTTGCGCTGCTTTTCGGCACTGTTGGGGTGGCAATTGCCCTGATCGTGACGCCGATGGCTGAAAAACACACACGGTCGACCACGGCCCAGATCGGTGCTCCATTTGGCATCGACCCAGTCACCACGGCATCCACCAAGCGTCAGGGACGCAGCTATACGGTGCGGCGGAGCGTGTTGCAGCCCTCACGCAATGCCGTTTGTGTCATCCACGAGAATGGTCGGCGAAGCGGAGATTGTTAGCCGGAATCATTTGGTCCTCAGATTTTCTTAAGGCTTTGCGTTTCAGGATCTGGCCATGAAGGGGAGTGGGCGCATGGCACGGAATTTTCACATGGACACCGCAGGAACGACTGCGATCGAATATGCGCTGATCGCCGGCCTGATTGCGCTGGCCATCGTGGTGGGTGCGAACCAGACAGGCCAGCAGCTCAAAGCGAGCTACGAGCACACCGCTTCTGAAACCGTTAAAGTCATGCCCTGAGCCTGCTGTTTCGTTGGTGGGCCGGTTCAGCGCTTGTGGTTTTTCTCCAGCGCATCTTTCAATGACATCCTGGCGCTGCCCGGTGCCAGCGGCTTCTGCTGGGATGCGTGTGGTTTCCAGCCTGACATCCAGACAATGTTGAATGTCGCCCGGATGCGCCCGTCCGGGTCGGAAAACCGCTCTGCATAGATTTCCGCTGCCCGAATGAAGAGCGCGCGTGTGGCAGGTTTGCGCGAGCGTGCCAGCAGTTTGCTTGTCGCTCCCATGGAGCGAAGATCGCGCATCAGATCGAACATGTTTGCGTAGCGCACGGTAACGGGTTCCAGATCCGCGACCGGAAGGGCGAAGCCTGCCCGCTGCAGCAGGCCGCCGACGTCGCGGACATCCGCGAATGGGCTGACCCGGGGGGCAGCACCCTGTGAGAGCTCGGTTTCCGCCGCAAGGAGCGCAGCCCGAAGTTCCTGGAGTGTGCCCGCACCGGCCATTGCTCCCAGAAACAGCCCGTCAGGCTTTAGAGATCGATTGATCTGTACGAGCATGCCGGGGACATCATTGACCTCGTGAAGCCTCAACAGGGAGACAGCAAGATCAAGGCTCCCTGGCTCCACCGGGATGATCTCGCCATCTGCAACCAGTCCTTCATCACCGTTCAACAGCGCCTGATCGTTTTCGATGCGAAGGATCTGCCGGGCCTTGCCACTGGCACGAATTGCTTCGGCCGCATCGGACGTCAGGCAAAAGAGTGCAGCGGCCTTCTCGAACTGCCGTTCCACCGTTGCCAGCCGCTCCTGCAGGTCGGCGGCAGCACGTTCCATCAGGAAGCGTGCACCCGGGTCTCCCTGCTTCAGGGCGCGTCGCAGGCGCAGCAAAGCAAGGTCGGTGTCGAAAAGCTGTTCCATCAATCATCCTTTGCCAGTAGGTGCGCCATCGCACAAAATGACTATGCTGGCCAAGAGGCAATCCTGTAGAGCCGTCAGATGGGAGGTCCGTTGGCACAATTCGCGATGCGCTGGAAGGGGCAGGCTCTCGGCTGGATGCAGCAATTGCTGTTTCCGCCGACATGTCTGGGATGCTCCACACTGGTTACCGAGCCTGGCACGCTGTGCCCGACCTGTTGGAGCAGCCTGCGGTTTCTGGAGCGCCCCTGGTGTCCTGTCATGGGGACGCCGTTCTCTCTCGATCTGGGAGACAGCATGCTCTCGGCACAGGCCATTGCCGAGCCGCCCCCTTTCGGACGCGCCCGTTCTGCAGTCGCCTATCAGGATATCGCAAGACGGCTGGTACAGGGACTGAAGTTTCATGACCGCACCGATCTGGCCCCCTGGATGGGGAAATGGATGTTGCGTGCCGGCGCCGAAATTCTGACCGACGCCGATCTGGTGATACCCGTCCCCTTGCATCGCAACCGTTTTCTTTCAAGACGCTTCAATCAATCTGCGGAGCTTGCAAGGGCCGTGGCGGAGCTTAGCGGGCTGGTACATGCGCCGGAAGCCCTTGTCCGTGTACGCCGCACGCGTCAACAGGTGGGCCTGGGCGCGCGCGAGCGTCATGCAAATGTTCGCGGAGCATTTCGTGTGCCCGAGGCGGCATTGCCGCAGATCAAGGCGCGCGGAATCGTTCTGGTCGACGATGTCTACACGACCGGTGCCACAGTGGCGGCCGCCAGCCGCATTCTTCTGCGTGCCGGGGCGGGCCATGTCGACGTTCTCACCTTTGCGCGTGTTCTGCCCGGGGACTTTCGGGGCGACGATCAAGACACTATATAGGCACGGACAACACCAAGGACCGCTTATGCCTGAAGTGACGATCTATACCCGGATGATGTGCGGATTTTGTAGTGCCGCCAAACGCCTTCTTGACAGCAAGGGTGTCGAGTATACGGAGCACGATGCTAGTTTTTCCGACGAGCTTCGGCAGGAGATGATCCAGCGCTCCAATGGACGGTCGACGTTCCCGCAGATTTTCATCGGGGATGTGCATGTTGGCGGTTGCGACGAGCTGCATGCGCTGAACCGTGACGGGAAGCTCGACACGATGCTTGAAGGGGGACGGGCATGACACGCCTGATTGCTGCCGCGCTGCAAATGCGCTCGGGCATGGAGCCCGAGGCGAATGCGGATGCCTTTGAGGCGCTTGTGCGTGAAGCGGCCCCGTCAGGGCGCAACCTACGTGCAGAGTCCCGAAATGACTGGAGTTCTTGTGCGCAGCCGCGAGGAGCTCGTGGAGCGGATCGCCGGAGATCGAGCGTCGCTGTTGCCTGATCTTGCGCAGCGGCTGGCTGCGGAACTGTCGATATTCGTTCATATCGGCTCCACCGCCGTGGCGCTTGACGATGGCCGGGTGGCGAACCGTGCATTCCTGTTTGCGCCCGACGGACGTCTGGTGACGACATACGACAAGCTGCACATGTTTGATGTGGACCTGGATCACGGGGAGAGCTGGCGGGAATCTGCGACCTATGCTCCCGGCGACCGAGCCGTGGTTGCCGATCTGCCTTTTGGCCGGCTCGGGTTTGCGATCTGTTACGATCTGCGTTTTCCGCAGCTATTTCGGGCGCTGGCCTGCGCCGATGCGCAGGTGCTGACGGCCCCTGCCGCCTTTACCCGCCAGACGGGGCAGGCACACTGGCATGTGCTGGTGCGTTCGCGGGCGATTGAAAACGGGGCCTTCATGATCGCCGCGGCGCAGGGTGGCACGCATGAAGACGGGCGTGAAACCTATGGTCATTCGCTGATTGTTGACCCGTGGGGGAGGGTTCTTGCCGAAGTGGATGGCGCCGAGCCGGGCATTGCGCTGGCCGAGCTTGATCTTTCTCAGGTCGATGCCGCACGCTCCAAGGTACCCAATTTGAAGAATGCCCGCGACTTTTCCGTGGTGCGGGTTTCGGGTTCCCGGACTGCCGAAAGACAGGTCTCATGATCAGCTTCAATCTGGTTTGCGATCAAAGCCATGGTTTTGAAGCCTGGTTTCGCAACAATGCCGATTTCGACGACCAACGAAGCCGGATGCTGGTTTCATGTCCGCATTGCGGTTCCACCGATGTGGAGAAGGCCCTGATGGCTCCTGCGGTCTCGACCGGACGCAAGCGGGAGCAGGTTGCGCTTGCTCAGGGGGATCAGCAGAAACAGGCACTGGCGCAGCTCAGGGAACTTTCGAAGAAGGTTCGCGAGAATGCCGATTATGTCGGCGACCGGTTCGCTGAAGAGGCGCGGAAGATTCACTTTGGTGAATCCGACCCACGTGGCATCTATGGTGAAGCCAGCGTGGAGGAAGCGAAGTCACTCATCGAGGATGGGGTCGATTTCATGCCTCTTCCGGTGTTGCCCGAAGACCAGAATTAGCCAATCGCCCCAAGGGGCGATGCCACCTTCAGGGAGCGGATCGCGCGGCAGCACTCAGTCAGGCTTTGTCGCAGCAACCATGTAGTTTACATCCATGTCGCGTGACCGCTGCCAACGGTCGCTGACGGGATGGTAGACCACCCCGCTGCGGTCGATGATATCGATACCGGCCTCGGCGAGCGCTTTTTGCAGTTCATCCGGGCGGACCAGCTTTTCATACTGATGTGTTCCGCGCGGCAGCCATTTCAGAACATATTCGGCGCCGATGATCGCCAGCCCCCATGCTTTGAGGGTGCGATTGATGGTGGCGACGAACATGAGGCCGCCCGGTTTGAGCATTTCTCCGCATTTCGAAAGAAAAAGATCCACGTCGGCGACGTGTTCCACGACTTCCATGTTCAGAATGATATCGAATTTTTCACCGGAATCGGCCAGTGCTTCGGCTGTCGTGGCGCGGTAATCGATATCCAGTCCGCTCTGCTCTGCGTGAATTTTGGCAACTTCGATATTGGTTTCGGAAGCATCAGCACCCACCACGGACGCACCAAGGCGCGCCATGGGTTCGCAGAGCAGCCCGCCACCACACCCGATGTCAAGCATGCGCAGTCCGGCAAATGGTTTTGCCATGTGGGGATCGCGGCCGAAATGAGCGGCGACATGGTCGCGGATATAGGCGAGCCTGACCGGATTGAACTTGTGAAGAACACCCATTTTGCCTGCGGGGTTCCACCATTCAGCCGCGAGCGCGGAAAAATGCTCGATCTCCCGCGTATCGATGGTCGTCTGTCGCGCTTCTGACATGGAAACCCCTCGCTGGGTGTTGCTATAACATGCTCTCATGAAGTCGGGGTGGTCAGCCCGATTGTCAAGGCGGGAATTGTCTCACTGCACCAAGCGGCGCTTTCGAAACCGTTGGCGGGGTGGGAGTTCAGGGGGCTTTTCGCCCGGTTTACGGCCCTTGCCGGATTGCTTGCAGATAAGTGATCTTTTGGGTATGGAGTGCGCGGCGCAGGGCGGGTCGCCGCCATTGCGTCGTGTTGTGTCCGCTTCTGCCGGGCATTAGGAATTTCCGAGAAAAGGCACTTCGTTCCCATGGCGCGCATCGTGATGAAGTTCGGCGGGACCTCCGTCGCTGATATCGACCGCATCCACAATGTTGCGCGCCATGTAAAACGTGAAACGGACGCCGGACATGAAGTGGCGGTTGTCGTTTCGGCCATGTCGGGCAAAACCAACGAACTGGTTGGCTGGGCGCAGTCCATGCCTAAGGCCACCGGTGCCGAATCTCCTTTCTATGATGCGCGTGAGTACGATTCCATCGTTGCTTCGGGAGAGCAGGTCACCAGCGGCCTTTTGGCGATTGCCCTTCAGTCCATGGGTGTGGACGCGCGCTCCTGGCAGGGCTGGCAGATTCCCATCCGCACCGATGGTGCGCATGGTGCCGCCCGTATTCAGGATATTGACGGCAGCGAAATCGTTCGGCGCATGGGCACCGGGCAGGTGGCCGTTGTTGCCGGGTTCCAGGGCATCGGGCCAGACAACCGTATCGCGACGCTGGGCCGTGGTGGATCCGATACCAGCGCTGTGGCCGTGGCTGCTGCGGTCAAGGCCGATCGCTGTGATATCTATACCGACGTGGACGGTGTCTACACGACCGATCCACGGATTGAACCGCGAGCGCGGCGACTTCCAAAAATCTCTTTCGAAGAGATGCTTGAGATGGCTTCCCTGGGGGCCAAGGTCCTGCAGGTGCGCTCTGTGGAACTGGCCATGGTGCACAAGGTCAGAACCTTTGTGAGATCGTCTTTCGAGGATCCGGATGCGCCGGGCATGGGGGATTTCGACAACCCACCCGGTACGCTCATATGCGATGAGGATGAAATCGTGGAACAGCAAGTCGTCACCGGCATCGCCTACGCCAAGGATGAAGCGCAGATTTCGCTTCGCCGCGTCTCCGACCGTCCTGGCATTTCTGCCGGCATTTTCGGGCCGCTCGCCGAAGCGAATATCAATGTCGATATGATCGTGCAGAACATCTCCGAGGATGGTTCGCGCACCGACATGACCTTCACCGTGCCATCCGGTGATCTTGAAAAAGCCGTCGGAGTTCTGGAGAAGGTTCGTGAAACGGTGGGCTTCGACGCCATTCAGTCGGAAGCGGGGATGGTGAAAGTTTCCGTTATCGGCATCGGCATGAGAAGCCACGCCGGTGTGGCTGCCATCGCCTTCAAGGCGTTGGCCGAGAAGGGTATCAACATACGCGCGATCACCACATCTGAAATCAAGATCTCGATCCTGATCGATGGGCCTTATGCAGAATTGGCGGTCCGCACTTTGCATTCTGTCTACGGTCTCGATAAGCAATAGGCAGTTAACCACCCAAAACCGGCTTTTGCCTGGCTTCTTCATGCGGCTGGACTGGGCCAACGAAGAGGGGTTCCATGCGAGATTCGGCCGGCGGCCCGAGAGTTTTGTTAAGGCGTTTGCGTGAGCTTATGGCCGAGGCGCTCGATCCTCAGGAGCGTCTCGATCATATCGTTCGGGAGATCGCCCAGAACATGGTGGCCGAAGTGTGCTCGCTTTATGTGCTGCGCGCCGACTCCATGCTGGAACTCTATGCCACCGAAGGGCTCAATCCCGGCGCCGTACATCTGGCTCAGCTTCGCCTCGGGCAGGGTCTGGTGGGCACGATTGCCGCGAGCGCGCGGCCACTCAATCTTTCCGATGCCCAGAAGCATCCTGCCTTCACCTATCTGCCTGAAACCGGTGAGGAGGCCTATCACTCATTTCTCGGTGTTCCCGTCCTGAGGGCCGGGCGGACGCTGGGTGTTCTCGTGGTGCAGAACCGCACCATGCGCCATTATCGCGAAGACGAGATCGAGGCGCTGGAAACGGTGGCAATGGTGATTGCCGAAATGATCGCCACCGGTGATCTGGCGCGGCTGACCCGTCCCGGTATCGAACTCGATCTCAGCCGACCCGTGAGCATGACGGGGCTGCCCTTCAACGAAGGGGTTGGGCTTGGGCACGTGGTTCTGCACGAGCCACGGATCGTTGTGACAGCGCTTTTCAATGAGGACAGTGACGAGGAACTGGAACGGCTTGAAAGCGCGCTCGATTCGCTGCGCCTGTCCATCGACGACATGCTGTCGCGGCGCGATGTTGCCTTTGAAGGCGAACACCGGGCCGTGCTCGAGGCATATCGCATGTTTGCCAATGATCGTGGCTGGGTGCGCCGCCTGAAAGAGGCCATCAACAATGGGCTCACTGCGGAAGCTGCGGTGGAAAAAGTGCAGAGCGACATGCGCGCGCGCATGATGCATATGACCGACCCCTATCTGCGTGAGCGGATGAGCGACTTTGACGATCTTGCAAATCGGCTCCTGCGACAGCTCATGGGGCGGGGGCCCGATGCCCTGGCGGAAATCCTGCCCAAGGATGCCATCATTGTTGCCCGGTCCATGGGGGCGGCGGAGCTTCTCGACTATCCGCGACAGAAGCTCCGGGGCCTAGTTCTGGAAGAAGGGGCGCCGACCAGTCATATCGTGATTGTCGCACGCGCCATTGGCTTGCCGACAGTAGGGCAGGTCAAGGGTGCCGTCTCGATGTCGGAGAACGGGGATGCGATCATCGTCGATGGCGAGGATGGTCAGGTTCACCTGCGACCTCAGTCGGATGTCGAGGAGGCCTATGCCGAGAAGGTGCGCTTCCGTGCGCGCCGTCAGAAGCTCTATCAGGAGCTACGCGATCGCCCGACCGAGACCAGGGACAATGTGCCCGTACATCTTTTGATGAATGCGGGTCTGGCCGTGGACCTTCCGCAGCTGGCGCAGTCGGGCGCTGCCGGTATCGGGCTTTTCCGCACGGAACTGCAATTCATGGTGGCGGCCGCCTTCCCCAGGGTGGAGGCACAGGAGCGGCTTTATCGCGAAGTTCTGGAGGCGGCAGGCGGAAAGCCGGTTACCTTCCGCACGATCGACATTGGTGGCGACAAGGTGCTTCCCTATTTCAAGGGAGCCCAGCACGAAGAAAACCCGGCACTCGGCTGGCGGGCCATCCGCCTGACGCTGGATCGGCCGGGGCTTCTACGCACCCAGATCAGGGCGCTTCTGAAAGCCTCGGGCGGGCGCGAACTGCGCATGATGCTGCCCATGGTCACGGAAGTGAATGAAGTGCGGCAGGCGCGCGACATCATCGATCGCGAGGTGCGTCACCTGTCGCGTTTCGGTTATCTGTTGCCGACACAGCTGAAGCTCGGCGCCATGATCGAAGTGCCATCTCTGCTCTGGCAACTCGATGAACTCATGCAGGCGGTGGACTTCGTCTCCGTCGGGTCCAATGATCTCTTCCAGTTCGTGACGGCCACGGATCGTGGAAACACGCGCATCGCAGACAGGTTCGACCCGTTGTGCGTGCCGTTCCTGCGCATTCTTCGGCAGATCGTGCGTGCAGGAGATCAGTACGGCACACCGGTGACGCTGTGTGGCGAGTTGGCTGGCCGCCCAATTTCGGCCATGGCGTTGCTTGGAATTGGCTATCGCTCGATTTCCATGGCGCCTGCGGCCATCGGCCCCGTCAAGGCCATGCTTTGCGAACTTCCACTGTCGGACCTTTCGGTGCTGATGGAGGAGGCTCTTGCCAATCACAGTGCATCCACCGATATTCGCGCGCTGCTTCGCGATTTCGCCAACAGGCACAATATTGCTCTCTAGAACTCACAGGCTTTCCCGTCGATGACCGACTTGCCGCGCGACCGCATGGACCAGGTACTCAAACGTTTCGAGCTCATCGAAACGCAGATGGCGTCGGGCCCGGAGCCGGAAGTCTACGTGAAGCTGGCGTCGGAATATTCGGAGTTGCAGGAGGTTGCGGGAAAGATCCGTGAGCTGCGCCAGGCCGAAGGCGAACTGGAAGATCTGAACTCCATGATCGTCGATGCCGCGACGGACAAGGAAATGCGCGAACTTGCCGAAGCTGATCTGCCCGAGGTCGAGGCCCGTATCGAAACGCTGGGCGAGGAACTGCAGATTCTACTGCTTCCGAAGGATGAAGCCGACGAGAAGAATGCCATTCTGGAAATTCGCGCTGGCACCGGTGGCGATGAGGCCGCGCTTTTTGCCGGTGACCTGTTCCGCATGTACGAGCGCTATGCTTCGGAGAAGGGATGGCGCGTGGAGGTCGTCTCCGCCAGCGAAGGCGAGGCGGGTGGCTACAAGGAGATCATCGCGACTGTTTCGGGGCGAGGGGTTTTCTCCCGTCTGAAGTTTGAATCCGGTGTTCACCGTGTACAGCGCGTGCCTGCAACGGAGGCGCAGGGGCGTATCCACACCTCTGCCGCCACGGTGGCGGTTCTGCCGGAAGCCGAAGACATCGATGTCGACATCAAGCCCGAGGACATTCGCATAGATACGATGCGCGCTTCGGGGGCCGGTGGACAGCACGTCAACACCACCGATTCGGCGGTTCGGATCACGCATATCCCCACAGGGGTCGTGGTGCTGCAGGCAGAAAAATCCCAGCATCAGAACCGCGCTCGGGCCATGCAGATTCTTCGTGCGCGCCTGTTCGACATGCAGCGCATGAAGGCCGCCGACGAGCGTTCGGAGGCAAGGCGCCTGCAGGTGGGCAGCGGTGATCGTTCGGAGCGCATTCGCACGTATAATTTCCCACAGGGTCGGCTGACGGACCACAGAATCAACCTCACGCTCTACAAGCTCGACAGGGTTATCGAAGGTGACCTCGATGAGGTGATCGATGCGCTGATTTCCGACCATCAGGCCAGACTGCTCTCGGAAACCGGGGCGGATGGCTGAGGTCATGACGCTTGGCGCCCTGCTTTCATGGGCGCGTCAAACACTGAAACAGGCGAACGTCCCTGATGCGGCGCTGAACGCCCGCCTTCTGGTGGAGCATTTTACCCAGACCACACGGCTGGATGCCCTGTCTCGGCCCGAGCAGACGGTTTCGGTTGAAACGCGTAAACGGCTTGAGCAGGCCATTGCCGAAAGGATCGGTGGCAGGCCCGCTCATCGAATTCTCGGATCGCGGGAGTTTTACGGGCTCAGGCTGGAGCTTTCCCCCGAGACGCTTGAACCCCGTCCGGACACCGAAACCCTGGTGGACCTCGTTCTGGCGCAAATCCGTGGTCTTGGCGGCGTGGATCGTCCCTGGCGTATTCTCGATCTGGGAACGGGTACCGGAGCGGTGGCGCTCGCATTGCTCAGTGTCTTGCCGAACGCGCGGATTATCGGCGCGGATATTTCAGCTGATGCGCTTGCAACCGCGCAAAGGAATGCCGATATCAATGGGTACGGATCACGGTTCGAAACATGCCGGTCCGACTGGTTTGAAAACATATCCGGTCGGTTTGACGTGATCGTTTCGAACCCGCCCTACATTCGTGAGAAGGACTGGCATCAGCTTTCCGTGGAGGTTCGGGATCACGACCCGTGGAGGGCGCTGGTGGCGGGTGAAGACGGACTTGCCGCATACCGCGTGCTTGCAACCCACAGCGGTGCCTTTCTGGCGGTCGGAGGCATGGTGGCCCTTGAGATCGGGCACGATCAGAAAGACGCTGTCAGTGCGCTGTTTGACGGCGCGGGCTTTCGGCTTCATGCGAGCGAAAGGGATCTGGCGGGGCATGATCGGGCGCTGGTTTTCGTGGCGGACAAGCCCCGTGAAGAAGCTTGAAAAAAAGCTTGGCATTGCAAAAGAATGCCGTTAGGTTCCGCCTACCGGATGGGACGAAGCAGACAGCACCGTTATCGATTCGGTTCCCGAGGACCAGCTGTCGTGAAAGGCGTTTATCGCCTCTGCTTCATTGTGGGGATTGTCCGGCAACTGATTTGAAGCGGCACAGCATGGCATCGGCGCCCGCGAAACGCGGAGCGGCATTGGGCCCAGGGGAGATGTGAGACTGCTGGCCTCCCGCCATCGTCCGCCATCTGAAAAGAGTATCGTTTCAAAAAATCTGTCTCGAACAAGCAGTCTCAAAAAACCAAGAGAGTCGAATGAGGCCACAACAGCAGAACAGGCGCATGCGCGGTCGCGGCAACAACAACCGCAAGGGCCCGAATCCGTTAGCACGCAGCTACGAGAGCAATGGCCCGGATGTGAAAATCCGCGGAACCGCACAGCAGGTGGCTGATAAATATGCTACCCTTGCGCGTGATGCGCAGAGTTCCGGCGATCGCGTGATGGCCGAAAACTACCTGCAGCATGCAGAGCATTATAATCGCATCATTGCCGCGGCTCAGGCGCAGCAACAGCAGCAGCAGGCACGTGAAAACCGTGACGATAATGATGGCGACGCCGACGAGCAGGACGCATCTGAAGCCGGCAATGGCAACAACCAGAAACCCCAGCGCCAAAAGCGCGTGGAGGATGGCTCTGGTCCCCAGCCGGAGATCAAGGGTGTGCCCGCTGAAATCGCCCTGAATGGCGATGACACGGAAAGCAAGTCTGCAAACGGTCGTGCCACCGAGGGTCTTAACGGCAGCGAGGAGGGCGAGAAACCCAAGCCAGCCCGGCGGGGACGCAAACCTGCCGCCGCAAAGGCCGAGAACGGTGATGAGGCAACGGAAGGCGAAAAGCCTGCCGTCAAACGCCCGCGTCGCACCCGTGCCCGCAAGACCGATGATGCCGAAGGCGGTGAGTCGGGTGAAGCCGCAGCTTCCTCGGCGCCGACTGATGAAGTGGCTGCGCAGGGCTGAGCAGCCTTCCTGATAATTCCAGAAACGGCGGGGCTTCCCCGCCGTTTTTCGTTTGTCTCCATCTTGTGCCGATAGGGATATGTTCCCATATCTCAAACTGTTGGGCTTGCCACGCGGGACCGTGATATTCTGATCGCATCATGGTTTCTGGGAGCCCGTCGCATTGGTCGTTGTCAGTGCTGCACAGCAGGCTGGCAAGGAAATGGAGACACTTATGAACTTTGAAAAATACTCCGAGCGCGTGCGCGGATTTGTCCAGTCGGCACAGACCCAGGCGCTCACAAGCAATCACCAGCAGTTCACGCCCGAGCACCTGCTCAAGGTTCTCGTCGATGACGATGAAGGCCTGGCCGCCTCTCTGATTGAGCGGGCTGGTGGAAGCGCAAAGGACGTGCGCCTTGGCGTCGAGGCCGCACTCAAGGCGATGCCCCAGGTTGAAGGGGGCAATGGGCAGCTTTATATGGCGCAGCCGCTGGCCAAGGTTTTTTCCACCGCTGAAGAACTGGCCGCAAAGGCTGGGGACAGCTTTGTGACCGTAGAGCGCCTCCTGACGGCGCTTGCCATGGAGAAGTCCGCCAAAACCTCGGACATCCTGTCGAAGGCGGGTGTCACTCCGGTTGGGCTTAACCAGGCAATCAACGACATTCGCAAGGGACGCACAGCCGATTCGGCCAGTGCCGAACAGGGATATGACGCGCTCAAGAAATATGCGCGCGACCTTACGGCCGATGCGCGGGCGGGCAAGCTCGATCCGGTGATCGGTCGCGACGATGAGATCAGGCGCACCATCCAGGTTCTTTCGCGCAGGACAAAGAACAATCCGGTCCTGATTGGTGAGCCAGGCGTTGGTAAGACGGCCATTGCCGAGGGGCTTGCTTTGCGTATCGTGAATGGCGATGTGCCGGAATCCCTGAAAGACAAGCAGTTGATGGCGCTCGATATGGGGGCGTTGATCGCCGGTGCGAAATATCGCGGCGAGTTCGAGGAACGTCTGAAAGCGGTGCTTTCGGAGGTGACGGCAGCGAGCGGCAGCATCATCCTTTTCATTGACGAGATGCATACGCTTGTCGGTGCCGGAAAGGCCGATGGCGCCATGGATGCATCCAACCTCCTGAAGCCGGCCCTGGCGCGGGGGGAACTGCACTGTGTCGGTGCCACCACGCTCGATGAGTACCGCAAGCACGTGGAAAAGGACGCTGCACTGGCCCGTCGTTTTCAGCCGGTTTTCGTGAATGAACCGACTGTTGAAGACACGGTCTCGATCCTGCGTGGGTTGAAGGAGAAGTATGAGCAGCATCACAAGGTCCGGGTCTCCGATTCGGCCCTGGTGGCGGCTGCAACTCTGTCCAATCGTTATATCACTGATCGCTTTCTTCCCGACAAGGCGATCGATCTGGTGGATGAGGCTGCCTCCCGGTTGAGGATGCAGGTTGATTCCAAGCCTGAGGAGCTGGACGAAATCGACCGGCGCATCATGCAGCTCAAGATCGAGCGCGAAGCCTTGAAGGCTGAGAAAGACGAGGCCTCGAAAGACCGGCTGGCGAAACTTGAAACCGAGTTGACCGACCTTGAGGAGGAGTCTGCTCGTCTGACCAGCCGTTGGGCAGCGGAGAAAGACAAGCTGGGTCTTGCCGCCGATCTCAAGAAACAGCTCGACGAAGCGCGCAATGAGCTGGCGATTGCCCAGCGCAAGGGCGAATTCCAGCGCGCCGGTGAGCTTGCCTATGGTGAGATTCCGGAACTGGAGAAAAAGCTCGCTGACGCTGAGGCCCAGAGCGAGGAGGAGAGCGCGTCCGGGATGGTTGAGGAAACCGTCAAACCGGACCACGTGGCGCATATCGTGTCGCGCTGGACCGGTATTCCGGTTGACAAGATGCTGGAAGGCGAGCGCGAGAAACTGTTGCGGATGGAAGACGAGATCGCCAGGCGGGTGATAGGCCAGGGCGAGGCCGTGCAGGCCGTTTCCAAGGCCGTTCGCCGTGCGCGTGCCGGTCTGCAGGATCCCAACCGGCCCATTGGCTCCTTCATGTTCCTTGGCCCAACGGGCGTCGGCAAGACCGAATTGACCAAGGCATTGGCCAGTTTCCTGTTCGATGACGAGCAGGCGATGGTGCGCGTCGACATGTCGGAGTTCATGGAGAAACATTCCGTCGCCCGTCTGATCGGGGCTCCTCCCGGCTATGTCGGCTACGAAGAGGGCGGCGTCATCACCGAGGCTGTCCGTCGACGTCCCTATCAGGTAATTCTGTTCGATGAGATCGAAAAGGCGCATCCGGATGTTTTCAACGTTCTCCTTCAGGTGCTCGATGACGGCCGCCTGACAGACGGGCAAGGGCGCACAGTCGATTTCCGCAACACGCTGATCGTGATGACGTCGAACCTTGGCGCCGAGTATCTGGTGAACCTTGGCGAGGCCGATGACGTCGACAAGGTGCGCGACAGTGTGATGGATGTGGTCAAGGCTTCTTTCCGACCGGAATTCCTGAACCGGATTGACGAGGTCATTCTTTTCCATCGGCTTCGCCGCGCGGATATGGGGAAGATCGTGGCAATCCAGTTGCAGCGGCTGGAAAAGTTGCTTTCGGACCGGAAGATCACGCTCGACCTCGACGACGAGGCTATCGAGTGGCTTGCCAACAAGGGTTACGACCCGGCCTATGGTGCGCGCCCGCTGAAACGGGTGATGCAGAAGGAGCTTCAGGATCCGCTGGCGGAGAAGATTCTTCAGGGCGAGATATTCGACGGGTCCAACGTGAAGGTCACGGCGGGGTCCGATCGGTTGAATTTCCGCCCTCGGAAGGCCTCAGCGGCCGATGAGGCAAGTCAGGCTGCATAGCGCTCAAACGACCGGTCGCGGGAGGGTACATGGAAACCGACAGATTCAACGCGGTTTGCGGTGCCCTTCCGCACGCCACTCATGTTGTTCAATGGGGCGGTGCGCATGTCTGGAAGGTAGGAGGCAAGGTTTTTGCCATCGGCAGCCAGGGCGCGGAGGGAAAGCTCGGCATCTCCTTCAAATGTTCCGAACTGGCCTTCGATGTGCTTCGTGAGCAGCCGGGACTGCGCCCGGCGCCCTATCTTGCTTCCCGTGGCATGAAGTGGATCCAGCGACAGACGGACGAAGCGATGGATGACGAGGCGCTCGCGGAATATCTGGCCGAGAGCCACCGTCTTGTAGCCCTGGGTCTTACCCGTAAACTGAGACAAGAACTGGGGCTGGACCCGGTCTGATCCGGCCGCAAAATTGTCACAAGTGGCACCATCTTCACGTCCGGTTCATCTCCTATGGTGAATCATTCGTCAAAAGGGCGAATCGCCGGTGGGGTGATCAGTCTGTTCGTGTATGTCGAGACAAGGGGCAATGGACGTGAAAACGCACCTGCTGACAGTGTTATGTCTGGCTTTTGCGCCAGCTGGGGTTCAGGCGGCGATGACCATGCCCGAGATCCCGGCTGACATTCAGCCCTCCCGCCTGGTCGATGGCGGAAGCGCGCGCGGTGGTGATGGCGCCGGCGATCGGGCAGCGCAACCTCGGGTCCAACTCGTGCAAAACTATGATTTTGACGTCTATATCGATCAGTATGGGCGTGAAATCATTGTCGATGCCTTTACCGGTGAAGTGGTGGAGATTCGACCGCCGGCACCGGGGCGTCGACAATATGAGCGCAGGCCTTCCCGCCCGCGCGAGTTCGAAGGACAGGTTTACGACTTTACCGATCCTCGTGACGTTGACCGGTACCGGCGTGATCGCGGAAGGGCGCGCACCGCACCACGGGAGCGTTATGCGGAGCCCTATGATGACCGCACTTATGGTGAACCACCGCGGTTTGACGACCGGAACGCCTATCCTGAAGCGCCGGGGTACGGGCAGGGCACCATTGATCGCGCTCCGCTTGATGCACCCGGTGGACGCGAAAACTACGCGGCGATCCCCGATGCGGAATCAGAACGCGATACGGGATCGCGCGGACCTTCACTTCCCAGGGACAGCGCGGTGGTGATGCCGCGTGGTGTGAGTGAAGACGTAGCACGGTTCCAGGTTTTGCTCGACCGTGCGGGTGCCTCGCCCGGCGTGATCGATGGCCGGACCGGAGACAATGTCAACAAGGCCATTCGGACCTATCGCGAGATTACGGGCCAGACGCTGCGAACCTATGATGCGGAATGGGTAAAGGCCGAGCTTGAACGGACGGGCGGCCCTGCCTTTACCGAGTACACCATCACGCCTGAGGATGCAGCCGGTCCGTACATTGCGTCGGTTCCTTCCGATTACGGAAAAAAGGCGCAGCTCGACGCACTTTCCTACACCTCCGTGGTGGAGATGCTGGCTGAGCGCTTCCACATGGATGAGAAATATCTTCTTGCGCTCAATCCGGATGCAAATTTCAACCGGCCCGGCACTGTGATCAGAGTGATGAATGTCGGAGAACCGATGAAAGCGAAGGTTTCGCGCATCGTTGCCGACAAGAGTGCCAAACAGTTGCGCGCCTACAATGATGACGGGCAGCTTGTCGCCGCCTATCCCGCCACAATCGGATCGTCCGATACCCCTTCGCCCACCGGAACACATACGGTGGCGCGCATCGCGCTCAATCCTCAATACACCTACAATCCCAAGGTCAACTTCAAGCAGGGCAACAATGACAGGGTTCTCACCATTCCGCCCGGTCCCAACGGGCCGGTGGGAACCGTGTGGATCGCACTGTCCAAGCCGACCTATGGCATTCACGGTACGCCGGAACCTTCCAAGATAGGCAAGACCGCTTCCCATGGCTGTATCCGTCTCACCAACTGGGATGCGGAAGAGCTGGCGAAGAAAGTGAAGCCCGGCGTTTCGGTCACATTTGTCGAATGAAGGATCGTCGCGCCGCGCAGACACCTGCGGAGGCGCTCTTCGGCTTGGAAACATACCGCTCCGCCGACAATGGTGGAACGGTTTTCTGATGCGGAAACGCTCGTCCTAGCTGCCGCTTGCGGCAACCGAAAGCGGCGCGTCCGCAGCGTCCTGCAGCAATTCATCAATACGGCTGCGTTCCCGTTCGAATGCGAGCAGGTCCTTGCCCTTGAGCGCCCGGTTGTCGGGCAGACGGACGCGCATCGGGTCCACTTTGGTTCCGTTGACGATCATCTCGTAATGGAGGTGGTTGCCTGTCACGAGACCGGTGGCCCCCACATAGCCGATAACCTGCCCCTGTCGAACGCGCGCCCCGGCCGAGACGCCCTTGGCGATGCCGCTCTGATGGTTGTAGGAGGTCTTGAAGCCGTTATTGTGCCGGATGATGGTCTGGCGGCCGTAGCCGCCGGCCCAGCCGGCCTTTTCGACTACGCCGTCGCCGGCGGCGATGATCGGGGTGCCGCGTGGCGCCGCCCAGTCAACGCCGGTATGCATCTTGCTGTATCCAAGAACCGGATGGCGCCGCATGCCGAAGCCTGACGTAAAGCGCCCGTTTGGCACCGGATTGCGCAGCATGAAGCGTTTGGCGCTTCTGCCGTCCTCGTCGAAATAGTCAACGGTGCCATCATCGAACTGAAACCGGTAGAAAGTGCGGGTGACGTCGCCGAAACGCGCCTTGACGTAGAGCAGCTCTGATTGATCGGTGGCGTTTTTCTCCGTGTCGGGGGCGGAGAAGAAGACTTCAAGCTTGTCACTTGGAGCCAGTCGAGACTGAAAATCCACATCCGCCGACAGAAGCCGGATGAGACGTTTGGTCATCTCGGGGGTCAGGCCATACGCGTATGCAGCACGATAGATCCCATCGTAGACGCGTGGCAGGTCGGAACGCGGTATGCGGCGGGGGGCGGTCGGATGATCGAACGCTGCCAGAAGCACGGGGTTCATTTCAGGTTCTGCGGCCGGCACATACTGCTCACGAT